>NZ_JALKAK010000026.1:0-41240 GCF_023015645.1 Pseudohalocynthiibacter sp. F2068
GTAAAACGTCCGCGTCCGATATTTCATCTCTAACACTCCATCTTTCCAAAAAGACTAAAGTGTTGCGACCACCCGTTGAAACCGCCGGGACTTTGCTGCCGATTAGTAGATATTCAGCAATGTCGGCTTTGGGAAACACTAGTGAATGCGAGATTCACAAGTTGGGTTGATCTCTGTATTATACCACTTGATTAATTAACCATGTGGTATATTAAATGCAGCTATGGATAAGTCTGATCAGCTTGACGTGGCCTTTGCCGCCTTAGCCAATCCGACCCGGAGAGCGATCCTTGCGCATCTGGCGCAGGGCGAAGCAACCGTAAACGCCTTGGCAGAGCCGTTCGATATGAGCCTGCCTGCAATCTCAAAGCATATCCGTGTTCTTGAAAATGCTGGTCTGATCACACGGGGTCGGGATGCGCAATTCCGACCCTGCACATTGAATGCACGACCGCTAAAAGTCGTCGCCGATTGGACCGATCAGTACCGCCACATCTGGGTCACGCGTTTTGACGTGATGAACGAAATTCTCCTGACAATGAAGGAAACAAGCGATGAGTGATCAACAAACTTGGGTAAAGTTACAGCGTGAATTTGATGCTTCGATTGAGAATGTTTGGAAAATGTGGACTGATCCAGAGCTTTTCAAGCAATGGTACGGCCCCATGGGGATGTCTGTTCCAACAGCCGAAATGGATTTGGTTGTCGGCGGAACACGCAAGATTTGTATGGAGATGAAGTCGCCTGAGCGCACGATGTCGATGTGGTTTATAGGTGTTTACAAAGAGATCAAAAGCCCGTCTCGCCTCGTCTATACTGAAAGCATGTGCGACGAAGACGGCACGATTATCTCTCCCCAAAGCATGGGTATGCCATCGGGGCACCCTGATATCACCGAAGTCATTGTTGAACTGAGCGAAGCCGGCGGCAAGACCACGATGACGATGGTTCACGTCGGTGTACCAGAGGGTTCAGCCGGTGAAGGTGGATGGAACCAAGCCTTCGATAAACTTGCGGAGCTCATGGGTAGTATAAAATGAGCGCGGAAGTCTCACGACGAACGGGCTGGAAGCCCATTCCTCTAGCGCTTAAGATTCTGTCTGTCGTGATGGTCGTGTGGGCTTTAGGATCGGCGATGAACCTACCAAACCTGATGGAAAACGGTTTGCCGGTGTTGGGTATATTTGTGTTCGGCATTGGCGCGTTTCTCGTAGTCCTGTTTCTCGATTTCATAGGGCCTGCGATATTCTTTTACGCCCTTTGGAATGGAAAACCCTGGGGCGTGAAGTGGGCCTTTTTCTACATTGGGTTATTCATTCTCAATGGGATTGTTGCTTTGCTCACTGTGAGCGACCGGCTTGGGCTTGCGCAAATTTTAGTGCCTAACCTCGTCAGTTTGCTATTCTTGGCTGTGATCTTCTGGAAGCGGTCCTATTTTACTAATGCTGACTGACATGCATTCGGAAAGTACAGCATGGCTACGCCCTTCTTTGGTTTGTGTAACTTGAGAAGCGGTCATTGGCTGCACCGCAGAATTTTTACACTCTGGGCTCACAGCAGTCATTCGCCGCGTTGCAACCCTAGGTCTGCTGTGCGGACTTTGTTGCCGTTCGTCCGGCTTGGTCAGATGTCTGCTATGCTCCTACGTCGTGACCACAATTTTTCCGCCTGCGGTATTTTCTTCCATCGCACGGTGCGCCGCGACGATATCATCGATGGAAAAGGTCTTTCCTATCGGCGGGATGAAAGTTCCCGCCGCTACGGCATCGACCGCTTGTTGCAATGGCGTCGAAATGAAGTCCTCAGCGCCGCCCGCGTAGGTCGTCAGGTTCACCGCTGTTGGGATCGCCCCCATCGGACTGAAGTGCTCAAGCTCCCATGCGTTCCCGACCATACCTGTCATACAGACGGAGCCGCCCATCGCGGTACATTGCAGGCTGTCCAGCAGCGTTGTCGTTCCGACAAGTTCCAAGACCCGATGCACACCTTCTGGATGGGCCGCCCTAACGGCAGGGGCAATTTCACCTCCGTCAATATAGACTTCATCAGCGCCATTCTTCAGTAGCATGTCGCGCCTGTCCTCTCGTCGGGAAGTCGCCAGCACGCGCAAACCTGCATTCTTGGCAATAATCGCTGCCGTCAAACCCACCGAAGTCGTGCCGCCGCGGATCAAAAGCGTTTCGCCGCTCTTAGCCCCGAGTGAGGTATGCAGTGACCCCCACGCGGTCTGAACCATCTCGGGCAGCGCCCCAAGGACATGCCAAGGCAGCGTTGTGTCAAGTTTCTGAACCTGCCCCACGGGGACGAGAGTATATTCGGCATAGCCGCCATCATATTGTCTGCCCATTCCGCCCATTGCGGTCGCAACCTTGTCGCCTTCACCAAATCCACCATCTGGTGCCGAGACAACCTCGCCCACCGCTTCAATTCCAAGTACACGGGGGAAAGGAACGTTCGGAGAATGTCCTTGACGGGTGAAAAGCTCTGATCTGTTCAACCCAAAGGACCGCACGCGGATCAGCACCCAACCAGGCTTCGGTGTTGGGATTGCCATGGTTTCCACGCTCAAGACGTCCGGCCCTCCGGCTTCGCGGACGACAACCGCTTTCATGCTGCTCATATTGCGTGCTCCTTATACCAAAGCCGACACTAGTCACTTCGCAAAGAATTGCCAGTTTTGGCTCAAAGCAGACTTTCTCTGCCGTCTGCACCGATGACTGCTATGCGGATAAAGCTGCCGTTTGCTAAGATAGTTAAAGCGTTCAACTTTGAGGAGTTCCGAAGTTGTCATAATTTGACTATGCGTTACCAAGTGAGCGCAGACATCTGCTTGTGGAGGTTCAAAATGACTGAAGAAAACGAGAACCTAAACAGCGTATATAGCGCAGAAGATTCCAACGCTGATCGCTCCCGCGTCTTCGATTGCGCAGGGTGGCATTGGCCGAAATTTTGACTGGTTGATCGCCGTGCTAGCCCGGATTTTTAGTTTTGTCACCAACGGGGTGCTCGCCGCGCTGGTTCTGGGCGTGGCTATTCCGGGAAACCACCGTGTAGCGATACCCCACGCCTATGGGCTTTCGGAAATCGCGCCACGCGTTTGGACCGATGCACCAGGTCGCGCGGGTGAGCTTCTGGACATTGCTAACGCATCGCGCGCGAGGGTGATCGACTTTTTCGGCGATGCCGCGCACCCGACACTCATTCTCTGCACCACACGGGTCTGTGCACATTCTTTCGGCATCGGCGGGAACGGGCTTTCCATAGCCGATATGGCGGTCATGGTCAGCCCAGGAGGTCTGACGCAAGGAACACTCACGCATGAGATGACCCATTCGCGGCTACACCGGTCAATGGGTATTTCGAACCTTGTCCGGCAGCCGTATCCGACGTGGTTCGACGAAGGGCTTGCGACCCATGTCGCAAATCATCCTATCTGGCATGGTCAGATCACTGCCTCCGACAGAGCGCGCGTGCGTAGAGTGCGTAACTTCTGGAACTGGGGCGACGCCTATCGCGCTCTTGGCGTTGGCCGCGCATATAGAGCCGCAGCCACCGAGGTTGCGCGCATTGAACGAAAGGCCGGGCATGCCGGGCTTTTGGAACTCATCGCCCGGGCCGAGGCGGGCGAGGATTTCGACACCATTTTGGCTGAGATGCTTGCCCGATAATCATCCCTCGGTGGACTGAGACGCGCTCTGCTTCAGCGTTGGGTGGTCAGACCCTGATTTCGTGCCTGCGCTTACAAAGTCGACAATACTGGTCTGTGCGGGAATTTGACTGATTTATTCCAAATTAGAAGAACCCTAAATCGGCAATGTGTGCTGCGCGGTCCGACTTAGGATGGGCGGCGAGCAACTACCATCATTGGTATCAGTCGGCCCTCTTGATTTGACTGAATCGAGTTCTGAATTCTTGCGGGCATATCGTCGCCCATTGCTGGCGCTCCCCCGATCGTCCCCGACGGCGGCGGACCGCCAGGTTTTGAGCTTGCCACCGAGGCTTTATCTTCAATTTCAACAAATCCGGCGGCCGACAACACATCTATGATTTTCTGTGGAGTTTCCAAAAAGCTGACATCCGGAGTAAGCGCCCAAGGCAACGGATAAATCGGCGGCGCGTTCGGGCCATCAGCAAGATGGCTGAATGTGAATATTCCACGTGGTTTGAGAACACGAAAAGCTTCGCTGAACATCTTAGTCTTGTCAGCCACATTCATCGATACATTCTGACTTAAAACCACATCAAAGCTATGATCCTCGTAAGGAAGCTCAGTAACGCTTCCAACTGTTACGGTGATTTTGTCGTCAAGACCAACCTGTTCGTTTAGTTGGTGGGCCACTTCGACGAATTCAGGCGTAAGGTCGATTGCGGAAACCTGACAACCGTAGGTGTCTGCCAGATACCGGCTAGGTCCGCCGATACCACAGCCGGCGTCAAGAACTTGGCAGCCAAATGGTATTTGAGCAAGTTCGGCTTGAACTTCAGTCGTTGTCAGACCTCCGCCATGCAGGTGATCAAGCTCGCTAAGCATTGAAACTGTCAGGATGTCGGAATCGTGACCTGCACTAGAAAGCGCCTCACGTATGCGCTCCATCAGATTGTTGCGGGTATAGTGGTCGACGACCGAATTAGTTTCGGATTTCATGACAGCCTCCCTATGGACAGATACCACTGTAGCGATACCGACTCCAATTGTGCAAACCCCGTGTGGATCCGAATACGAAAACCAGTACCGTCAATTTGGGCTCAAAGCAGAAGTTCGCTGCAGTCTGCGCCAACGACTGCTGAGCGGGACTAAGCTGCCATCCGAGGCGGTGTTCGCAGGGTCTGTTTACCGCCCGAAGCAGTCATTCACCACATTGGTCAACGCTGCGCCGAAGCTTTCGAATTATTAACATTCATGCTCTTCGCAGCATTTCCGGCAGAAGCGTCAGTCAGTGGACGACACTCCCACTAGATATCGCGGGGTAAGATGTCGTTGTGCTGATTGGGTATAAGATTATCGCCATACATTTTTTTCAGTTCTTTGTTCGGAGAGGAATTTCCTTGGATCAATAGACTCCTATGGCACGCACAGACAAATCTGCGTTGTGGTCTCGTCCAAAGGCAACGACGGCAATGCTACGAACATCTGAAATCTTGAAGGATTGGCGTAAAAGCCCGCCGTAAGGAGCGAATGCCTCGAACGGAATGCGCACTTCCCGCCATGCTTGAGATGTATCAAATTCGGCTTGATACAATTGCCACGGCAAAACAGTCCACTTTGTTCTGAGGTGCAGGTAGTAAGGTTGATCGTTGCCGCGCACATTCAAAATGATGCCTTGCGCGGTGTCAGGCAATGGCGCATCCAACTTGGTACGGGCCTGAATAAATCCGCCGCGGTTGGCCGTGCTGACGCGGCCAGTCAACCGCAAGACGGGCTTTTCACCAACGGTCTCGAATGTCGTGCTGCCTTCCGAAACCCCACCCATAACCTGATCGCTGAAGTAATCTCAAAGGGCGGGTTCAGACAATGGGAATTCAATCATAGCGTTCTCGGCCGAGCCAAGTGATGGAACAAGCAGAGCGACAACCAGCGCCAGCCTTCGCAAATTAAGTGAGCGCATGTGTTACTCCTTTGTCCTTCTAGATGTGATAAGCCAGCGCGGGAAATGCAACGGTCGTAGGCAGTTTGCCGCAAGGTTGAGAGAAGAGCCATTCGGGTCATTGCATCCCTTCGTTTGCTGCTGACGTCTTTCGCGTGGCGCGACATTTGGCAGAGCAATAGCGCACGTCTTCCCAAACCTTTTCCCACTTCTTGCGCCAGCTAAAGGGCCGTGCGCACACGTGGCATATTTTCTGCGGAAGGTTAGCCTTTTTCATATGCCTCAATCTCGTTGAAAAACCTTTCAGTATCCGCGCGGATCGCGCTTCGCTTCTCGTCCGTCATGCGATCCAGACCTTTATAAGCAAATCCCATCCTTGGATTGCCACGCAGTTTGGCTGCGTTGCGGTCGATAAAGTCCCAATACAGATAGTTAAACGGACAGGCTTTGGGGCCGTTTTTTACGGAGGGATTGTATCGACAAGACTCGCAGTAATTCGACATTTTGTGAATGTAGGCACCGCTGGCCGCATAGGGTTTTGACGCCAACAGCCCGCCATCCGCGAACAAGATCATGCCACTCACGTTCGGTAATTCGACCCATTCGTATGCATCCGCATAGACCAATAGATACCAGTCATTGACCTGCGCCGGGGCGAGACCTGCGATCAATGCAAAGTTGCCCAAGACCATCAACCGTTGGATATGATGGGCATAGGCGTTCTGCTTGGTCTCCGTAATGCATTGGCGCATGCAGTTCATCTGCGTGTCGGCAGTCCAGTAAAATTCGGGCAACGGGCGCTTGGCTTCAAGGACATTCATCGACTTATAGTTGGGCATTTTGAGCCAATAGATGCCGCGCACGTATTCACGCCATCCCAATATCTGCCGAACGAATCCTTCAACAGCGTTCAGCGGCGCGCTCCCGTCATGAAAGGCCGCCTCTGCACGGGTGATACACTCCAAGGGGGTAAGAAACCCGCAGTTCAAATAAAGCCCGATGTGACTGTGGAACATCCATGGTTCGTCTTGGACCATTGCGTCCTGATAATCCCCAAACAGCCTCAGCCGCTCATCAACAAACATATCCAGAGCTTGCAAAGCAGCGCCGCGCGTCACGGCGAAATGAAATGGATAGATATCGCCGAAGTGGTCGGGAAAATGTTCAGCCACAAGCGCAATGACGTCTTGGGTGATGTCATCAACATCCGCTTGAAATGGGTCAGGTACCTTCAGGTTTTGAGGTGGGGATTTGCGATTGTCTGCATCATAGTTCCACTTCCCGCCGATCGGCCCGTCATCGGACATCAACACAGCATGTTTGCGGCGCATCTCGCGGTAGAAATGCTCCATGCGGAGCTGCTTGCGATCTTTGGCCCAAGCGGCAAATTTATCCGTCGTACACAGGAAGCGGTCGTCAGGACGGATTGTAACTGGCAAGCTCAGCGCATCAGACCATTGCTTCATCTCTGCCAGCAAGCGGTATTCACCCGGGGCTGTGACAATGACCTCGGAGATGTCATACACATCCGTTAATCGAGCAACCTCGTCGCGCAAAGACCCCGTATTTTTTGGATCGTCGTATGCGACGTAGTGGACATTGAACCCTTGGCTCACGAGTGTTTGCGCGAAATGGCGCATCCCAGAAAACAGAAACACGATCTTCTTTTTGTGGTGTTTGACATAGGTCGCCTCTTGGCGGACCTCACACATCAAAATCAGATCTTCTTTCGTGGCATCAGTAAGGCTCGCGACCGAAAGCGATAACTGATCGCCTAGGATTAAACGAAGCTTCATGACTGCGCTTTGTTTTGCAGTGTCTTCAAGACAAGCAAGCGGCCGTGGGCAACACCAACTCGGCCTTCGTGTCAAACACGGATGACACCCGATCGCGCGCTGTGATCAATGTTGCCGTGGCACCGTTGATCTCGCTATCTGATACAGTGATTTCGCGCACACCATTCGTGTCATCAACGTCAATCGTGAACGCAATTCTTTGCGCCGGGTCCAAATTATTGATCAATAGCGTCGCGGTTTGATCACCATCAGAGATGGTAGGTAGGCTGGTCAAAAAATCTGCGCCTTCGGTCACCTCAAAGGGCTGGAACACCTCCACACCCGCACCCGACCCTGACACGTCAAAGATCAGCCCCGCGCTTGTCCCCTGAAAATCAATGACCAACTCCGAAGTCCCGATCGCACAGGCCCCTTGGTTTGTAACGATAAAAGTATCCTTCGGTGCACGTTCCAAAAACTGGACGCGCACGTCAGCGAAAGATGGTCCTGCGAAGACGGCTGCGCAGGCTGCGATTGAAAAAACCTTCATGCTCACTCCAAGTTTGTAGTTTTGTAGGAAAGGGGTCGGTCGCCCGCGAAACGGGCGACCATTCAAACATTGTTTACTTGGGCAAAAGCACGGCATCGACGACGTGGATTACTCCGTTAGAGGCCTCAATGTCCGCAGTCACAACATTGGCACCATTCACCGTTACGCCGCCTTCGGTCATAATTTTGAGGTCACCGCCCTGCACCGTAGGAGCCGCCATGTCGTTGCTTAGGTCGGTGCTCATCACCTTGCCTGCGACAACATGATAGGTCAGAATCGCAACCAATTGGTCTTTGTTTTCGGGGAGCAAGAGCGACGCAACAGTGCCCTCTGGCAGGGCGGCAAAAGCTTCATCTGTGGGTGCAAAAACCGTGAACGGACCTTCTCCTTTAAAGGTGGCAACAAGGCCAGCAGCCTGAACTGCTGCAACGAGCGTTGTGAAAGATCCTGCGCCAACGGCAGTGTCGACGATGTCTTTGGAATGACCATCTGCAAACGCCATTGAAGCGGTGGAAAAGGCGGCTGCTGATGTGAGGGCAATAAAAGTACGGCGGATCATCTTAGTTCTCCCATGAGATTTATCACCAGCACCTTGCTGGATAATATAGTTACGGGTCGGAGTCGTTTTTGGTTCACTCAAATATGGGAAAGTGGTCACCATAAAGATCAAAACCGGCCTACAAGCGACATCAGGTGTGACGTGGTTCATATACCGCTACAGTGCAGAGAACGCAGGATAAAAGGAGCGATCTAGAACATGCAACTTCACCCTCATTGGGAATTCGTGGCCGACACAGTGATGGGTGGCGTATCTACAGGGAACGTCACTCATGAGATATTTGAAGGGCGAGAGGCAACCGTTCTACGCGGAGAAGTTTCTCTCGACAACAATGGTGGATTTATCCAAATGGCGTTTGATTTGTGCCAGGATGGCTCGAGCGTGGATATTAGCGCCTGGGACGGCATTCAGGCGACCGTATGGGGGAACAGTCATATCTATGACTTCCGGCTACGTACGGCGCAGTTAGCTCGATCTTGGCAATCCTTTCGCACTGACTTCGAGACCAAGTCTGAATGGCAGACTGTCCAAATACCTTTCTCATCATTCATCGCGCATAGAGTGGAAGCGTTGTTTGACCCAACACGCCTTCGGCGCATCGGAATAGTGGCAATAGGTCACGAGTTTAGTGCACTCGTTGCCGTATCAAGCATCGGCTTTTATTCCGCCTCATAGGCGTCCGCACTTGCCCCCTAAACTGAAACGTCTGGTAGCTCGCAACAAACACAAGGGCCATGGCGCATGCAGCATCCGACACATTGGGCTCAGAACAATCATTCGGTGCTACTAGGGTGTTTCAGAGTGCGAAATGGCCGGGTCGCATGAAAACGTGAGCGTTCGCTGCGCTGGCAGCTATTTCAGCTAAACGTGTTCGTCATCATTGCTACGACCCGAACCGAATACAAACATCTTCGGTTTCTTTGCAGCCGTGGTGTAAGTTGCGACCGTAATTGCTGCAGCCGCAATCAAGACAGTGTGCCCGAGAATACTTACTGCAAATATCGTGTAGCTCCCGATAGCGGTAGCAAAAGCAACAGCCCACATGAATGCCAAAGCCTGAAACACATAGTGTCGTGTCCCAACATCGGGAATGTTACGAAGCGGGCTGACATTAGCATCAAATATGAAATTCCATCCGTTAACGACAAGCTGTTTCATCTGGCGTTCCTTTCTAATCCGGCAGCCCACTTCTGGAACGCCGTTTGTTTCCACGTGTTTTCTATATTTATGTTACGGAAGAATGCTCGCTATGGATCACTTATCCTTTCCGTTGGAGAGGCGATTCACGTTAGTATGGGTGCCGTTCCACCACTTAAAACTGAGGCACTTCACTTGTTTCGCCAGGGGGCTCTGAGTAGCAAGGAAACGGCATTCGGACGAGGATGTATTGATGCTACTGCGCGCTATTGAGTTTAGGTCGGCGGGTGGCAGTAATTTTGCATCGGCCTGTCGCGGTATCGGGATCAGCGATGTCACGTAGTATAATCGGCAAAATGGCTTGGCGGAATGGAACGATAACAACCGTCGAAGATGCACTGCCTGGAGAAGGCGAATGGGCGCCTCAAATAGATCGTGGCGGCGCTTAAACTGGACAAGCAGATCCTTAAAGAAAGTCTGAGCTACCTAGATCCCAGAGCCTGACGACTAACCGCCGCTGCTCCATTGATGAGACCAAGGTATGGAAGGACGGTCAACTCGGCCAGATTTCAATTACACCGCAATTCTACGAAATCGACCTGTACGGTTTAGGACCTACAGCCTAGTCCCCAAGAGGACACCAGATCGACCCCGCTGTACTTGGAAGTTTGAACAGCTAGTCATTTGGTGGAGCGACGGATTGACGCGATGGCAATCCAGCCAGCGTCGGGCTCCGTATACAACTCAAAGGTGCTCAAAATGTTGGATATCATAGACAATAATTCGATGCTCATCGTCGAAGATGATGATGCCCTGCGTGACCGCCTCGCAATAGCCATGCAGAAACGCGGCTTTGAGGCCCGGACAGCCGCCAGTGTGGCCGAAGGGCTCGCAGCGATCGAACAGGACGTTCCCGGCTTTGCGGTCATCGACCTGTGGCTGCTCGATGGCAGCGGTCTCGATGTCGTGAGATCGTTGGAAAAACACGACCCCGAGGCACGGGCGATCATTTTAACGGGATATGGTGACATTCCTACCGCTGTTGCAGCGGCGCGCATTGGTGCTGTGGACTATATTGCCAAGCCAGCGACGGCCGACGAAATAGTCGACGTTCTACGCGCACCGAAAGATCAAGTTCCTCCGGCACCGGTCAATCCGATTTCGCCGAACGAGGCCCGCATAGAGCATATTGAGCATGTTTTTCATGAGGCGGGCGATAATGTTTCATACGCAGCGCGGCTTTTGAACATGCACAGGCGCACTCTACAGCGCATCCTTAAACGTAACGGAGTGGCAGCCGATGCAACGCAATAAGACGGGCCTGATCGTCCTGCAGGCGGTACAAAACTTTCCTTTGGCAGGCAACGAAACCGAAGGCCCAACCCTCTATTTCGACGGCTCTTGTCCACTCTGCTCGGCCGAGATCAATCATTATGCATCGCGGGACGGAAGCGACCAACTCACGTTCGTCGATGTGTCCGGCAAGGATGCCGACCTTGGAACAGGGCTTGCATGCGGCGACGCAATGCGCCGTTTCCATGTGCGGCTGCCGGATGGCACCTTGTTGTCTGGCGCACGCGCATTCGTGGCGGTTTGGGCGGCCTTGCCCGGTTGGGCGTGGGCGGCCCGGCTGGCCAAAATTCCGGGCGTAATACCCGTACTAGAAGTAGCTTACCGCGGCTTTCTTCCGGTCAGGCCGGCGCTTTCTAAGGTGGCGGGATACATTGGTGTTCGGGCGGCAAATACCCCAACGGACAGCCTGTGAGGCAAGCGAAAGACACCCATATCGCACGTTTACCATCCCGTCTCTCACCAGCAGGAGCGAGCATGACTGGAACAATGCGCAATAATCTCGAGATCTATGACGAGGTCGCAGGCCAGTGGTGGTCGGACGACATCCGGTGGGTCCGCACGCTGAAGAACCTCGTTCCCGGACGCCTCAAGTGGTTTGATCGTCACATCGACTGGCGTGGATTGGATGTGCTTGATCTGGGTTGTGCGGGGGGCTTCATGGCAGAAGCACTGAACGACCGTGGCGCGAATGTCACCGGGATCGACCCGGCCGCGCAGGCCATAGACGCCGCGCGCAGCCACGCAACCGCGTCGGGCAAGTCGATCCGGTATGATGTCGGTGCTGGAGAGAACTTGCCCTATTACATCGGGCATTTTGATGCCGTCGTCTGCGTCGATGTTCTGGAACATGTCGACGATCTGACCAAGGTGCTGGCCGAGGTCGAGCGCGTCCTGAAACCCGGTGGCACCTTTCTGTTCGACACGATCCACCGCAACCCCATCTCGCGCCTTGGTATCATCACCATTGCAGAAAACATCCTGCTCCTTCTGCCCAAGGGCACCCACGACCCCGAACTTTTCATCAAACCGCGGGAGTTGCGCGTTGCCATCGAGAACGCGACCCTTGTGCCGGGCCCGATAACAGGGCTGGGCCCACGCGGGATCAACCGACGCGGTGATCTGGTCTTTGGGCCTCTGCCCTTGCAAAGCGTCATATACTTGGGGCTCGCCCGCAAACCGAAAGGACCGTGATGTTTGAAATTGCCTTGCTGACGCTCTCGGTTCTTATGACGCTGACGCATGTCGCAGGTGCCGCGCTTGTCATCCTGCGGCTTTCAAATGGATAGTCAGGGGCGTGTGGGTCAGATCGGATTCTGGGCACCGGCGAAGAACATCAGACGACCGCTAGGGTCATAGATCGGTCTGATCCGCAAACGATTCACAAAGGCCGAACCGTCTTTGCGGTAATTCAGGATGTCGATTGTGAACCGCGTTTCTGCCCTAAGGCCTTGGCGAATCGCCTCGATCGCATGCGGGTTTGTCTCCGGGCCTTGCAGGAACCGGCAGTTATTTCCGACAGCTTCCTTAGGCGTATACCCGGTGTGCGTCTCAAACTCGTCGCTGACATAAATCATCGGATTATCGCGCAAGGATGGATCCGAGAACACAACGCTCATTTCGGTTTCATCGTCTTCCAGAAGAGACCTGAGTTCGTCTTGGGTGAGATCAGATCGTATCACGGTGTAGCGTCTCCACAATTAAATCTACGGCATTTGACCACCTGCAAAGTAAATTTTGCGATTTAATGGCCCCTTTTTCGACCCCGTCAATATCATTCGCGCAAACGCAGGTCCACACTTTGAGTCACGTGCGGTTTGCATCCAGAGTTGGCTCTAAGCTCAAATAGACCCGACGACTGCTTTACAACGCATTACCGCCTTTCGGACATCCCGCAGCAGTCGACACATTGGGCTCAAAGCGGTAGTTCGCCGCTCCTTACACGAACGACCGGTTTGGGTCGAAACTCAGGCAACCCACCCCATCGACGGGTCTCAAGGCAATAGTGAGGTGAGCAGCACCGGGTCCAGATGACTTGGCGAGCCTTAGGCGGCGCTATAACATATGCGGTATCGCGGTTTTTGGGCCGCAAATGCCCAAATTGGGAGGCAGCATGGATTTCTCTGAAAAAGTTGTTTTGGTCACCGGAGGCTCGCGCGGCATAGGCGCGGCAACGGTCAAGGTAATTACTTCTTCTGGCGGTTCGGTCGTCGTTCACTACGGATCGAACCAGGATGCCGCCGAAAAGCTTAGGTCCGATATAGGACACGATAGTTGTCACCTTGTAAGAGCGGACCTCGGCGATGCCGGCGCAGCCTCCGGACTTTGGAGCGATGCCTTGCAGTGGAAGGGAAAGATCGACGTAGTGGTCAACAATGCCGGTGTGTTCCTTACCGAAGATCGAACAGGACCCGATGAGGCCTGGCGGGAGTTGTGGCTGCGGACCCTGCAGATCAATCTGATTTCTGCGGCTGATTTGAGCCGGGAAGCGATAAATCATTGGCTGCATGCAAAGGTAGGTGGCTCCATCGTGAATGTGGCCAGTCGCGCGGCGTTTCGCGGAGACTCTCCGGATCACTGGTCATATGCAGCGTCCAAGGGTGCAATGGTATCGCTAACCAAGACCTTGGCACGGGCTTATAGTGGCAACGGAATCTACACTTACGGCGTTGCACCAGGGTTTGTCCTAACCGACATGGCACAATCAGAATTTGACCACGATCCAACACTTCGGCAACGGCTGATAAACGAAATTCCTTACGGTGAAATTGCGCCAGCGGAAGAGATTGCGAATGCGATTTGTTTCTTTGCATCTGGATTGGCAACTCATGCCACCGGTCAAACACTCGATGTTAACGGTGCTTCCTACGTCCGCTGACAGCGCCAACAAACCGCCACCCGCAGGGTGGCTCAGCCAGGTTGGAAATCAGCCCTTGGTCAAGGCATAAGCGCCGGCAAGAAAGGCGTTCTTCAAGTAAACCAGTAGCTTCTCAGGATATATCTCTACTTCTCTCTTCGCAAAGTGCGAGAGTGCCACGGGACTGACGAATCTGGTGTCACATCCTTCTACGAGTTGGATGAGAGTTTCGATTTTGAAGGATACGGCTCCACCAGCCATTCTGCCTTTTTTGGCACGGGTTTTGACCGCAAAGGTATCTATTTGGTTTTCGCGAGAAAACTCGTGAAGAGCCGCCAGGAATAATCGCAGATCCGCCTCGGATGTGTCATCCTCGAGCTCTATTCGTGTGGTCTTTAATCGAAGCATCTCCACGTTGCCTTCATCGTTCAAGTGGACAACGGCAAGCCGAACCTCCTGTGCCGATATCTCACATCCGCATACTCTCATGTGTTATTCCTTCATGTGACAAATCCACATTAACACTTTTCTGACCTGAAGAACCAAATCCTCGATACTGCTTTTCAGTGCTGATATATGGGCTTTTTTTCTCAAATCGGCGGGCGTGTAAACTGAGCTACCCGCGCCGGTACGAAAAGGGGGGTTTTAGTTTTTCGATACCCCCCCCTCCCCTTGGTATTCGGAGAGGAAACCTGAAGGCCCACGTCACCTACTCCAACCATTGACTGCAACTATTCTTCATCCAGTGCTTCGAGCAATTTCCTGACAGCTTGATCATAGTCTAGCGTTCCGTTCATGAATGAAGTTCCGATGTTGCTGAGCTCTTGCTCTGGAATCTTCATCAGTCGCCCCCATCCCAGTGTTCTTCCCCCAAGCAGATCGACCACTTTTAAATGAACCGCTTCTAGTTTCTTAGCACTTTCTTTTGCACTAACCTCTGCCCTTGGTGACGATGCGAATGCGCCAGAATTCCTTCGGTCAAAGTACCTCTTTTCTTTATTCTTTTCTTCTTTCTGTTTGTCGGCAGATACCTTCCGGTAATTGAAACGCTCTACCGACGATCTCTTCCAATACCCCCGCTTCCATCGCTACGGTCGCAAAGGTACGCCTGTGGGCATGAGGACCCCATTTCATCCGCTCGGGTTTGCCAACATATCCTGATGAAGATTTGGGAGACGGAAACACCCACTCCCGACTGAGCCCACGCAAGGGTGCCAGGATTTCATGGTGGAACTGCAGTATGGGCAAATCAAAGCTACGCCCATTTTTCGTCAGCGGTAGGTGGATGTGATCTTCACACACATTCTTCCACTCCAGAGACAGCGCCTCGGCCTTCCGAAGCCCCGTAAACAGAACAAGTTCATAGAAGACCTTGTGAATTGGATTGTGGAGGTTGTTCACCGTCACGCGCCATTGCTTGAGGTCTTCAATGATCGTGCCGTTGGGCCGCTCTTCATACCATTCGATTGCCATCGTCGGGCATTCCGGCAAGCCGATCGTCCGGCGCGTGTGATTGTAGACAGTTCGAAAGTACTTCAGCGTATGGTTGGCCGCCGACGGTGTCTTCGCCATTTCCCGATGACGGGTGGCAACCATTGATTTGCTGATCTCATCCAGCGGCAGTTTTAACCAATCCTTCAAATGTCGACTGAACTGCAATCTCATCCCGGTCTTGTGCGCTTCCGATCGCAGTTTCGGCCGCATCAAATAGGCTTCCATCGCAGCCTCCAGCGTGGGTGCCCCAATCTGGATTTGCTTACCAGCCCCCCTGCCCCAATCCAGGGCAAACGCAAGTGCGGTCTGTCGGGCCGCCTGCGCCGAGATAACCGGAAAGCGCCCGATCAAAACCCGCTTGGTCTGACCGCCTACATCCTTCTGAAAATACCAAGTCTTGGAACGTTTGCCGACAAACAGCACAAGCCCCCGGATCTCGCTGTCCCGGTGCTTGTCCGTGCCCGCTTTTGTCTGGGGAACCTTGAGGGCGAAGGTCTCTGTGAGCTTTGGCATTTTGTCTGCTTTTTGTAGTCCCTGAAGTTTCAAAAATCTCAGAAAAACACGGCGAGAAATTTGTGTGCAAGTAACGAAGCGGTTTAACCGTTCAAACGGATTAACAAACTTAGCTTAGGCAAGGGCAAGCAATGCATTGATATTATTAGCAATTAAATGGTCTAAAATCTTTCAGGACTTCTGCATCCACAATTACTCAAGCGTCCTTAAACAAAATAGACTTACCAGCCCGTAAATTCGGCAACAGCTTCATCTGAAACATTTCCTGCAATCGCATCTTCGATTGAACGTAGAATTATTTCTGTTCCTTTGTCCGCTTCTTCGCGGGTCAAAGTTAGCGGAGGGGTTAATTCCAACACATTTGACTGCATGCCAACGTAGTAGAAAACCGCACCAAGTTCCCAGGCGCGGTAAACAACTTTGCGGGTAAGGTCCGTCGCTGGCGTTTTTGCGTCATTGTGGACTAGCTCGATCCCAATTGCGAGACCACGCCCCCGCACATCACCTATCACCGGTTGTCCGGACTGCACGCTCTTAAAGGTTTTTATCAGGTAATCACCTGTTTCAGCGGCTTGCGTGATCAGGTTTTCGCGTTGAATTGTATCCAGAACAGCCAGAGCCGCTGATGCGCAAACCGGGTTTCCATGCAAGGTTTGCATCGAAAACGAGACTGTAACATTCATGATTTCTGCGGGGCCAATAACCGCAGAAATTGGCAAACCACCGCCAAGACCCTTGCCCAAAACAACGATATCGGGCGTAAAATCTTCCCACTCAAAACAATTCATCTTACCGGGGCGGGCAAGCCCTACTTTGACCTCGTCGCATACTGTCAGAATTTCATATCGCGCACAGAGCTTTGCCAGCTTTCGCAAAAACCCCGCAGGAGGAACGATCAACCCACCATCAGCTTGTATCGGCTCGATGAAAAATGCAGCGACCTCTTCTCCGGGACAAGAGGTTTCAAGCAGAGTTTCGATATGAACAAGCAAGGCATTGCCGTTTGGGTCACCCTCATAGGGTCGGTACGGGTTTGGATAAGGCACAAGGGTGAGACCGCCGGATTTCGCAACACCTTCTTGCGCAGAATGGCCCGATATCGCCATCGAGCCCTGCGTGCCGCCATGATAGGCCCCCGTGAAAGCAAGAATTCGGTTGCGACCTGTCGCAGCGACCACTGCCCGTGCGACAGTTTCATTCGCGTCGCTTCCGGAATGCCCCAACCAGACGCGTCGCTCGCCCGACCCCGGAACAATTTGCAACAAACGTTCCGCTAACATTACTGCGGGCGCATTGGTGGAGGACAATATCGACGCGCCGGCCTGCGATTGCAGTGCAGAGTCAACACTCTGACGGATAGCCGGGTGACCATACCCAAGGCTGGCAGCACCCCAAGCACCCGAGAGATCAAGCAAACGTCGGTCGGAATCGTCGATCACATAGCGCCCATCGCCGCCTCTCAGCGCTAATGGAAAGAACCGCAATTTTTGCAACGCCGAAACGGACTTCCGGTCGCGATCATAGAGCGTTGCGTCTGACGTCATGGTTCCACCGTTTATGCTTGTAGTTCCGAGATCAGCTCGTCTGTTGTGACTTGCCGACAGTATCCTTTGATCGTTGAGACAGAATTATCGTGCCGTGCCTGAGTATAGGTCAGGCAGGCGTCCGTTACCTGCGTAACCAGATAGCCCAAATCACAAGCATCCCGGATTGCGCTTTCGACACACTGGTCGGTCAGAAGCCCAGAAAGCACCAATTGCTTAACTCCAAGATTGCGCAGAACGTAGTCGATATGCGTAGAAACAAAAACTGAAGAGGATGACTTTGGAAATACCATCTCGTCCCCCTCGGGTGCGATCTGGTCAATCACTTTGCCGTCCCATGATCCCTTTGGCACGTTAAAACCGGTTATCTTGTAATCAAGACTGCGGTCACGCCCATCCAGCGTCAGACTTTCAATGGTTGTATACATGACTTCGACGCCGGCCTTTCTGGAAAAAGCCTGTAGCCGTTGCATGTTTGAAATAATACGCGTTTCAAGCTGATCAAAATACCAGCCATATTTTTCTTCAAACTTTGCGGGAAGCAAATCTGAAAACTCGGCGCCATCACGATGCGCACTGAAATTCTGAACATCTATGAACAGAAGTGCAGAGTCTTCCGGCACCAGAGGAATATCTCTTGTAAGGGTCATCTCATATTTCCTTGAGTAAGCGATCAAATGCGTCCGAGAGTATCTCAGCCCAAAAAGCCTGCCCTTCAGACGTTTCGATATGGTCATTGCGAATTTCGATGAGGCTGTGTGACAGCCCGCACGCTTCGCCGTGATTTGGCACGAACCAATCAGAGACATCGTCTATCTGATAGGGCTGATTCATGCCTATTTTCAGTTCCGGTCGCGCGTCGGCCACAAACTTTGCCAAACATTCTGATGTGCGGGTGTCCCTGCGATAAAGAAACCCAATATCCCAAGGACGGTTCACACCGCTCATGGACCTAGTGAAACTATGTATCGAAAACGTGGCGCGGCGGGGGAAACTGGAAAGCTGTTTGGACACAACATCCTGAAACGGATCAAAAATCTCCTGTACGCGTGCGTTGCGGGATTGTGCATCCAGTAACGAATTCCCCGGAATTGATATTCCGTCACTGATCTCCGGAATTGCGTCTGGTGCTCCCGTCGGTCTGTTGCAATCAATCACCAGACGGCTGTAGCGCTGAAGCACGGCAGGTGCCCCCAAAATATGCGCTATGCGCCGGGTCACACCCTCGGCCCCGATGTCCCAACCAATGTGGCTATCCAGCGCTTCAGTGCTTATTCCCAAATCGCCCAGCCGTTTTGGAAGAGCTTGCCCGGCATGTTCGCAAACCAGAAGAACCGGATGGGTGGCTTCCGCATTCACAACTTCGACCGGGGCTGGATCATCAGGCCCAAGAAGTTGGGTATCAGTTACGTCAAAATGAACGAGGCTCATACCTTTATTGCTTTCAGGGCGGCTGACGGTATCAACCCATTCGGCCGGAACAGCAAAACAAGAACGACGATCCCAAGGCCTATAGGTTCACGGAATTCTTGAAATTCATGTGGTAAAAACGCCGCTAGGTAAATTTCGATAAAGCCGAGCAGGAACCCTCCGGCCACCGCTCCACGTAAACTGCCCAACCCACCAAGAATTGCGGCAATAAAAGCTTTTAGAACTGGCATAAATCCCATCAACGGGTCTACTGACGCGCGCTGACTTACCCAAAGCACAGCAGCAACACCTGCCAGCAGACCTGACAAAGCAAAGGCCCCGGCAATTACCGTATTCGCGCGAATACCCATCAATCGCGCCACACCAAAATCCTCGGCGGCTGCGCGCATGGCGATTCCGGTTTTCTGGTGTTTCATAAACCGATCAAGAACAACCAGCATCACGAGGGTTGAGACGATCGCAGCAATTTTGTTAACACCGATTACAAGACCACCAATCGTTACACTGTCAGACAAAAGTTGAGGAAGCAGAACCGGTTGCGATCGCGTTGAAATCAGGTTTTGAAAGAGTACCTGCAAAATCATCGCGACAGCAAAGCTCGTCACAAGCATTGTCGCCCCGGAACTGTTCCTGACAGGGCGAAACGCAATACGCTCCATAAGGACCGCAGCAACCATCGAGGCCGAAATAGCAAGCGGGACAGACAACAGGAACGGCAATCCCGCCAACCCACAATACATCAAGACATACCCGGCAATTGTCATCAGTTCGCCGTGGGCGAAGTTGATCAGGCCCATGATCGAAAACACCACCGCGAGCCCAAGTGCCAAGAGGGCGTAAGTGCCGCCTAGGGCAAATGCATTGACGGTTTGTTGTAAAAACAGGTCCATATCATTCACCTCCCAGATAGGCAGATTGCAAGGCATCTGATTGTGAAAGCTCAGATGCGCTGCCTGCCGCAACGATCTTTCCACTTGAAAGGACATATCCGCGGTCTGCGATGTTCAAAGCCATCGAGACATTCTGCTCAACAAGGGCAAGCGTGACACCTTGTTCGCGCAGCAAAGATATCAAATCAAATATCTGCCCAACAATTTTGGGCGCAAGCCCAAGGGATGGTTCATCAAGCAAAAGAAGGCGTGGATTGCTCATCAGCGCGCGGCCTACGGCCAGCATTTGTTGTTGGCCGCCCGAAAGAGTACCTGCAAATTGGTCTCTTCGTTCGTGGAGGATCGGAAAAAGCGTATACACACGCTCCCAGGCGTCGTTGACAGCGTCTTTGTCTTTGATGCTGTAAGCCCCCATTAACAGGTTCTCTGAAACGCTTAGTGTTCCAAAAACATGCCGACCTTCGGGTGACAAAGTCATCCCTGCTGGCGCAAGTGTTTCGGGCGGCCAATCGGTGATATCGGAACCGTTAAATGTAACTGTCCCGCTTGCAACGGGCACAAGCCCGACAAGCGCATTAAGTGTCGAAGATTTGCCAGCGCCATTAGCGCCAAGGAAGGCGACGATCTCGCCTTCCTTGATTTCAAAGTCGATTCCACGCACCGCTTCGATAGGGCCGTACCGTACTTGCAACGACTGAACTGAAAGAAGAGGTGCCATGATATCTGACCTTACTGCATGCGTGGTGCTGGGATCAGCGAGGCGTCCGGGCTGGGCTGACCTACAAGTTCACGCGCACCGTCTTTCACACGAATAAGGGTGACTTCACGCACTGGCATGCCGTCTGTCCCCTTGTAGGTGATAAGGCTGGTTGCGCCCTGTACGTTTTCAAGATTTGCAATCGCATCCCGCAGTTCTTTTGGATCAGTGGAACCGCCCGCCGCGATCACCGCAGCTTCCAGCACTTTCACCAGATCGTAACCAACTGCGTTGAACACGGTTTCCGACGGGTTGCCGGTAATTTGCTCGTACTTGGCGTTAAAGGCTGCCAAAGGGCTGCCCTCGGTCGCGTGACCTGCGGTGGTGAAAACTACGCCTTCCCCAACATCACCAAGCGAGAAGGTCGTCGGGCTGTCAATCCCGTCAGATCCTATCACCTGGCTTGTCACACCTGCTGCCCGCAACGCTTTCAGCATCGATGGAAAATCAGGCTCGTAGGACGATGTCATAATTACGTCAGGTTGCGGTGACAATGCCGCGATCCGCGTTGCTATAGCTGAAAAATCCTGTTGGCCGATGGAATGTGTATCCTGCCCCAGTATTGTTCCGCCAAGCTTTTCAAACACTTCAGAGAAATAGAGCGGCATTGTCGTGTACTGAGTATCAGGTGAGTAAACAATGTAAGCAGAGGTATGCCCCTGTTCATATGCCCAGCTGGCGGAGACTGTCGCCTGAACGTTGTCTCCTGGGAAATTGGCGAACATGTACTCCCCACCAATCATAGGCAGCGTTGGCGAAGAGGCGCAGGTTGAAATGGCCGGTATTTCCGCCGAGGAAACGATACCGATAGCTGCAAGCGCCGGATCTGCATCGCAGGGCAGAATCAGCACAGATACGCCTTCGTCCACCAGCTCCTGCGCTGCAATTGACGTTTGCGCAGCATCAGAACGTACATCTTTTTCAATGAGCTCAATCATCACATTGCCGCCGATTCCACCGGCAGTGTTGATTTCGTCAACAGCTATGTGGAAACCCTCGACGACAGGCGAGTCATAGCCAGCAAGCCCACCCGACTGGGCCGTGGCTAAACCGATGCGCAGCGTTTCTGCTGCTGCTGGCATGCTAAACGCTGCTGCACCAAGCATTGTTGAGATAAGCAGGAATTTTTTCATTGGTTTTCTCCATCTGTTGTAGTGACAGTCAGTCTTTGTTTGGGCCCAGATAGGCCTCGATTACGGCGGGGTTGTTGCGAATTTCTGACGGTGAACCTTCGGCTATCAGGTGCCCTTCGTTCAAAACCGCGATGCGGTCACATAACTGGTTGATCAGCTTAAGATCATGGTCGACCAACAGAACCCCGATCCCCAACTCTTTCGCTAGCATCCGCAGCGTTTCCATGAGGCTGTCCGTTTCTTCCCAGTTCATTCCCGCTGCAGGTTCATCGAGGAACAGAAGCGACGGCAGACAAGCGAGCGCACGCGCGATTTCTACGCGGCGCTGATCTCCGTAAGACAACGTCCCGGCGTCATCATGCGCATGTCCGATGACACCCATTCGTTCAAGCGCAGCATCCGCACGAGCGGCGGCATTTACACCGCCTTTAGTTGACAACGCTGCAACCAGTACATTCTGATGTACGGTAAGATTTGGAAACAAACGAATGTTCTGAAAGGTGCGCGCGATACCCCGATCCGCAATTTCGTATGACACCAACCCAGACAACAATTCCTTGCCCCGGTGAAACTTTCCACTCGAAGGCTCTAAAACACCGGACAACATGTTCATCAAGGTTGTTTTGCCGGAACCGTTCGGCCCGATAAGTCCCATAATCTCGCCCGGCCGCAATGAGATTGATACATCGTTTACGGCGGTCAAACCGCCAAATCGCATGGTCATTCCTTTGGCAATCAAAGGCTGCGTGTCTTTTGTAGGCTGTTCAGTAGATGCAGTGACTTTGACGGCATGTGGGCGGGAAAAAACTCTTTCTTCCCATTCTTTCAAACCAGCAAGGCCTTCAGGCTTGCGAAACATGGCAAATAAAATAATTGCCCCGATGCCGATCTGCGTCGTTCCAAAGACTGCAGGCATCTCAAAACCAGCGAGTGAAAACCCACCTTCAAAACGGCGCAAAACCTCTGTCACAACTGTTATCGCGACGGCCCCTGTTACGGCACCTGTAACCGTGCTCATTCCACCGACAATCAACATTGCAAGCAGTAGGAATGTATCTGTGAAAAAGAACTTCTTAGGGCTGATCGCGCCAAGAAAATGCGCAATGAGAGCGCCAGACAATGCCATCAGGGCCGCGCTCAGCACCCAGGACACAAGGCGTTCTCGCCGTATACGAACGCCGACCGCACTTGCGGCAATTGCATTCTCCCGGCCAGCACGAAGACGCAAACCTGAGACGGAATCCCGATAGAGCCGCGCAATGATCAGCGCAAACATGCACCCGATAGCTGCTGACCAGAGTGTGGTTTCACGAGGGATTCCGAAAAACGTTTGTGACCCGCGCGTAACATCACGCCATCCGATCAACACACCATGTATAATGATCAACAACCCAAGCGTCGATATTGTGGCGGCGGACCCTTCAAGCTTTCCAAGAGCGATACCAATCAGCAAAGCCACAAAAACTGTAAGCATGATTGCGATGACTGAGGCCGGGAACAAGCCAATCTCTGTCGTTGCAAGCCAGTCTGGCAACTTAGGCAGGGTCGCCACTTTGAGATTGGCCGGCAAGGTAAGAAGCGATGCTGTATAGGCCCCGATCCCCATAAAGGACAGATGCCCAAAACTCAGAATGCCGCTATTACCACTATAGACCCCCATTCCGACCACAGCGATCAGTGAGATGAAAAACACGGTCAGTATCCGCTCGCTTGCCGCGCCGAGCGCACTTGCCAACAGCGAAGCGAGAACGATAGCAATCACAATCGCAAGAACAGAAGAAATTATGTGCTGGCGCGGTGAAGTTAGCATAACGAATCCCAGAAATTTTACCCTTTCAGTTTTGACTATATTTTTTCATAGTCAAGATTTTTTATAAATTTGACAATTTATTTCCAAAATGCTTTTTGGTACATAAAAGGAGTCATGATGCAAGTTCGAGATCGAATTGAAGAACTCTCTGAAGAGCTGACCGTGACAGAACGCAAGCTGTGCACCGCATTGCTGTCAGACTATCCTTTTGCCGGACTCGAACCGATTCAATCCCTTGCCGAGATGACCAAAACATCCCCTCCAACAGTGTCACGCTTTGTGACCAAACTTGGATTCAACGGGTATCTGGACTTCCAGCGCCACTTGATCAGCGAATTGAAAGAGGGGCAGCGTTCTCCGGTTGATCTGCAAAAAACCAGCAAACCAGTTCAGGGTGCATTTCTGGCGAGCTTTCTCGGGCGCGCGAATGCATTGCTTCAGGAAACCTCCAATGCTGTATCCGAAGCCCAGTTCGAACGGATTTGCAGCTTGCTGTCGGACGAAACGCGCAACATTTACGTCGTTGGTGGACGGATGAGCGACGCACTTGGCCTTTATTTGTCGCGCCATCTGCGACAAGTCAGAAGTAAAGTATATCACCTGCCATCTGATCCAGAAGTCTGGCCTGAATACCTGCTGAGGATGCGGCCAAAAGACGTGCTGGTTGTCGCAGATTTCCGCCGCTACCAACGCAGTCTTCACGCACTTTCGGAAAAGGCAGCAAACACGCGCAATGTGCAAATTGTCCTGATGACCGACAAATGGCTTTCACCGGTTTCCAAACACGCGTCCGAGGTACTGGCTGTTCCGATTGACAGCGGCACTCTGTGGGACAGTTATGCTGGCGCGATGGCACTGATTGAGGCGATAGTGACCCGAATCGCGGAAGCGAGTTGGAGCAAGACAAAAACCCGTATCGAAGCATGGGATTCGATGAGACTGGACTTTGGAGAACCGACCGATGATCAATAACCCGCTGATTTTTGCTGCTACTTCTGACCTTGCCGGAAAAACGCGCGGCAAAGCCTTTCCTGTTGCTGATCTTGAAAAACGGTTGCGAAAAGGTGTTGGTTGGACCCCAACAAACGTTATGATCACCTGCTTTGATGCCATCGCTGACGGCCCATTTGGAGCTTTGGGAGATTTGTTGCTGATCCCCGACTCCGGCACAAATGTCGAGGTGGATTTTCAGGATGGCGGCCCAACAGAGCGCCTTATGCTGGGTGACATCACGGATCTTGAAGGCAATCCGTGGGAATGCTGCACGCGTTCAATTCTGAAAGGTGCTCTGGAGCGGTTGAAAGCAGTGGGCGGTATCAGCCTCGTTTCAGCTTTTGAGCATGAGTTTCAATTCAAAGGCCCAACATCAAACCGAGGTGAAGCTTACTCTTTAGCTGGGTTCAGCGATCGCCGCGTCTTTGGCGAAGCGCTGATGTCAGCACTCGAATTTTGTGGGCTTGAGCCAGATACTTTCATGAAAGAATACGGTGCCAACCAGTACGAAGTCACCAACGGTCCCGATCAGGGTGTTCGTTCTGCTGACGCGGCTGTGATTTTACGGGAACTGACCCGCATGACCGCAAAACGTCTGGGAGAGGAAGTGACCTTCACCCCAATCCGCGATCCTGCTGGTGTCGGTAACGGCGTGCATATCCACATGAGTTTTCTGGATCAGAGCGGCGAACCAGCCACCTACGCCGGCGACGGGCCTGCTGGAATGTCGCCAGTCACTGCCTCTTTCATAGCCGGAGTTCTTAAATATCTTGATAGCATCATTGCATTGACAGCGCCCTCTGATGTCTCCTATCTACGCCTAACCCCGCATCGTTGGAGCGCGGCGTTCAACAATCTCGGTTTCCGAGATCGGGAAGCATCCGTGCGCATCTGCCCAGTCACGGGGACCGATCCGAAAAGTATCGCGCGTCAATACAACTTCGAGTACCGGGCTGCAGATGCGGCAGCATCCCCTTATTTGGCCCTGTCGTCAATTCTTCATGCCGGTGCGCAAGGGATTGAAGACGCGCTACCTGCCCCGGCTGTGACTGAAGAAGACCTCTCACTTCTAACAACCGAGGAATTGGAGCAACGCGGATACGTCCGCTTGCCCCAGTCTTTGGAAGAAGCATTGCAGCGATTTGAGAACAACAAAACTGTTTGCAACTGGTTCCCAAAAAACTTCGCGGCGGTGTACATCGCCCACAAAAGAGGTGAATTATCGGTCCTCGACGGGATGAACGAAGAAGATAGATGTGCCGCTTACGAAGCTGTTTATTAATTTCTGAATGGAGAAAAGCGTTCTACTTGTTGATCAGTAAATCTTATTTCCAGATTTCAGTCGTAAATGCGTTTGGCCATCGGCACTTCTTTCAGCAATAGGTTGATCGATGCAACCAACGCCATTTCTGCCGGGTTCATACTTCGCATTGGGTTCGTCAAAAAGTAAAGATCAACCGCTGGTAAGTTCGAGTATGGTGGCAATTGCCACAACTGGCCAAGATCGACGTCTTTTTGTGCAACATGCACGGGCAAAGCACCCACTCCAATCCCGGCTATAATCATGCGACGTACCTCGGGTAAGTTTGCTGAAATTCCCTTGAGATCGGGCTTCAGCAAAGCCATCTCTCTGAGTTGCGTAACTGAATAGAGCGGACCACTTTCCACATCGGTTTGAAATGAAACGGAACTTTCACCCTGCAACTCGGAAATCTTGATCCGCTCTTTCCCAAATAGTCGATGGTGCGGCCCACAGTATAGTCCAAAGTATTCGCGAAACAGGACACTGGCTTTCAGTGCGGGGTCTGGCTCTCTCATCAGACACAAGCCCATAGTTGCCCGGTTTTGTCGAAGGCGGTTAAGTACCTCCAGGCTTTCTGCAACCGAAATGGAATATGTAGCATCAGGGTGGACTTCATTGAAACGTTCAAGCGTTTCGTCGAAATGCGGTGACACCACATGGCTGGTCATCACAATACTTATGTGACCACTTATCCGGCTCTCTGCTTCCGTCATTAAACTCGGAATTTGTGACACCGACCCAAACATGGTGCTGCATTCACGATAAAGGATCTGTCCTGCCTCAGTGACAGCAAAATGACTCGGACGACGGTCGACCAAACGCTTGCCCACCGTGTCTTCCAATCGTTTCAAAGCGCTGCTTATTGTGGGTTGAGTAACGCCCAGAAAATCGGCTGCGCGGGTGATGCCCCTTCGGTCCACAACCACCATGAATGTGCGAAGCAAATTCCAATCCAGATTCCAAGGGAACCTCTGCTCGTAGGGTTTCATTATTAATCTCATCAATGTACTAAATAGATAGTATTTGTTTGCATTATGTAGAGCCGGCATGCAACAGATTTATGAGAGCGAAAACGAGAGCCGCTTCTGTTCACGCGGCCCGCTCACGGAAACACTGACAGGAAAGGACGCGACATGAATGCGTTTAGAAATATCTTCAGGGCGGTGGCTGTGGCCGGGTCCCTTACAGTTGCAATCGCAGGCTCTGCTTCGACTGCTTTTGCGGATGAGTTGGATGCCATCAAAGAAGCTGGTGTTATGCGTATAGCAATGAGCGGCGCTTACCCTCCGTTCAACTTCGTTAACGAGCAAAATGAAGTCGTCGGGTTTGACCCGTCAATCGGTGCGGAAATTGGCAAGCGCATGGGCATTGAGGTCGAGATTGTCACAACGGCCTGGGATGGCATCATCGGTGGTTTGCTTGCGAATAAGTATGACGCCATCGTCGGTTCCATGTCGATCACTGCAGAACGTGACGAAGTCGTTGATTTTGTTGGCCCTTATTACACAACAAAGCGCGCCATTTTCACAAAAGCTGGATCTGACATAACCAGTGTTTCGCAATTGGGTGATGCGACACTTGGCGTCACGCTGGGTGAAACGCACGAAGAATGGGCGCGTGACCTGGGATATACAATCCGCACGTACAAAGGATTACCCGAACTGCTGCTCGAACTCGACAACGGTCGTGTGGACGCCATCGTGAACGACTCGATCGCTGCAATTCTGGCGATGAAAGAAGTCGGTTATGACTTTGTCATGATACCTGACCTTGAAACCGAAGTTATCGGCGCGGGCATTGCTATCCGCGAAGGCAACCCCGAGCTGGCTGCGGCTATGCAAGCAGCCCTCGATTCAATGATGGATGACGGCACATACCTTGAAATTGCCAATAAATGGGTCGGCGGCGACATTCGCTGACCTCATCAACTTTGTGTCTGCCGGATAACTTCGGCAGACACGTTTGGCTAGGAAACCCCAAGATGACACCCGAATACGGCAAACTGACATGGGAAGAGGTGCGCGACGCAGACAAAGATCGCGTGGTTATCCTGAATGTGTCAGCGACCGAAGACCATGGTCCCCATATGCCGCTCGATACAGACACAGTGCTAGGAATGGCCGTGGCGAATGGCGTTGCCAAGATGGCCCCTGATGAAGTCTTCGTCATGCCCCCGATTGCCTACGGGTTCAACGAGCATCACAAGGATTTCCCCGGTGTCATATGGATTCAGCCTGAAACGCTGATCGCATTTGTAACCGACATAACCGCATCGCTGGCGCATCACGGATTTCGCCGCATCCTTCTTCTAAACTCGCACGGCTCAAATCATCCGGTACTTGATCTTGCGGCGCGCAAAACCGTGATTGCGAATGAAATCATCTGTGTCTCCGCTTCCTACTGGAATTTATGCGCCGACCGGATAAACGAACATCGAATGTCCGAGATTGGTGGCATCGCGCATGCTGGTGAATTTGAAGCTGCTATGTACATGCATCTGCAGCCCGAGTTTGTGCATATTGAAAAATCGACAAATCAAAACAAGCACAACCCCAGCAGCAAGTTTTTCAATCTGGATCTAGCCAAAGGTGGCGGCAAGGCCATGTTGATGCGCTGGTGGTCAGAAGCGTCACCCGATGGAACGATGGGTGATCCGACCGTCGCTGATCCGGAAACCGGGGCTAAGTTTCTTCAGGCAGCGATCGAAGAAACCACTGCGCTCGTTCGCGAAATTCGTGCGTTGCCAATATTGGCACGTGAAGACCACCATTAGGATGGAAAGAGAGAAAAATGGATTTTGATCTCATGATGAGAGTTTTTCCCTTCTTTCTTGAAGCGGCTTTGGTGACTGTCCAGCTCTCCATTCTGACTGCCATACTGGGTTTGATCTGTGGTTCGCTTGGTGCGGCGGCGCGATTGTCGCGCCTTCGTTTCTTCCGTGCGATCGGGGCAACATATGTCAGCATCATCCGGGGAACGCCTGCGCTTATCCAAATTTTCATCCTCTACTTCGGAGGGCCACAGATCGGCATACAGCTGGATGCTTTTTCAGCTGGCGTGATTGGCCTGAGCGTGAACATCGGTGCGTATATGACCGAGACTATACGTGGTGCGATCATCTCGGTTGACAAAGGCCAGATGGAAGCCGCACGCACGCTGGGCATGAGCCGCTGGCAAACGATGCGCAATGTCATAATACCCCAGGCCGCGCGCCTGATGGTTCGCCCGCTGGGTGTGAACATTAACGCTTTGATAAAGGGCACTGCACTGGTCGCCGCAATTTCAGTGATCGAGCTTACCTACACCGCTCAACGCTATATCGGCTCCACCTACAAACCGTTCGAGATGTTTCTGATCTCGGGCGCACTCTACATGATCATTATTTATGTAACGGGTCGCGGAATTGCCTGGCTCGACCGGAAAGTGCAGATCACATGATTATTCTGAACCACAGCGGGAGCTACCACTATGGGGCTTGATTTTACAGTTGTGCCAAAATTTTTCGACGTCATTTTCATCGGCGTCGGATGGACAGTTGCTATAACAATAGCTGCTGGCTTGCTTAGCTTTTTCGGTGGGATCGTTTTTGCAGTTGTTGCGCTCTATGGTCCTTTGCTGGTCCGCCTGCCCTTTCGGTTGTTCGCCTGGTTGTTCATGGGCACACCGCTGCTTCTTCAACTCTTCCTGATTTATTTTGGCCTCATACAGATCGGGATCGACTTGCCTGCCTTTGTGGCTGGGGTCGTCGGGTTGGGCCTGCATTTTGCCGTCTACAATTCAGAATTAATACAAGCCAGCATTCTGGCCGTCGACAAGGGCCAGAATGAAGCTGCAAGAACACTGGGCCTGAGTCGCGGTCAGGCTCTGCGCAAGGTCGTTATTCCGCAAGCTGTGCGCGCGGTCATTCCGCCAATCGGAAACAACATGATCGCATTGCTGAAGGATTCAGCCCTCGTGTCTGTCATCGGTGTCGCTGAACTAACGCTTGCAGCGCAACAGGCCATCGGGCGTACATTCCGGCCCTTCGAGTTCTATGTAACGGCTGCGGTTTGTTACTACTTCATCAACCTGGCTTTAGAAGCTGGTTTGCGGCGGATCGAACGCCACATCCAGTTGTCACGCTAGGCCCGAGCAAGGAGACAGATCATGTCAGATGCCCCATTTATAGAAATCCGGAACGCAGCAAAAAGCTTCGGTGCTCTCGAAGTACTCAAAGACATTAATCTGACTGTGGAAAAAGGCCAGATCGTTGCCATTATTGGCCCTAGCGGTTCAGGGAAATCTACGTTGCTGCGCGCGATAAATGAGCTTGACCCGTTGACCTCGGGTGAGGTGTGGCTTGACGGGGTGCAGATCAACAAGGACCTTCCATTTAGGCAATATGAAAAGCATGTAAATCAGGTTCGGCAAGACATCGGCATGGTGTTCCAGCACTTCAACCTATTTCCGCATTTAACGGTTCGCGGCAATATCACGCTTGCGCCCAAGATGCTCAAAGGTCTCTCCGACAAAGAGGTTAATGAACTTGCTGAAGAGCAACTGAAACGCGTCGGCATGCTGGAGAGGATTGACTACTACCCCAGCCAGCTTTCGGGTGGCCAGAAACAACGCGTCGCCATTGCCCGCGCGCTCGCGATGAAACCCAAAGTGATGCTGTTTGATGAGGCAACGTCCGCGCTCGACCCCGAATTGGTGGAAGAGGTTAACCTCGTCATGAAACAGCTTGCTGAAGAGCATATGACGATGATCATCGTGACCCATGAAATGGGCTTTGCGCAGGATGTCTGTGACCGTGTTCTATTCATGGACCAAGGATATGTTGTCGAGGAAGGCTCTCCGGATGTTGTGTTTCGCAATCCAACCCAGGACCGCACAAAAGATTTTCTGAAAAAGCACCTTCAAGGCCAGAACTGAAGTGAAAGACCTGCACATGACACGATCGTCGAATTTGTTCTATCAGTCGCGCCTCGCGCGTCCGATGCTGGATCGTGCTGAAGGGATTTACCTTTGGGACACATCGGGCAAGCGCTACCTTGATGGGTCAAGCGGGGCTATGGTCAGCAACATCGGCCACTCCAACCCCCGCGTGATCGAGGCGATGAAGAAACAGTTGGATAAATCTTCATTTGGCTACCGTCTGCATTTTCAAAACGAACCTGCCGAAAAACTTGCCCGGATGACGGCTGAATTGATGCCCGAAGGGTTGGACCGTGTGTTTTTTGTTTCCGGCGGATCGGAAGCTGTGGAAAGTTCTGTTAAGCTTGCGCGTCAGTATGCGATCACACAGGGCAATGATAAACGCTGGAAAGTAATCTCTCGCTTTCCGTCGTACCACGGGGGCACATTGGGGGCCGTCGCACTAACCGGGTATGACCCCCTTACCAAGCCTTTTGCTCCTATGATGCGAGAGATGCCGAAGATTCCGGCGCCCCTGTGCTATCTGGATCAAGACAATCTGGATGACGAAGCTCGCGGGTTGAAATACGCTGAGATGCTGCGGGACGAAATCATTGCGCAGGGCCCGGAAACTGTGTTGGCTTTTATCATGGAGCCCATTGGCGGCGCCTCTACCGGGGCCTTGGTGGCACCCGACAGCTACTACGGCCGTATCCGCGAAATCTGCGACGAATTTGGCATTTTGCTGATCTACGACGAGGTTATGACCGGCGCTGGTCGCACGGGTAAATTTGTGGCTTCAGAGCATTGGGGAATCACACCTGATATCGTGGCCCTGTCCAAGGGGTTTGCCGCTGGATATTCACCGCTTGGTGCCATGGTTGCAAAATCTGACATTGTTGATGCGGTACTGGACGCGGGTGGCTTCCTGCACGGCTTTACCTACGCAGGTAATCCGCTTGCCTGCGCTGCCGGGACTGCCGTTTTGACAGAGCTTCAGAGACTGGATCTGATCACAAATGCAGCGGCTATGGGTGAGATCCTGAAAAGTGAGCTTACCACCCTAATGGATCGATATCCGTTCATCGGGGATGTACGCGGCAAAGGTCTTTTGCTTGCGTTTGAGCTGGTTTCTGACCGCGAAACCATGGTGCCTTTGCCCAAGGGCCTTAACGCTTACAACAGGCTGGTCGATCTCGCTTATGAACGCGGCTTGATCATCTACTCACGCCGTACACGTGGCGGGATTGAGGGTGACCACTTTCTTGTCTGCCCGCCTTTGATCATAAACCGGCCTCAAATCGATGAAATCACAGCAACCCTAATCGAAAGCCTTGATTCGATGGCTGCCGAGATGAACCTGCCGGTGAATGTCTGATGCCGATGCCCGACAAAACCACCGACATGGCAGGCGTCATCACCCTGATCCCGGATGGGGCCAGTATCATGGTCGGTGGCTTTGGGGTGCCCGGCTCACCATTCTGTCTGATTGAGGAACTGGTTAGACAGGGCCAGAAAAACTTGACCATTATCAAGAATGATAGCAACGAGGCTGGCATGGGTGTCGACTGGTTGCTGCAATCAGGACAGGTCAAAAAGCTTATCACCAGCCACATCGGGCTAAATCCCAACGCCGTGCGACTAATGAACGAAGGCCTGATAGAGGTAGAATTCGTTGCACAGGGCATTTTGGCTGAACGCATCCGTGTCGCGGGCGCCGGTCTGATGGGATTTGTGACAGATATCGGGATGGGTACCCCTCTTGCCGAAGGTAAACAACGTGTTACTTTTGAAGGGAAAGAAGGAATTTTCGAACCTGCCCTGAAAGCAGACTTCGCGCTTGTACATGCGGATACGGCTGACCCATTTGGGAACCTGACCTTTAACGCAACAGCAAGGAATTTCAATCCGCTGATTGCCATGGCAGCCCGCTGCACTATTGCCGAGGCGGAAAGGGTGGTGCCTCTTGGAAAGATAGATCCAGGGCATGTGCAAACCCCTGCCCCCTTTGTCGACCACGTCGTGGCTTTACCAGATCTGCCGGAGGTCTATGGCATTGTTGAACGCTAAGGAACGGATGCTGCGCCGCGCAGCGAAAGATATTGAGGCAGGCATGACCGTCAATCTGGGGATTGGACTGCCGACACAGGTGATGACCTATGTTTCCAAGGATTTGCCCGTTTGCCTGCATTCTGAAAACGGCATTGCCGGTGTTGGTGCGCTTGTGACGAAAGACAAGGCAGACCGCAATCTGATTGACGCGGGTGGCGCTTATATTTCACCAGTTCCAGGGGCTTCCTATTTCGATAGCGCGGTCTCTTTCGCACTGGTGCGTAGCGGACGGCTTGACCTGACACTTCTGGGCGCCTTCGAAGTGGCAGCCAACGGGGATCTTGCGAATTGGATCATTCCAGGACGTTTTGCAGCGGGGGTTGGCGGTGCAATTGAACTGGCGCAAAAGGCGCGTAAAGTGGGTGTGATCACCACCCATACCGACAAGCACGGGAACCCAAAAATACTTGAGCGCTGCACATTGCCCCTGACCGCAATCAACTGTGTGGATCGAATTTACACTGACATGGCCGTCTGTGACATCACCTCGGAAGGCCTGATCCTAAAGGAGATCGCTGAGGGTGTTTCTGTCGAGGACGTCGTGAACGCCACCGGTGCTGATCTCACCATCCCAAGCGCTCCACTGCCTACGTTCTAATCGGGAAAGACCAATGGAAGCCTTAGAAAAATCCGCAATCCTGAACGCGGTTGATACGTTATTTGATAGCGAAATCGAGTTTCTTTCTGAACTCAGCAGTCATCCGTCAACACGCGGCAACGAACAATCCGCACAGGATTTCATGGCAAATGAGCTGCGGAATCGAGGGTATGACGTCGACCGCTGGAATATAGAGGTCGAAGATATTTGCCACCTGCCCGGCTTTTCTCCGGTCATCGGCAACTATGACGATGCGGTGAACGTTGTTGGCACACATAAAAGTACGACCAATAAAGGTAAAAGCCTTATCCTGAACGGCCATATCGACGTGGTTCCTGAAGGGCCGCTAGATATGTGGGACACGCCACCTTTCTCACCCCGCGTAGACGATGGTTGGATGTATGGTCGTGGTACCGGTGACATGAAAGCCGGACTGGCAAGCAATCTGTTCGCATTGGATGCGCTGCGCGAAATCGGTTACGTCCCGGCGGCTAATGTGCATTTTCAGTCGGTTGTCGAGGAAGAATGCACCGGAAACGGTGCGTTGGCGTGCTTGCAGCGCGGCTACAAAGCGGATGCCGCGCTTATCCCTGAACCATTCGATGAACAGCTCGTCAGTGCACAACTGGGGGTCCTTTGGTTTCAGGTGCATCTCAAGGGCATTCCTGTGCACGTTGCCTACGCCGGAAGTGGTTCTAACGCGATCGAGGCTGCGATTCCGCTGATTGATGCGCTTCACAAAATGGAAGCACGCTGGAATGAACCGCAATTCAGGCACGCCCAATATTGCAATCATGAACATGCGCTGAACTTGAATGTTGGCAAGATTGAAGGTGGCGACTGGACAAGCTCTGTCCCGGCATGGTGCGTATTTGACGTTCGAATGGGCCTGTTCCCTGGCCAAAGCATTGACGACGCTAAGCGCGAAATCGAAGAGGTGCTGATAGAGGCTGCGCAGGGGCATTCTTTCCTGCGAAACAACAAGCCCGAGATTGTTTATCATGGTTTTCACGCCGAAGGTTACGCCTTGAAGGACCACAAGGTCGCCTCAGCGCGTCAGGCTATCTCAAAACTCGAAAATGCCCATCACTTAGTCACAGGCAACGCTTTGAATATGGCCCCGATCACAGCCACCACCGATGGGCGGTTCTTCGGGCTTTATGCAGACACCCCTTCCTTGGTTTATGGACCTGCGGCTGAATCAATTCATGGCTTCAATGAACGCGTCGATCTTGAATCCGTGCGCCGTATTACCCAAACAACAGCGCTGTTTATCGCCGACTGGTGCGGTCTGGAAAAACTCTGAAAGGGTCTGAAATGCGCGAAGCTGTCATCGTTTCCACCGCTCGAACACCTCTTGGCAAAGCCTATAGGGGAGCCTTCAACAATACTCAGGGGCCTGTTTTGGCGGCGCATGCGATACGCGCGGCGGTGACGCGTGCTTGGCTGGAAGGGGGTGAGATTGAAGATTTCACCATGGGGTGTGCGCTGACCCAAGGCACCACAGGTATCAATGCAGCCCGTCATGCGGTTTTTGCTGCGGGCTTGCCTGATACGATCGCTGCCGCAACAATCGACCGGCAGTGCGCCAGCGGGCTTTCAGCCATCGCCACCGCCGCACATCAGGTAATGCATGAAGGTGTCGATGTTACCCTTGCAGGAGGTGTGGACAGCATTTCTCTGGTTCAGAACGACAAATGGAACGGGCACCGATATAAAATCAGATCGGTGGCAGATAACTATTATATACCCATGCTTGAAACTGCCGAGGTTGTCGCGAAACGCTATGATATCAGCCGCGAAGCGCAGGACGAATATGCACTTTCAAGCCAACAAAGAACGGCCAAAGCCCAAGCAACTGGCCTCTTTGACAATGAGATAATTCCCGTCAAAACAATGAAGTCGGTCAAGGATAACGCCACAGGTGAAACGTGCGAAGAACCCGTGATGCTTAGCGCGGATGAGTGCAACCGACCGGGCACTACCCTTGAAGCTTTGCAGGGGCTTGCTCCGGTTATGGGCGAAGATCACTGTGTTACTGCGGGCAACGCCAGCCAGATGTCAGACGGGGCGTCGGCCTGCGTTATCATGTCGTCCAACGAAGCGGCCCAGCGCAATCTGGAACCCTTGGGTATCTTCAGAGGCATGGCTGTTGCAGGATGCGCACCCGAAGAGATGGGCATTGGTCCAGTTCTTGCGATCCCGCGTTTACTTGAACGGCACGCTCTTAAGGTGCAGGACATCGACCTTTGGGAAATCAACGAAGCTTTCGCTTCACAGCTTCTCTATTGTCGTGAGAAACTTGAAATCGATCCTGATCGGCTCAATGTCAACGGCGGCGCTATCTCTATCGGTCACCCCTATGGGATGAGCGGCGCGCGTATGACCGGGCATGTTTTGCTGGAAGGGAAACGTCGCAACGCGAAACTGGCTGTCGTGAGCATGTGCGTCGGTTGGGGCATGGGTGCCGCTGCGTTGTTCGAGGTTCTCTGTTAGGTAAGCGAAATAAAATAAGAAATATGGAACTTACGCGGCAAATTACGTTCAACAGGAGATCCGAGAATTCAGATGTTCGCCTCAGAAACCCGTACAAATCTCGTTGGATTAAGTAACTGAATTAGCTTTGGCGCCACCGGTAGATGCTTGAACGGCTGACACCATAAATTTCGCCCTGCCCTGGCGACGTGGCCAGCCACTTCAGTGTGTCTAAGTATCCGCAATTTTCACTGTATCTACGTCAATCCTTGGCCATGAACTTCTTCGTCTTCCCAAACCAGAGAGGTTAAAGAAAATGCCCCGCGAGAGCGCCTTGGGTGTGGTGCAATCAATGCCCGCTTCATGTTCAGGCAACCACTGCACTCCAAGCTTTGTAGGACTCCTGCTACTGCTCGCCCACCCCTCACGCCATGCCCTTCAATCATGTCCATGTCGTCCCCGGTCTCCCGGTTCTCCGCACAGACGTAAGGCGTGTCTTCGGCACCGAAGCAGTAGATAATCCAGGTTTCATGTCGCGTTGTCTCGTCCCATTCTAAACCCTGAAGAAATTCGATGATCGGGTGTCAGGAACTCTTGACGCAAAAAATCCAGATGGCATCCAAGAGTTTCTTCTTTGAATGCCGTCGTTAAAGTTCGTCTTGCCATATGGGATTAGTCCAAGCACGTTTGCCTGCTCCGTCGATTATCGTCACGCGCAACCACGGGCTTCGATCCGGCACCAGCCAACCGACGTCAAGGTCAGCAAGATTGAGCGTTGCACGGGTAATGGATTTGCCGTGTGATTTAACGGAACGCGATGTGCCGCCGACAACGGAAATAGAATCTACGGGCGAGCACTCAATATTGATCTGATCTTCGGAAATGGACAGAGAATGGATTTGCGGGCCTTGGCTGGAGTAGTAGTTTCCTAATTTGAGCGCATTGAGCAAATCGTCAGGTTCCAGGCTTTCCGCTTTCACATGAACCCAACCGCCAAAAGCATCATCATGGCCACTTGAAAAATGAGCATCATCAGCTGCATAAGCAGTGAGGCGTTTTCCTTCATTTGCCATTTGGTCAAGCAAATATCAACCTTCACCCCGGTCGGTTTGAACCGCACTGCCATGATTGTATATTTCCACCGCTTGAGCCACATTGATATTGCGCGCATCTTCCATTGTGAACTGTGACCATGCCGGATGTGCGATAGCAACAAAAGCACCCGCTTCAACTGCTCTACGAGCAATTTCAGGGCCTGTTTCCTCGTCACCGCACGGTTCAAAATCCAGTGGGAGACCGGCAGCAAGTATGTGCCATAGCTCCCCGACGCTTGTTTTAGGCGCGTGCAACTCAGCCCCGAGTATTGTTGTAAAACTGTTTGAGCGCATACTTCGCGTATCAGCCATCGGCCATTTAATTTGTTCAACAAAATGCTCCGACATCATGAGAAAATCATAGCCGGCATTCTTGTATGCTTCGACCACACTCTCTATGGGTAAAGCTCCGTCAGAAAGTGTCGAATGTGTATGGAGATTGCCGCGCCAGAAACGCCCCGGCAAAGAGAAAGGTGATATGTTTTTCATTAATTTACCTTTGAAAGCGGGTGCTTATTATAAAATGTCATATATGGACGGCGTTACTGCACAAATCGGCCTGAGTTCAGGTTGTCCCTCCATCTTCAGTGGGGATCAGCTATAAAACCACAGTTTCTCAATTTCATGATCAGAACGATCCCATCTACACCCATGCTCGGTCGTTCGTTGTTGTAAGTCCATAGCCATTTATGGAGTGCTATCAGAAGAAACTTGCTTCAGGCGGATCAAGTGATTTCGTAACCTTGGGCACGAGCACATGCAGCACATTTCACTCCGGCAAAGCGTCACTTGAAGCAACCCTTCTGGCGGTGACGTTCTATGCCCGCTTCCCACTATCGTTACACAACACTGAAAACCGGCGACACGAACGCGGGATCGACATCAGCCACCAGGCCGGTGGCTTTGGTGGAACGGTTTGTTCCAATATTTTGCCACCCTCTTGCCAAGTGGTGCGATCTTTGTGTGGTCTAACGAATTGCCTGAGTTGGGAAATTGAGGCGAGTTGGAATTCCTTTGGCTACCCAAATTCGCGTTTCAATCGTATAGGTATTCTCGGCTCACGCCCGATTCAAACGCATTTATTACCTAAATCGTGACACCTCCCATTTAGCCGTCAATAACACACGCGCTCAAGTCAGACACTTCTGACCGCCGGGATTTTTGGCTGGCTGATGTGGTATCTGGTCGCCAACACCGCCCATAACCTTGAAGTGCGCGGCATGAACACCGGCTTTGGCTTTATCAAAAGCTCGGCCGGGTTTGATATTGATTTTAGACTGATCGACTATTCGCCCGGCGTCGGCACCTATGGCCTGATATTTCTGATTGGGGCGATGAACACCCTGTTTGTTTCTTTTCTGGCAATCATCGTCAGCACGGCCTTGGGCTTTTTCATCGGCGTTCTGCGGCTGTCAAACAACTGGCTGGTGTCAAAAGTAGCGCTGGCATTTGTCGAAATCTTCCGCAACACGCCGCTGTTGATCCAGATCGTGTTTTGGTACATCGGGGTGTTTTCACTGTTACCGGCGGTCAAAAAGACGATTGATATCTCGCTCGGTGCCAAGATGTTTCTTTTGAATAACCGCGGCTTGTATGTGGCAACACCGATCATGGGCGGGCTGTTCTGGATGACCCTGTTGGCGGTTGGTGCCGCCCTTGTGGGGGTGTTCCTGCTGCGGCGCAAGGCGCGGAAACTGCAAGAGCGCACAGGCCAGCAAACCAAAACGCTACTTCCATCCCTAGCACTGGTGCTCTTGGTGCCAAGTGCGGTGTTTGTACTGACTGGCATGCCGCTCAGCTGGGATATGCCAACGCTGCAAGGCTTTAATTTTGCAGGCGGAACCAGCGTGCCACCGGCATTCCTGGCGCTGCTTGTGTCGCTCAGCATCTACCACGCGGCCCAGATCGCCGAGGCCGTGCGGGCCGGTATTTTGTCAGTCAACAAGGGACAGAACGAGGCCGCACTTTCCATCGGTTTGAAACCTAGCCGGATCATGGCGATGGTTGTCATCCCGCAAGCCATGCCTGCGATTGTGCCGCCCTTGATTTCGCAATGGATGAACACGGTCAAAAACTCATCGCTGGCCATCGCCATTGGATATGCCGACATCGTCTCATTGTTTATGCAAACCACGCTTAACCAGATTGGACATGCGGTTGAATTGGTCGGAATGACCATGGCGTTCTATATGTTTATCAGCCTGTCAATCTCCGGTCTTCTGAACATCTACAACAAACGCGTGCAGTTGGTGGAACGCTGATATGGCTATAATCAACGCCACAAAAACCCCTGAACGCGCAGCACCCCTTGGCGAACGCTCCGCCATTGGCTGGATCCACAAGAACCTGTTCAGCTCGTGGTTCAACGCAATCCTGACCGTCGTCACCGGTTATCTGGTTTTCATCACCGTATCGGGGGTCTGGAGTTGGGGGTTCACCGACGCGACCTTTGTAGCCCAGAACCGGCGCGAATGTTATGACAACAGCCTGACCGGGGCCTGCTGGGCCGGCGTTATCGACTGGCTCGACAACATCTTTTACGGCCGCTACCCGCGTGATCAGATTTGGCGGATCAACTTTGGGGCGCTGATGCTGGTGCTGTGGATGGCCCCGTTATGGATGGGCCGCGTCAAAGGCAAGGTCCTGATCGGGGCGGGTGTTGTTGCGTTCTATCCTTTCCTTGCGGGTTATCTGTTTTCGGGGGGCGACAAGGGCCTGTTCATGCAGATTATGGTCAGCGGTGCCATTGTCGCGCTGATCGCAAATACGGCGAATATGCTGACCGGTGTGCTGCGGGGCGAATTCCTGCCGGATTATCTGCTGCGCGTTCTGGGCAAAACCACTGCCCCGGACAAGATCCAGCGCAATATGTTGCTGGCAATCGCACTTACGGTCTTCGCGGCGGTGTTTATCTGGCAAGCAAGCTGGACGGCTGAGGAAGTCAGTTGGACAAAATGGGGCGGGCTGTTTCTGACAATGGTAATTGCGGGCATCGGCATCGCGTCGTCATTGCCCGGTGGTATCATTTTGGCTTTGGGCCGTCGCAGCAAACTGACGGTCGTCCGGGTTCTGTGCGTTGCATTTATCGAAGTGTTCCGCTCGGTGCCGCTGATCACCGTGCTGTTCATGGCGACCACCATGTTTCCGCTGTTCATGCCCGAAGGGTTTGTGTTGAACAAGCTAGTGCAGGTCATCATTGCCGTTGTTCTTTTCAATGCCTGCTACATGGCCGAAACCGTGCGTGCCGGGCTTCAGGCCATCCCAAAAGGTCAGTATGAGGCAGCCCATACCATCGGGCTTGGCTATTGGCGCACGACCGGGTTAATCATTATGCCTCAGGCGCTGAAACACATGATTCCGAACATCGTCGGCAGCTTTATCGGGCTGTTGAAGGATACTACGCTGGTGTCGATCATTGGGCTGTTCGACATCCTTGGGATGCTGCGTTCAATCAGCAAGGATATGCCCTGGTTGGGCCTGCACAAAGAGCCGCTGATCTTTGGCGCATTCCTGTTCTTTGTTCTGTGCTTTTCGATGTCGAAATACAGCCGCCATCTGGAAGTGAAACTTTCGGCGGGGGATCAACATTGACCCAGCCTTCGAGGAGAAACCCATGACAATCGAACTCACTCAGGCTCAACTTGCGTCGGCCGCCTCGACCGAGGTCATCATCGAAATCGCGAAAATGAACAAATGGTACGGCGCGTTCCATGTTCTAAAGGATATCGATCTGACGGTTCATCAAGGTGAGCGGATCGTCGTTTGCGGCCCGTCTGGGTCGGGAAAATCAACGTTGATCCGTTGTATCAATGCGCTGGAAGAACACCAGGAAGGCGATATCATCGTTGACGGGATCAAACTTGGTAAAAACCTGAAGAACCTCGACCATATTCGCACCGAGGTCGGCATGGTGTTTCAGAACTTCAACCTGTTCCCGCATATGAGCATTCTTGAGAACCTGACATTGGGGCCGATCTGGACCCGCAAGATGAGCAAGGCGGACGCGATAGAAGCCGCAATGACCTATCTGGAGCGGGTAAAGATCCCCGAACAGGCCGACAAATACCCCGGCCAACTCTCTGGCGGACAGCAACAACGGGTCGCCATTGCCCGCAGCCTGTGCATGAACCCAAAGATCATGCTGTTTGACGAGCCAACCAGTGCTCTTGATCCCGAGATGATCAAAGAGGTGCTGGATGTGATGGTCGAACTGGCGGATACGGGTATGACAATGATCGTGGTCACCCATGAAATGGGCTTCGCGCGGACCATCGCCGATCAGGTGATATTTATGGATGAGGGCGACATCGTCGAGCAAAGTGGCCCGATCGAGTTTTTCGACAATCCGCAACACGAGCGCACCAAAATGTTCCTCAGTCAGATT
>NZ_JALKAK010000027.1:0-23502 GCF_023015645.1 Pseudohalocynthiibacter sp. F2068
TGGTCGACGGCCTTGCCGCCAACGGCGAAGACAACAACACAGCCGTTGAGGACGCCGTTAAAACAAAAGTCGTAGAACTTTGTGCGAAGTTTCCATTGTACCCGAACCTCTAAATGCTCTCCCGACCCTAACCAGAACGGTTGGGGTCGGGTTTTGCCAAGATGTTACAGATAGCCACGCCAGGTCAGTACAAATATCCCAAGACCTGAAATAACGAACACGGCTATCCCTATGCTACCCAGAATACCAAGCAACAATTCCCGCCGACGCGCAGCGACGTTGATCGATTTCAGATAATGCAAACAGGCGCGAAATGCCACGTTAACACGCTGATAATCCAAGATTTTCATTAACTTCGGATTCTCCGCCTGCTTGGCTGCTTCACCAAGATAGAGCGCTTCCTTTCGGATGCGGCGCGGCAACAAACGGCCCGCTTTTTGGGTGCGCGAAACAAGATTACTGCCGCGAGCGGTCAACCGTTCGCCCATCAGTTCATAAATCTCGTCTGCCTTGGCCTGAACTGACCCGATATCCATAACTACACCCTTTTGTCACACAAGGTTTAGCGTGTGGATTGGTTTGCCTCAATAGGTCTGGTAGCCAAAGTCGCAAAAGGGTATGAAAAACCATGCTTAATACGATTGTGACCGGTTCTGAGACTGACAAACCTAAGCTGTTGATCGCGCATGGGCTTTATGGTTCTGCGCGCAATTGGGGTGTGATTGCGAAACGGATGTCCGAAGGGCGGCAGGTTCTTAGCGTTGACATGCGCAACCATGGGTTAAGCCCTTGGTTTAAAACGCAAAGCTACCACGATATGGCCGATGATCTGGCCGAGGTGATAGAGTCGCACGGCGCGCCTATGGATGTGGTGGGCCATTCGATGGGTGGCAAGGCATCTATGATCCTTGCGCTAAAATATCCCTATCTTATCAATAAGTTGATCGTCGCCGATATTTCCCCTGTCGCCTACTCTCACACACAGATTCAATACATCAAACCGATGCGGGATCTGGATTTGGAGAGGGTCGAAAAACGCTCTGACGCAGACCAGATGCTAGCGGAACAAATACCCGAAGCTGGCATACGCGCCTTCTTGCTACAATCACTTGATATTAAAGAGAAAAAATGGCGTCTTAATCTGAACACACTGGAAACCGAAATGCCAAAAATCATTGGCTTTCCCGAAATAACCGTGGCATTTCTGGGGGTTACGCTATTTTTGTCCGGGGCAGAGTCCGACTATGTACGGCCAGAGTATCGGCCACAGATCAAGGCACTGTTTCCAAACGCAAAATTCGCGAAAATACCGGGTGCGGGCCACTGGCTTCACGCAGATAAACCACGCGAGTTCGAGGCCGCAATGCAGGCATTTCTAGCGTAGCTCTGTTATCTTCCTTGCGATAACGTAAGTCACTGGAATTGCAGCAATAAATCCGGCTGCCGCACTGTAGAGGATTGGCATTAATGTGTCATGTCCAGATACAAGCGCAATGATAACACCCGTGCCCGCAAGGCTGGTTGCGACCATGGAAAACAAGAAAAGAGCCAAGCGAAACATAAATAATACTCCGTTCAAAATACGCGTTTCGGGCGGATCATATGACGGGCACAGCCGATGTCTTTGATCTGCGTCAGATGGGGTAACGAACGCCCACAACACGATTTCTTTAAACTCTTTAAACAAAAATACCCCCTGATTTTGAGATCTTTAAAGGGGGTTTTCATGTTTATGCGGGTCAACGTCACAGATGTCAGGCCACAGCTGACAAAACTGCTGGGGGCGGCGGAACATGGCGGGGTGTCGGTGATCATCGCGCGGCACGGCAAACCGTCGGCGGCCCTTGTGCCGATGAAGGATTTCTGGCGCATTCAGGACAAGGTGGATGACGAGCTTTTGGGCCCGAAAGACCCAGAGACAGGGCGCCGCCCCGGCAAGGCGCTGATCCTGATGAAAGACATAATGAAGGGGTCGCTGTTGTTCTAGGCGACCCCTGCTTTTGTCAGAGCGCGTTCAGCTGTGCCAGCGCCATGACGATGTAGACCAGCGCGGTAATCACGCGGTAAAGCATCATCGGGGCGCCATTGGCAGAGCGGCCAAAGTTGCTGGCGGCGTCTTCTTCGTTCATGTCCTTGTTAATGGCGGTCAGGTCGCGCAGGGCAGAGTCCCCCGCAAGCCCGCCGTAAAGCGCTGCGCTAACGATAACCGCACCAAGGGCAAGGTCATAAGGCCCCGTATCCGTTGTTGCGATCAGGACGAGCGTGCCAAACAGCACGAAAAGCGCGGTGCGCATGACGTTGAAGAAATGATTGCCGCGTCCCAGCGCAATCGCAGCGCGTGTTGCTGAATCCATAGTTTTGTCCCCCGAGTTTTTATTGTGCGGGAAGAATAACATGGATGGGGGTTGCGGCAAAATCTGGGGGCGTGAGCGTAGTCCCGGAAACGATCAATACCTATCAAAGGGCAGCGCCCGGCACGAGGGTGGGTGCTGAAAGCGCCCGCCCATGGGGGCGGGTCGGGCGCTGCCCGTGCGTGGCACGGGCTATAAACTCTAGGTCCTCTTGCTTCTGAGCAGTTGCGTAGCAACTAGTACTGAGTGCGATTCTGGAAGACGAGTGCTTAGAGTTTTATTTCCTAGATAAGGTAGAAGTGAAGCAAGACAACTTGCGCAGGGGTTGTATAGTCGTGGTAAGATAGCAGAATTAAATCTACATTCGAATAAGAGGATTAATAATGGCAAGAGCTGCATTCATCTATGACTTTGACGGAACACTCGCAAAGGGGAACATTCAAGAAACGGCTTTCATTCCAGCAATTGGAATGACCAAAGGAGATTTTTGGAAAGAGGTTAAAAGCCGAACTAAAACAGAAGATGCTGATCAGATTTTGATCTACATGCAGCTTATGCTTGAGAAAGCAAAGGATGCGGTTATTGCTGTCACAAAGGAATCCCTAGCTAAACACGGTTCAAGCGTTGAATTGTTTCCGGGACTTGCTGATGGATCTTGGTTTGACCGGACTAACAAATTTGCTGAAGAACACGATCTAAACCTCGACCATTACATCTTATCATCGGGAACGCTCGAGATGATAAACGGTTGTCCAATTTCTCGCTATTTTAAAAAGATATTCGCTTCAAAGTACATGTATGTTGACGAAACGGCTATTTGGCCATGTGTCGCTATCAATTACACCACAAAAACACAGTATCTGTTTAGGCTAAACAAAGGCATTGAAAATACTTGGAACGACGACGACCTGAATAAGTTTACTCCAGAAAACAAGAGGCCACTTCCATTTGAAAATATGGTTTTTTTTGGAGATGGCGATACTGACGTTCCCACAATGAAAATGTTGAAACATAAAGGCGGGACTTCAGTCGCAGTCTATGAACAAAAGGAAAAAAAAGGCTTAGACAAAATACACAAGCTACTTTCAAACGAACGCGTGGATTTCACTGCCCCAGCTGACTACAAAGAGCATTAACAGCTAGACATCACTGCAAAGGGCATCTTGGGCCGCATCGCTCGACACAATGGTTACGATAGTTCCACCTAACCATCCATCTTCAACGCTGATATAAACGCTTCCTGCGGAATATCCACCTTCCCGAACTGGCGCATCTTCTTTTTCCCAGCCTTCTGCTTATCAAGCAGCTTTTTCTTCCGGCTCACGTCCCCGCCGTAACATTTCGCCGTCACGTCCTTGCGCATGGCTGACAATGTTTCGCGCGCGATGACCTTGCCGCCGATCGCTGCCTGAATCGGGATTTTGAACATATGGCGGGGGATCAGGTCTTTCAGTTTCTCGACCATCGCGCGGCCACGGGTTTCGGCGCGGTCGCGGTGCACCATGGTGGAAAGCGCGTCCACCGGCTCGTCATTCACCAGCACCTGCATTTTAACAAGGTGATCCTCGCGATAGCCGATCATCTGATAGTCAAACGACGCATAGCCCTTGGTCACAGATTTGAGGCGGTCGTAGAAATCAAACACCACCTCATTGAGCGGCAGGTCGTAAACCACCATTGCGCGGCTGCCTGCATAGGTCAGGTCTATCTGCATACCCCGGCGGTCCTGGCACAGCTTCAGCACGTCACCAAGGTATTCGTCGGGCACAAGGATGGTCGCCTTGATGCGCGGCTCTTCAATATGGTCGACAAAGGTGAGGTCAGGCATGTCTGCGGGGTTGTGCAGTTCCTGCACCGTGCCGTCACGCATGTAGATCTGGTAGATCACCGAGGGCGCGGTTGTGATAAGGTCGATGTCATATTCGCGCTCGAGCCGGTCGCGGATCACCTCAAGATGCAAAAGTCCAAGAAAGCCGCAGCGAAAACCAAACCCTAGCGCGGCAGAGGTTTCCATTTCAGAGCTGAAGGACGCGTCGTTGAGCGAGAGTTTGGAGATGGCATCGCGCAGGTCTTCGAATTCGGCATTATCCACCGGGAAGAGGCCACAGAACACAACGGGCTGAGAGGGTTTGAAACCGGGAAGCGCCGCCTCACAGCCTTTCTTTTCGGTGGTGATCGTGTCGCCCACGCGGGTGTCGCGCACCTGTTTGATCGATGCCGTCAGAAAGCCGATCTCTCCGGGGCCAAGTTCGTCGATCATTTCCATCTGCGGGCGGAACACGCCGATGCGTTCGACCGGGTGGACAGAGTTGTTTGACATCATGCGAATACGGTCGCCCTTTTTCAGGACACCATCGATGATGCGCACCAGCACGATGACGCCAAGGTAGCTGTCATACCAGCTGTCCACCAGCATGGCCTTCAGCGGTGCGTCACGCTCGCCTTTCGGGGGTGGCAGTTGGGTGACGATGGCTTCAAGCGTTTCGCGGATGCCCTGCCCGGTTTTGGCAGAGACCTGAAGCGCGCCTGTCGCGTCTATCCCGATCACGTCCTCGATCTGCTCGGCCACGCGGTCACAATCAGAGGCTGGCAGGTCGATCTTGTTCAGGACCGGCACAATCTCGTGATCCGCGTCAATCGCCTGATAGACGTTGGCCAGCGTCTGCGCCTCAACCCCTTGGGTCGAGTCGACAACCAGCAAAGAGCCTTCAACCGCCCGCATGGAGCGTGAGACCTCATAGGCGAAATCGACGTGGCCGGGGGTGTCGATCAGGTTCAGAACATAGTCCTGCCCATCATCCGCTTTGTAGTCAATCCGGACGGTGTTCGCCTTGATGGTGATGCCGCGTTCGCGTTCAATATCCATCGCGTCCAGAAGCTGGGCTTTCATATCACGGTCTTTCACCGTACCCGTCTCCTGGATCAGACGATCAGCCAGCGTTGATTTACCGTGGTCGATATGCGCCACGATGGAGAAATTGCGGATTTTGCTAAGGTCGGTCATGATTGGGGATATGATTGGGTTTTAAGGGTTGGTCAAGCGGGGTTGAACCTGTAGCCCTGCATTGAAAGGTTATCTGCGGGTTTTGAGCAATATTGAACGCCTTTCAACGACGAGAATTACAAACTGAACAAGTCGAAGGAAAATTCCATGCCAAACTACATCCTTGCCTATCACGGCGGCGCACAGCCTGAGACCCCGGAAGAAGGGGCAAAGCATATGCAGCGGTGGCGGACGTGGCTGAGCGATCTGGGCGATGCGGTGGTGAACCCCGGAACACCCTTGGGGAAATCGACCTTTGTCAGTGCTGGCGGTGTGATGACCGACGGCGGGCCAGAGGCGCTGACCGGGTTTTCGGTTGTAAGTGCCGACAGTATGGAAGCCGCGCTTGAAATGGCAAAGGCCTGTCCGTTTGTCGAAATCGGCACGCTTGAGGTTGCGGTGATGAAGGAAATGTAGCGTACTGCATATCGCCATTACGCCTGCAGCCTGCTACCGTCGTGTGTAATCACGAAAATTTGAGCAAAAATAACGACATGCCAAAATGTCGCAACTGGCGCAGAATACGATCTGTGAGAGGGCCAGCTTTGGGGGAGACGCGACTTTGAGTCGCCCCATTTCTGAGCGAGCCCTCGATGTTAGAACGCCGCATTCCCGAATGGCTTCGGCATGCACCCGCCCCAAGTGTGCGGGGCTTTGCCATTCTTGCGGGAATAGAGGCAGTTGCGCGGGGCATTCTGGTGTCGGTTTTTCCGCTGGCGATGTACCGCGCGTTGCAGGACGCAAGCGTTGTATCCGAAGTCTATTTCCTTGTGGGGATCGCCTCTCTGATCACCGGACTTATGGTACCCTGGCTCACCCGGTTTATCCCGCGCCGCTGGGTGTACTCAATCGGTGTGGCGATGTATTTCTGTGGCTCGTGTCTCGCGATTTTGAATGAGCCGGTCGCGATGGTTGCTGCGTTGATGCTCAACACCATTTCTATTGTCATCGTCTTTGTCTGCTTCAACGCCTACGTCCTTGATTACATTTCCAAGATCGAGCTTGGCAAAGCCGAAACCCAGCGCATGTTTTTCAGCGCGCTTGGCTGGACCCTTGGGCCTGTTTGCGGCGTTATGCTGATGAGATGGTGGGACCCGTTGCCATTTCTGATTGCGGCTGGTGCTTCGCTTGCTTTGTTGATTGTATTCCTCGTCATGCGGCTCGGAAATGGAAAGCTGATTACCCGGGCGCATAAACCCGCACCGAATCCGCTTGCCTTTGTGCGCCGGTTCTTTGCGCAGCCTCGGCTGATTGCCGGGTGGATGTTTGCGGTGGTCCGATCCTGCGGATGGTGGGTCTATGTGGTTTATCTGCCAATTTATGCGGTTGAAAACGGGCTGGGTGAACAGACCGGCGGTATCATGCTTTCGATCACAAATGGGGCGCTGTTCCTGACGCCCTTCATGCTGCGCTGGATACAGCGCTATTCGGTGCGCTATGCGGTGCGTGCGGGGTTCATGACAGCCGGGGCATTGTTCTTCTTCGCCGGGGTGTTGCCTTTGCCAGCGCTGGTTGTTGTTGGCCTACTGATGCTTGGGTCCTTCTTCCTTATCCTGCTTGACGTCTGCGGTGGCCTGCCGTTCCTGATGGCGGTGAAGCCTTCGGAACGCACCGAAATGTCAGCAATTTATTCAAGCTTCCGTGATGTATCCGGTATTCTGACCCCCGGTGCGGTTTGGCTGGTTTTATTGATCGCGCCCTTGTCCGGGTCCTTCGTTGCGGCAGGTGCCGGGCTGTTTGGTGCATGGATGATCGCCGGAAAGCTGCACCCAAGGCTGGGGCAGGCGAAAACGATGAAAGTGCAAGAACCATATGAGGCGGACCAGCTTGCGGCGGAGTAATCCGTCTGCTAGCGCGCAATCGGCAGGGCCTGGCGCTGGATCATCGTCCGCAAGGTAAAGCTGGATCGCATGGTCCGGATACCCGGCACCCGCATGAGCCGATGTTCGAGGAAGCTGTCAAAATCTGTCAGGTCACGCGCAACAACGCGAAGCAGGATATCGCGCGACCCGGTCATCAGGAAGCATTCCATCACTTCGTCAAACTTGCGAACTGCGTCTTCAAAGGCGTCAAGCGCATCGCGTGACTGACGCTCAAGCTCAACAGCAATGAATATGCTGACAGGCAAACCAAGTTTCGCCTGATCGATACGCGCGGTGTATCCGGCAATGACGCCGGACTTTTCCAAAATTGCCACGCGCCGGGCGCAGGGTGTTGGGGAAAGGCCAACCTTTTCAGACAAATCAACCAGCTTTATCCGCCCATCTTCCTGAAGCGCGGCAACAATTTTTCTGTCGATAGAATCCATATTTTCACTAAATTTTCGTTATAATCTAGAGTTTATCACTAAAATTTCTGGTTTAAAAGATCAGATTAGCTGAAATCTCCAATCTGACAGTGGTACATAGCGCCAAAGGGAGACCCGTCAAATGAAACTCACGTCCATACCGTCTGAAACGCACGAGGAAATCTATCGTGTCGCAGATCCTTCTGTCGGGCTGGTTGGTTTTATTGCGCTGCACTCAACACAGCTTGGCCCCGCAGCAGGCGGGCTTCGGATGCGCCCCTATACCCACGAAGCAGAGGCACTGCGTGATGTGGAACGGTTGTCAGAAGGTATGACCTACAAGAACGCTGCCGCAGGTTTGCCATTGGGTGGCGGTAAAGCCGTGATTATTGGCGATCCGCTTACGCAGAAAACACCGGAGCTGCTGGCAAGCTTTGGACAAGCGATCAACGCTTTGGCAGGCCGTTACTGGACCGCTGAAGACATGGGAATGACCCCTGCCGATATGGCACGGCTGGCCGTTGAAACGCAATATGTCGCCGGTTTGGCAGATGGTGAGTTTGCCAGTGGCGACCCCTCGCCCATCACCGCACGCGGCATCTTTAATGCGATCCGCACAGCGCATCGTCATAAAAACGGAACAGACGCGCTTTCAGGTGTGGTTGTGTCAGTTCAGGGCCTTGGCAATGTTGGCTTCCATCTCTGCCAACTGCTTTCCAACGCTGGCGCGCATCTGATTGTCACCGATGTGAATAAAACGCGTGTTGAGCAGGCCGTGCGCGACTTTGGTGCGACCGCTGTTGAACTGGACCAGATCTACGGGGTTGTTGCAGATGTTTTCGCACCTTGCGCGATTGGTGGCATTCTGAACCCCGAAACCATTCCACAGCTTAAAGTTGGTATCGTTGCGGGTGGCGCGAATAACCAGCTGGTGGGCGTAGAGGACGGCACAGCACTGCATGAACGCGGCATTCTTTATGCACCCGATTTTGTTGCAAACGGCGGCGGGATTATCAACGTCGCGACAGAAATTCTGAAAATCCGGAAATCGCAAGAATGGGTTGCTGAAAAGCTGGATGCACTTGACGCAACGATGGACGCAATCCTGACTCAGGCGCGAGTTGAGAACACGAGCCCGAATGCGGTTGCCATTATAACGGTTGCTGCGAAAATGGCACGTGCAGCTGCCTGAAAGACCCAAACTGCGACCTGAAAACTGCAAACTCGTTTTAGACAGCAAATTGCGCAATATGTGATTTGAAAACTGCTGAAAATTCAGTCATGATTTCGCTAATGAGCAATCCTGTTCGGATGACACGGGGGATAACCCCGGCGCCGATAGAGGTACGAGGCAGAACATGAAACGAATTTTTGCGGGTCTGTTGATCTATGCAATTGCGGCACCCGCTGTTCAGGCGGGTACAATTGAGCGCGCCTGTCTTCAGTCTGATCGACGTGGTGCAAGCCGCGCTTTGTGTGGCTGTATTCAGGACGTTGCGAACCTGACGCTGAACAGCACGGACCAGCGCCTGGCAGCCTCTTTTTTTCAGATGCCGCACCGCGCGCAGGAAATTCGCCAGTCAGACCGGCGAAGCGATGAACGCTTCTGGGAACGCTACAAGGAATTTGGCTCTGCGGCCGAGGTTTACTGCTCTCCCAACTGAGCAATCAGGCCGCGTGACGCCGCCTCAACCAAATCAAGTGCTTCGTTAAAATCACGAGTGTAGTAAGGGTCCGGCACCTCTTTGCGGCCTGTTTCGGGTGCATAATCCAGAAACAGGCGAACGGGAGTTGTACTGCCAGTTGGACGCAAGGCTTCGATATCGGCGATGTTGCTGCCGTCCATTCCGATGATAAGGTCGAATTGGGCGAAATCCGTTGGGTGAATCTGTCGCGCACGTAAATCTGAAAGGTCATAGCCGCGCGCAATCGCCGCCTCCTGCATTGGACCGTAGGGCGGATTATCAGTGTGCCAGCCAGCAGTCCCAGCACTTTCCACGTCAACAGTTACCCCAGCGCTATTTGCGAGCGTGCGAAACACCCCTTCAGCCGAAGGCGAGCGACAGATATTTCCAAGGCAGACAAAGAGAACACGATGCGTCATTGGGTTTGCTCCTGATCGACACACGCAGTCTTAATGCGCGCAACGACCGGAGAACAGGGAAACCCGCGAAACGAAAAGAGGCTGCGCCTTGACGCAACCCCGTTTTGTTAAATGTGTGAAATGGTTTACCGGTTCAGATCGACCGGAATTTCCACCACCATTTCACCCGCCTTTTCAAATGTCAGGGTAACGGTCACAACGTCGCCGTTATTCAGGCTGCGGTTTAACCCCATGAACATGACGTGGTCACCACCACGTTCCAGCATGTGAGTTTCACCTGCCTGAATCACGAACCCTTCTTCGACATGGGACATCTGCATAACACCGCTGCCCATGTCTTTGTGGGTGTGCAATTCAACACGCGCCGCCACATCAGAGGTGACTGAAAGCAGCCTGTCGTCGTCGGGTGTGTGGTTGCTGATTTCCATAAAGGCGGCACCCGCCTTGGCGTTAGCACCTGCAGCGCGGGCGTAGGCATCTTCGACAACGATTGTACCAGTGTCATGCGCTAAGGAAGGCAGGGCTAAACTTACCGCAGCAATTGCGGCCATAAGGATAGATTTGAAAGACATTTGTCTCTCCTGTTATTGAGTTTGGTTTTGGGAAAGTATGGATTTCTTAACCAATGCGGGGCGGGCCGCGGGCTTGCAGCGCAAAAAGCGCGGCACCAGACATTCCAATTTCTGCCTCGACGACAAAAGCTTGTCCAAATTCAAACTCGGGCATTTCAAACACGAAAGGCGTGTTTAGCGCGTTCAGCAACGAAAGCGCACAATCCGGGCAAACATGACGAGGCCCAACAGGCTGACCTTCGGAATCAACATCAATGGTGACATAGGCATATCCTGTGCAGATCACTATTTGACCTGCAACCAAGGTTTGCCCGCGCGCAACCGCCATCGAAGCACTTGTGAGCGCGATCAACAGCGACAGTGCAATCGCCGATATGAATCGAAGCCTTACCATATGCCTGATATAAGCGGCGTTCTTCAGAGTGTCATCAGGCAAAAAGAAGCGGCCCCACCAAAAGGCGAGGCCGTGTTCAAATCCGTCCAGTGAAAGGGCTTAGGCGGCTGCCTGTGCCTTTGCGATATCTTTTTTGATTTTCAGAGCTCCGTCTGAAAGATCAACGTCTTTGGCTTTTGCCAGGAACGCGTCCAGACCACCACGGTGGTCAATGGTGCGCAGCGCAGCGGCGGAAATACGCAGTTTGAAAGACCGACCCAGAGCATCAGACATCAGGGTCACATCATTCAGGTTTGGCAGAAACCGACGACGGGTTCTGTTTTTAGCATGGCTGACGTTGTTGCCAGACATAGGGCCTTTTCCGGTCAATTCGCAGCGGCGCGACATGATTTTGTCCTCGTCTCGAAGAAACCCAAACGGGCCTCGGTAAGTAAAAGAGGCACCGCTAGCGCGGCACCTTGAATTCTGAAGCTGCGGTTTACGTCCATTCACCCGTGCCGTCAAGCGATTCATGCTGCTATATTTAAACAGCATTCAGCTTTGCAATTACCCGCTCTGCGGCAGCCCAGGGCGAGGTAAGACCTTTGGCCACTTCAGTTCCAAGCTGATCCATCAACGCGCTTAGCTCTTTGTCCTGCGACAGGCGTGCAAGCGCACCAAGGCGGACTTCTTCCTCAAACCAGTGTCGCGCCTGGCTTGCGCGGCGCGCGTCCCAGTGGCTCGTTTCGCGGCGCCAGTCAGACAAAGTTATCATATCAGCCCAGGCGTCTTCCAGGCCACCTTCTTGCAGTGCGGATACGGTTCTTGCCTTTGGAAAATTGTCAGGGTCTTGCGGCCGCTTACGCAGCAGGCGCAACGCCCCGGCATAATCCGCGCAGGTACGCATGGCTGCTGGCTTAAGCTCGCCATCTGCCTTGTTTACCAGAATGATATCGGCGATTTCCATGATCCCGCGCTTCACGCCCTGCAGTTCATCCCCACCCGCAGGTGCAAGCAGAAGAACAAACAGATCTGACATTTCCGCGACAACGGTTTCAGATTGCCCTACCCCAACGGTCTCAATCAGCACCACGTCGTACCCCGCTGCCTCGCAAAGCGCTACAGCTTCGCGCGTGCGTCTTGCGACACCACCAAGTTCGCTCTGGCTTGGGGATGGCCTGATAAAGGCGCGCGGATCACGACTCAGCCGCTCCATCCGGGTTTTGTCACCCAGAATTGATCCTCCTGATCGGGCTGAAGACGGATCAACCGCCAGCACCGCCACACGCAAACCTTTTGCCGTCAGCATCATACCGAAAGATTCGATAAATGTGGATTTCCCGACACCAGGTGTGCCCGACAGACCAATCCGCAATGCCTGCCTGTCGCTTCGCTTGACAACATCAAGCAATTCGGCAGCTTCTGCGCGATGGTCAGGGCGTCGGCTTTCTATCAAAGTGATTGCCCGTGCCAGCGCGCGACGTTCGCCAGCAAGTACCTTTTCTGCGAGTTCTTGTATGTCCATTACGCTTTCGGCCCTTTTAAAGGTCGTGCCAGAAGAATTGGCGATTTGACTGGTGTCTTGCCTTGTCCGGGGGGGTTATGTCTAGTGCCCACAAACAGAAAGACTGGTGCAAAAGACCGCTTTTGGTCTGTTGGTGTGGTGAATGATCACCGATAAGGGACACGTGATACAGGAATTACCGATAGACGAGGCGCTTCCAGCGCTCATTTCCGCCCTTCGCGCCGATGGGCGTGCAGTGCTGCAAGCCCCACCCGGCGCAGGTAAAACAACGCGTATTCCCCTGGCAATGCATAAAGCCGAGCTGTGTAAAGGTCGCATCCTGATGCTGGAGCCACGCCGCCTTGCAACACGCGCCGCCGCTGAACGCATGGCACAAACTTTGGGCGAGAAGGTTGGGCAAACTGTCGGCTACCGGATCAGGGGTGAATCGAAGGTTTCCCCCGCAACCCGGATTGAAGTTGTAACCGAAGGCATCCTGACCCGGATGATCCAGTCTGACTCCGAACTTAACGGTGTCGGCGCGGTAATTTTCGATGAATTTCACGAACGTTCCCTGAATGCAGATCTTGGGCTCGCGCTTGCCTGGGAATTGCGCAGCGCTTTGCGCGAAGATCTTATCTTGCTCGTGATGTCAGCAACACTTGATGCAGAACCCGTGGCAAAGATGATGGCCAATGCCCCGGTCATAACATCCGAAGGGCGCGCCTTTCCGGTCGAAACCTATTGGCTTGATCGGCCAATATCCAAGGGAACGCGGTTTGACGCCAGCGTTGCTGCGCTTGTTGAACAGGCGGTGGCTGAAACAACCGGCGGCGTGCTGGTCTTTCTACCGGGCGAAGGTGAAATCCGTCAGGTCGAAGCTCGGCTCAAGGGCCGTTTACCCAATGAATGCACGGTTCATCCCCTGTTTGGCGCAATGAGTTTTGCCGCCCAGCGCAAGGCGATTGCACCAGTGCGTGAAGGTCGCAAAATCGTGCTGGCCACAGCAATTGCCGAAACCTCACTGACGATAGAGGATATACGCGTGGTTGTTGACGGCGGTCGCGCGCGCCGGGCGAGGTTTGACGCGGGCTCCGGCATGTCACGGCTCGTCACGGAACGGGTGACAAAGGCCGAGGCCGAACAGCGAAAGGGCCGCGCCGGGCGCGTTGCCAAGGGTCAGTGTTACAGACACTGGACCAAAGGCGAAGAAGGCGGGTTGCAACCCTTTCCACCCGCCGAGATCCAATCGGCTGACCTTAGCAGGTTTGTTCTGGAACTCGCGCTCTGGGGAACGGCGGACCCTTCTGAAATGGCGTTCCTGACCGCACCAAACCCCGGCGCCTATGCCGAAGCGCAGTCATTGCTGCAAAACCTTGGTGCACTTGACACAAAGGGGCGCATCACACCTCACGGACGCAGGCTCGCAACCCTGCCGCTTCACCCACGACTTGCGCATATGCTTGCACGTGCCGGACGAGATGCTGCGCTTTTGGCGGCTCTCCTCGCTGATCGCGACCCATTGGCGCGCAACGCCCCTGTTGATCTCACATTGCGCGCTGAAGCCCTGCGCGACCCCGACCACTTCCAGGCAACACGCGGCCACAGTGCAAACCGTGGCACGATTGAACGCATCAAGGCCGAGGCGCGTCGGCTCGCGTCACTCACCAAGCCGACACAAACAGAGGTGCTGAGCCTCGCGGAACAGGCCGCGCTCGCCTACCCGGACCGTATTGGCCAGCGCCGAAAAGGCGAGGCACCCCGCTGGGTTCTCTCAGGAGGCAAAGGTGCCGCCATGAGCGAAGACGATCCGCTCGCCGGGGCAAGGTTTATCGTTGCGACCGACCTTGATGGTGACACGCGCGAAGCCAAAATCCGACAGGCGATAGAAATCACAGAAGCAGAGATTCGCGCGCTTTTGGGCGAACAAATTCAATGGCATCGGTTCTGCGAATGGTCAAAACGCGACCGGCGCGTGGTTGCGCGCGAACAGGAACGCCTTGGTGCGCTCATCCTCAGTGACAGGCTTTGGCGCGATGCTCCGGACAATCAGGTCGCACGCGCTGCGCTTGATGGTATCGCGGACCTTGGACTGCCTTTCAACACGACAGCGCGCAGATTTCAAGCGCGTGCAGAACTCGTGCGTGCGGGTAGTGATCGCCTTCCTGATATGTCTGACACGGCGTTGATGGATGCTCTGGACGATTGGCTGCTTCCTCATCTTGGTAAAGCCAGAACTGCCGAAGACATCAAATCTATTGATCTGCTCCCTGCCCTCAAAGCGCGCCTTGACTGGGATCAGACAAAATTGCTGGATCAACTCGCCCCGTCTCATTTCACCACGCCCCTCGGCAATCGCATTCCGGTGGACTACAGCGGTGAAGACCCCTCTATAGAAATCCGTTTACAGGAACTCTTTGGTCTCACCCGGCATCCAACAGTCGGACCCAACAGAACGCCGCTTCGCATCACACTCCTTTCCCCCGCCCGCCGTCCAGTCCAGGTCACAATGGATCTGCCCGGCTTTTGGGCAGCGTCCTACAGCGATGTGCGAAAAGACATGCGGGGGCGCTACCCACGCCACCCCTGGCCCGAAGACCCAACCAAAGCAAATCCAACATTGCGTGCAAAAAGGCGCGGTGACTAAACAAGCCGATTTATGAAACCGAGCTGTTTCTTTATCCCTTAAATATCCCCGCGCGAAGCGCAAAACCGCACGAAGTGCCAGAAATAGTGGCGCCGCCGGCGCCTCAATTTTGGATCGATTCCTCTGCAATTTGGCTTTTTCAGCAAAAGAACCTATATCTGGGCGCATATAAAAACGCGAAACGTGAGCAGGTTAAATGACAGACGCATCGAAGCGGGCATGGGCCGAACTGGTTCGACCGCTGTTGCCGCACCCAAGGCTGTTACAAGTCGCAGCACTTTGCTATCGCAAAAACGGCACCAACAAAGACGTTCTGATGATTACCAGCCGGGATACCGGTCGGTGGATTCTGCCCAAAGGCTGGCCCATCGAAGGTCTGGACGCCAGCAGTACCGCGATGCGGGAAGCCTGGGAAGAAGCTGGTGTGCGCGAAGGCACTATCAACAAGGACGCAGTTGGCAGCTTTGACTATGTGAAAGAACTCGACACTGGCCGCCATGCCACCTGCGTAACAGAGGTATTTGCGGTCGAAGTTGAAAAACTGGAAGATACCTTTCCAGAGGCCCACCAGCGTACTCGCAAATGGATGACACCTGTTGAGGCTGCCAATCTGGTCGACGAGCCGGGTTTGCGCAATATTCTGGACAATTTTTAGAAGTTCAAAAGCGGCGCGCACTGCGACGACTGGCGCAAGGGGAATTGGTAGAAACCACTCGATAAAGACCTGAAAAGATTTCCCAGTTCAAATATGCGACAACCAATTTTTCGCAGTTGCCAATTGCGCGGAAAGAGCGTTAGCGACGCTAGCCTGCAACCAGGTCACATTTCATGACGATCGTTGCGGTCTGGTTCACCACCGTTCCTGCGGCCGCTGCGATTTCAGCGGTTATCTTCCTGATCCCGAACACATTACCAAGCTGAGTTTTCTCAGTCCCACCACGGGCCGTGGTGCGCACCTTCAGCGTCCAGCCTTTCAAACCCATGCGCGCCAAAGAAATCACGCTGCGCCTGCACAAGATTGGTAGTTCCACGTGCTTGCCTCATTGTGTCAAACCACGCCAGAGCCGCGCTAAACGCAGGCACAGGGATGCCACGCAAAACAGCAGACGCGACAAGCGCACGAAGTGCCTTCACCCCGTTTTCAAGGCGGACCGCAAAGGCCGGGGCAAACAAAAGGTTTCCATGAGCGAGGTCGGCACGAAATGCCGCCGAAATATCATCGAGCAAGGCTGAACGAATGATACAACCCGCGCGCCAGATTTCAGCAACGCGCGCCATATCTACGTTCCAATCGTATTTGTCCGATGCCGCCGACAGTATCTGGAACCCCTGCGCATAGGCCAGAATACGTGAAACAAGCAGAGCAGATTCAAGAATGGGCTCTGAAAGAGTTGTACCATCCTTGATGTCCCCGCCCAGCAGTTCGGTTCCTGTCTTGCGGGCTTCAATGTCAGACGACCACGACCGCGCACCAACGGCGGCCTCTATCGTGGAGGCGGATTGGCCAAGCTGAAGTGCCTCAATCACAGTCCAGCGCCCCGTTCCCTTTTGTCCGGCACGGTCCAGAATGACGTCGACTGCGGGATCGCCCGTCTTTGAATCTATGGCCGCTAAAACCTTGGCCGTTATTTCAACCAGATAGGAATTAAGTGGGCCATTGCTCCAGCCTTCAAACAAGGCGCCAATTTCGCTAACGCTCTTGCCTTCACCGTCGCGCAGCAGGCCATAAACCTCTGCAATCAGTTGCATATCAGCGTATTCGATACCGTTATGCACCGTCTTCACAAAATGGCCGGCACCGTCAGGGCCAAGATGTTCGGCACATGGCGCGCCTTCGAATTTCGCTGAAATGGCTTCCACCATTTCGCGTACATGCGCATAGCTTTCGGGGTCTCCCCCCACCATGATGGAGGGGCCGTGGCGCGCGCCGTCTTCGCCACCTGACACACCCATACCAATGAAGTGCATACCAGAGGCGGCCATTTCCTCGCCGCGCCTGCGGGTGTTGTGGAAGTTGGCATTGCCTGCGTCAACCAGCGTATCACCGGGCGCAAGCAAGGGTTTATATTGTTCGATCAGGTCATCAACGATCTGCCCGGCTGGCACCATAAAAATGATTGTTCGGGGTGTGCTGAGTGCCTTGACCAATTCTTCGGCTGAATCGCCACACCCGGTAATCTTGTCGGCGGCATCGCCCAATTCTTTGCGTGCCTTTTCCAGAAACTCATCAGTGCGCGACGCGAGCCTCGTCGTCACCGCGATTGGATAGCCCTTTTCAGCGATGTTCAAAGTCAGGGCGCTGCCCATGGTTCCCAGCCCAACCAGCCCGATATTAGTCTTTGTCATTGTCACCCCACTTTTTGCAATAAGCGTAGGCTTTGCTGAGGAAGATACAAGCCCAGATCACACTCCCGCCCTATGTCGGCAGGAATGCACGTGATTGTGAACGCGTAATTTATCGAGGGCTGGACAGGCCACAAGACGCTAGCGCCCCAAGCACCAGCGCATAATCGCCTTTTGCGCATGGAGACGGTTTTCAGCCTCGTCAAAGATTACCGATTGCGGACCGTCCATAACGACGCTTGTCGCTTCTTCGTCGCGGTGGGCAGGCAGGCAGTGCATGAACAGGGCATCTGGTTTTGCATGCGACATCAGCTCTTCGTTCACCTGATAGCCGCGCAACTGGTTGTGGCGGCGCTCCCGCGCGGATTGCGGGTCATGCATCGACACCCAGGTGTCCGTCACGATCAGGTCAGCCCCTTCGGCAGCTTTTTGCGCGTTGCGCTCAATCTCGATATTTACACCTTTTGAGCGCGCAAGATCGATGAACCCCTGCTCGGGGTCCAGCGTCTCGGGGCCTGTGAACGTCAAATCAAACCCGAACTGGCCGGCTGCATGGATAAAACTTGCACATACGTTGTTCCCATCGCCAGACCAGACGACCTTTTTGCCTTTGATCGGGCCGTTGTGTTCCTCGAACGTCAGAATGTCCGCCATGATCTGGCAAGGGTGTGTGCGGTCTGTCAGGCCGTTGATCACTGGCACAGTTGCATATTCAGCGAGTTCCAGCAGGGTTTGTTCTTCAAACGTGCGGATCATGATCAGATCGACATACCGGCTAAGCACACGCGCGGTATCGGCAATGGTTTCGCCGTGACCAAGCTGCATGTCCACCCCGGACAGTAGCATCGTCTGGCCGCCCATCTGGCGCACACCAACGTCAAAGCTGACGCGCGTCCTGGTTGAGGGTTTTTCAAAAATCAGCGCAACCATGTGGTCTTTAAGGGGCAATTCATCGTCAAGCGCACCCTTTGGGCGGCCATTGCGTGACTTTTTCATAGTCGCTGCATTGTCGATCATGCCGCGTAAATCTGCCGGGTCAGTTTTGTGAATATCCAGAAAATGGCTCATCTCAATTATCCTTTGGCCACGGCCATTGCCGCGTGATCAAGGCGCGTAACGGCCTCGGCTAAGTCTTCGTCGGTGATGTTGAGTGCGGGCAGCAAACGGATAACATTGTCCGCCGCAGGTACGACCAGCAACTCATTTGCGTAACTCGCGGCAACAACATCTGCATTCAGCGCTTTGCATTTCAGCCCGAGCATCAGGCCCGTGCCCCGCACTTCTTCAAAAACATCCGGATGGGCCGCGATCAAACCCTCGAGCTTCTGACGCAGCATTCCGGCCTTACGGTTCACATCTGCCAGGAATTCCGGTGTGTTGACCGTATCCATAACCGCACATCCGACAGCGCAGGCTAACGGGTTGCCGCCATAGGTCGAGCCGTGAGTGCCGGTAGTCATACCCGCAGCGGCCTCTTCTGTTGCGAGGACCGCACCGAGCGGAAAACCCCCGCCAATACCTTTGGCCACCATCATGATGTCTGGCGTCACGTTTGCCCATTCATGGGCAAACAGCTTACCAGTACGGGCAACACCGCATTGAACCTCATCGAGTATCAACAAGATGCCCGTGTCATCACAAATCTGGCGCAGGGCCTTAAGCTCTGCGTCAGGCACGGGGCGAATACCACCTTCGCCCTGTATCGGCTCTATCAGGATCGCGGCGGTTTCAGCGTCAATCGCATTGGTCACACCATCAAGGTCACCGAAGGTCAAATGCACAAACCCCGGCAAAAGCGGACCAAACCCTTTCGTCATCTTTTCGGACCCGGCGGCGGCGATGCCAGCAGCAGACCGGCCATGAAACGAGCCGTCAAAGGTAATGATATTCACGCGTTCCGGCGCGCCTTTTTCGTACCAATATTTACGCGCCATTTTGACGGCCAGTTCGCACGCTTCGGTGCCAGAATTCGTAAAGAACACCGTATCGGCAAAAGTCGCATCCACGAGCTTGTCCGCCAAAGCCTGTTGCTGTGGAATGTTGTAGAGGTTCGAAACATGCCAAAGCGCTGACGCCTGTTCATTTAACGCCGCAACCAGCGTTGGGTTCGCATGGCCCAGCACATTCACGGCGATTCCGGCACCAAGATCCAGAAAACGTCGGCCATCAGCCTCGATCAGCCAGCTGCCTTCGCCTTTAACGAAGGTAAGCGGTGCACGGGCATATGTCGGCAGAACAGACGGGATCATGTCAGGTTTCCTTATCAGAAGCCCCAAGTGGTGCCAGAGCGGCGGGGGCAGGTCAATGTATTGAAAGGGGGGTGCGCCACATGGTGCAAAAGAACAGGCGAACGGACGTCAGGCGCGGATGCGTCGGCGTCGGGTCATTGCAGCGATATGGCGACTCTTGTTCATAAGTTGCGTTTAGGGGAGATAACGGGGCCTGTCTAGGGGGGTCCAAAGGGTCAGGCAAGGGCCATCAACTGCCCGTGCTCCAGCTTTTACGAAACAGCTGCGGAGAAACCCCAAACTTCTTGCGAAACTTTGCAGCAAGCTGCGTCGTGCTGCCAAACCCCGTTGCGACAGCAATTTCGGAGATGGCGAGATTGGTTTCAATCAATAAGGCGTGCGCACGAGCGACGCGCAGATCAAGGTAATACTGGTTGGGTGACATCCCGACATAGGTTTTGAACAACCGCTCAAGCTGGCGTCTTGAGATATCGATCTGTTCAGATAGTTCCGAAATTTCCATCGGGTCTTCAATATTGGCCTGCATGATCTGTATTGCATTTATCAACCGCTGGTTCCGGCTGCCAATTGCCACGGAAAACACAGATTTTTGTGGGGCTTGCTGACTGCCGCTGCGCCCGTGAATACACATATCGGCCACGATGATCGCAAGATCCTTGCCATGATCCGCCTCGATCAAGCCAAGCATCATGTCTGTCGCGGCACTGCCCCCGCCACAAGTCAACAGCTTGTCGTCCACTTCATAGAGGTTCGGTGTCGGCTCAAGGTCAGGATAATATTCCTGAAAGGCGGGCTGATTTTCCCAGTGCAATGTGAACCTGCGGTTCTTCAGCATGCCGGTTTCAGCCAAGGCGAAGGCCCCGGTACATATGCCACCTACGGTACTGCCAAAGGCGCGCTGACGCCGCAGCCAGTTCAGAGTAACATCACTCGCGGCATCCCGTGGCTCCACCCCTGCGCATACAAATGCATTCGCGCTGGCAGGTAACGGCTCAAGCGCCATGTCTGGGATGATTCTTACCCCGTTAGAGCAACTGATCGGCTCTCCGTCCTCTGTCATCGTGTACCAGCGATAGAGGTTTTTCTTCGTAACCTGATTGGCAATACGCAAAGGTTCCACAGCTGCGCTAAAAGCCAACATTGTCAGTTTAGGCAGCAGCAGAAAGTAAAAATCTTTCGGCGGGGCATCATAGCTGATGTTAAAGCTCGCGGCCCCTTTGGCGATAAACCGATCTTGCGTCATGTGGTAATCCTACTGCAGAACACCTGCACCGTCAGCCGTTAATTAGATCGGCGGGTCGTTCCGGCAAACCCATCTGGCTTGGTACCCGCGACAGTTCATTTGTGGCCATGAAAATGGGGCTCACAATGATCATTTCGCAGCGTTACTCCTACATAATCGTCAAAAAGCAGCACCCGAAATCAATGTAAGAAACACCCGTTTTCTAAAAGCAGGCTCTATCTGGCCTCGTTCAACCTTGGTCAGCACTTCGCCTTTGCGGAACCTTGGACAGCCGATGCCATAGACGTATCGCTTAGAAACTCTCGTTTGCCGCAGTTTCAGGGTTTCAACCTATATCCGCGTTGAAACAGGAACCAAGCAAGATACGTCACAAATGCAACGGCTGACACACAGACCAACATGCCCAGCCATGGTGAAGAATCTGATTGGCCAATCACCCCGTATCTGACACCGTCAATAAGGTAAAATATTGGATTCATGCGAGAAATTATCTGCATGGCAGGAGGCAGGTTTTCGATGGAATAGAAGGTTCCAGACAAGAATGACAAAGGTGTCACGATAAAATTCGTGATTGCCGCCATCTGGTCAAACTTGTTGGCATAGACGCCCGCAAGCACCCCAAGCGCTGCCATGAAGGATCCGCCCAGTACAACGAATATCAGGGCCCAGACAGGGTGTGCGATGCTTATTCCAAGCACCAGGACCATAACAGTCCCAAGGGCCAGCGCCACCATAACACCGCGCAGCAAACCACCTGCAATATAGCCAAGCACAAGTTCCAGTGGGGAAAGCGGTGGCATCAGAGTGTCAACAATATTGCCCTGCACCTTAGCGATCACGATGGACGAAGACGTATTGGCAAATGCGTTTTGGATCACCGTCATCATAAGGATACCGGGCGCGAGAAAATGAAGGAAAGGCACCCCCATCACGTCGCCGCGCCGCGCCCCGATGGCAAGCGTGAAAATCGCAAGGAACAGCCCGGCCGTTACCAATGGTGCAAGCAATGTCTGTGTCCAGACCACCAGAAAACGCTGCACTTCCCGCAAAGCAAGCGTGTAAAGCCCCAGCCAGTTCACCCCACTAAAGCGACGCGATCCCATTTCGTCAAAACTCTGCATGTCCCACCTCTGTGCACCTGTTACAGGCTTTTTTATGCAGCCTGCAACGGGGTCCTTGTATCCTGCTCTCCCATGTATAAAATAGGGGGTCAGTTAATTTCTCTCATGCGGCTGTAAAATATTTTCGGGTCACGCGCCCGTTCGCTGCTTCAAGTAAGGAAACCAGATGTCCTGGACCGAAGATCGCGTCGAAGTTCTGAAGAAGATGTGGGGCGAAGGCCAGTCGGCCAGCCAGATCGCAAAAGAGCTGGGTGGTGTGACCCGCAATGCTGTGATTGGCAAAGTGCATCGCCTTGGTTTGTCGAACCGTGCCGGCACTGCCGCGAAACCAGCAGCCAAGGATAAAGCTGCCGCTAAACCAGCAGCCAAACCTAAAGTGGCTGCAAAACCGTCCGCGCCTGCAAAACCAAGACCAGAAACAACAAGCCCGCTTGCCGCGCACCAAAGCCCTGCGCGCAAAGCCATTATTCCTGCGGGTCAGCCGCTGCCTCCGCAACCCTCTGCCAACGAAATCAGCCCGGAGGCGCTGGCCTCTGTTCGCGAAGTTGAAAAGACCGCGAAGAAATTGTCGTTGATGGAGCTGACAGAACGGACCTGCAAATGGCCAATCGGTGACCCCGCAACAGAGGAGTTCTGGTTCTGTGGCCTCGCCTCGCAACCGGGCAAACCTTACTGCGAAGCCCATGTGGGCGTTGCGTTCCAGCCGATGTCTTCGCGCCGGGACAGACGCCGATAAACTCTCTAAATCTAACAGTACAGGTCCCTTCCCATTTCAGTGGGAAGGGACAATACGGCTTGATTTCAATGGCATGGTTCTTCTTACAGAAGTCCGTTTGGATCGGTGTGCAAGTAATTTGTTGAGTCGATACAATTGGCAGCAAGACGAATGGTTTGCATGTTGTGCTCCGGAAGTTGGGCTAAAATGCGGATTGTTCGTAGTTTGTCCCATGTATGGAGCCGTCTTCAAGCCGAGTGACCGAGAAGGATTCACCATGGAAAAGTAACCTGGAAAAAAGAGTGCCTCTTTCTCCGAAAGTGCCAAAAACACGTCCTGTTTCACCCACAATGTTACCAGCCTGAGTGACTGTCAAATCGCGTCGCTCGTTGCTCGTAAAATCAATTCGCACTCGAATTTGACGGTTTCGAACATTACTCATTCCTTGCGCCTCGAACCACAGGAGTGACCGCTCCAAGTTCCCGTAGCTTGAAAAAACCCAAAACATGCAAACCTCAACTTGTTCTTTCGAGCCAATTCGCCTCCAATCAATGTTTCGTAAGTCAGGTGCATCTTTTTGCCGCTCGTTAGGATTCAAGCACCTTAAAACGTCCGGAAAACGCGCCAATGCGCGCCGATAACGGCGAATAGTCGCTCTGGATTTCGGGTATTGGCTTGTGTCAGGCAATACCTGCCCACGCCACAAAAACGGCGTCGTTTCTATACCAGCAAGTCGAACATAAGGGATTGGACACTCATCTGACAAATCGCAACTCTGCATATGCTTGTTGTCGACTTCCCGTCCGTTTGCTTGAGTAACTCCTAAAACACTTAGTGCAAGAATAAGAGCCGCTTTAAAGCCCATGAATATTTGTGATAGCCATCGGATAGTCCCCTATATAACGGTTTTAATGTTTATTTACATAGCCTTGAATATGCGAAACCCGTTT
>NZ_JALKAK010000028.1:0-20851 GCF_023015645.1 Pseudohalocynthiibacter sp. F2068
GCCCCGATCGCGATGGAAGAAAAACTGCGCTTCGCCATCCGCGAAGGCGGTCGGACCGTAGGCTCCGGTGTCGTGTCCAAAATTATCGAGTAATCGAAATCAAGATGAACATGCGAAAGGCGGCCGATGTGGTCGCCTTTTTTTGAAATCCATGCCCTACCTTTTCCAAACTTTTTGATAGAATTTGATGCAAGCTTTTTTTGTGGAAATGTTTTAGAAACGACAAAAGACGCCAGCCGCAAAACGTGACAATCAATGCTGGCGAAAGAGCAGTTGAACGAACCAGCATGGATTTAAAAAATCATGATGCTTAATAAGCGTGGATACAGCGTTGTTTTGATCGTATATGCGATCATTGCGGTTTCTGTAATAAAGCCGCCAAATGACTGGGCCAAAACCCATTTTCTGCTTTCCTACGATCTTGGGATTTTCCGCCGCGGATTTCTTGGCCAACTGCTGCGCCCTTTCTACGACACAGAGATGAGCCAGAGTGCTGTCTTTATGATAGGGGCGCTGCTTACATTCGTGGCAGGCCTAGTATTGGTTTTGTTCATGACAAAGTGCCTGCGTACCGCTGAGAACGGCATTGAGATGGCGTTGGTGTTTGCGACATCTTTCGGTCTGGCAACGTTTCTTGGAAATACTGGGTACTTCGATGGTGCCCTTGCCGTATTGGGTGTTACGGCACTTCTTTTTCCGACCCGTGGGGTAATTCCGCTTTTTGCGAAAACAATGATCTGCCTTACCGGTGTTTTAGTGCATGAAATAATGCTGCCGACTTACACTCTTCTCGTTGCCTTTCAGATATTCTTTGCGCGAGATGCGGAACCCTTCCCAAAACGTATTTTGCTTAGCGTTTCGCCGATAATTGCGTCTTTGCTTGCGGTGATCGTCCTTTTCCAGCTCTCTCCAAATGCAAGCGAGATGTATGTTGTAACCTTGGCTGAAGTCACATCGCGCGCGATGGACTTCAACGTTCGAAAAGGCGCTGTTGAGGCGGTGATGAAATACGCTGAAGGTGAAGAGCCAGGGTATAATTATGTCTGGAATTCAAATCGCTATCTGTTCGAACTGAAATACGTCAGCTGGATTGGTGTTGGTTTCATTCTTTATCTGATTGGCGCCGGATGGAAGCTGATCTGTGATCGACCCTTCATTGATAGACTCGCCGTACTTGCCGCAGCTCTCGGGCCGCTATCCTTGCTTTTTGTCGCCTTTGACTTGTCGCGGCTGGTGTCGTTGGCAATCATTCAGTCATTCGTTGTGCTGGCGCTTATATTGCAGCATGACGATGCTGCACGATCGCGACTTGCCAATGTCTTCAGTCATCAGGTGATTGTTTTGTTGCTGGTTGCAAATGTTTTGATCAGCTTTCTTCCTTTGAATTTCACACCGGTTAACCGCATTGGCTTTCCTGCGGCTTTACTGGACCTGCCGATCTGGCGTGGTGAGTTTTAATGGCTGCGTCCGTGCGTATTTGAAACAAAAATCAAAATGTGCCCTTGATTCATTTCGCGTCGTCGCGTAACCCGACCTCGGTCCTAGGGGTTTAGCTCAGTTGGTAGAGCATCGGTCTCCAAAACCGAGGGTCGTGGGTTCGAGTCCCTCAGCCCCTGCCAGGACAATCTGACCAAGAATTTTCTAAGATATCTATCTGCAAATTATTCAAAATCGTCGCTGGCGAACCTGCCGTTGTGTTTCCTTGCCACATCAAAGCTTTTCCGGTCATTATATGATGATCAGGGTTCTGTTGTGAGATGTGGGTTACACGGACCCAATGATTGGAGGCACTATGAAACTGTTTCAATGGGTGTTTTTCTTTTTGGTTTTTCTAAGCCCCGCATTTGCGCAGGACATGTCACAGGAGCGGGCTTGTCGCAAAAGTGCGACGCCATTTGAAGAGCGAATTGCGGCGTGTACGGCCCTTATCGAATCCGAAGACTACGAAAAAAGGTATTGGGCCTACCAGCGACGGGGCGATGCGTATAGCGATAACGGCGATTATGCCGTTGCGATTGAAGATTTTAACCGTGCACTTGAGATTGACCCGCAATATGAAGCTGCACTTGGGACGCGTGCTTATGCTCTCTATGAGGAAGGTCGGTACGAAGAGGCCTTGGCAGATACAACGCTGCTTATCGAAATAGATCCGGAAGATCATTGGAATTTCTATTATCATGGCCGAATACTGGATTGGCTTGACCGGGATGTTGAAGCACTTTCAGCACTGACACAGGCTATAGACCTCAAGGGTGACTATTTTTATTCTCGCTACCAGCGCGGGCATGTTCACCAAAAAATGGAAAACTTCACGCCCGCAACCGCAGATTATCAGGCCGCGCGCGACATTTCCCCGTTCAGGTCCTTCATTCACATGCGGCTCGCGGACAACTACTGGGATATGGGAGACGCAGATAACGCTGCCCGCTATTATCGCATGGCGCAGATCATTAACCCAAACGAGCGGTTTACTAGTAGAAATCTGACCGAACTTGTTCAACTTGATCCGAACGTTCAGTTGTCTCCATTGCAATATGAGCCGCCTGAGGATGGGTTGAGCATCAGATATCTTCAGGTTTTTCTTCCGTTTGACACGCGGGATGAAATGGAAATCGCAATTATGGATCTGGCAAACTGGTTTAGTGCCCCACCGAAAGCGATGCCAGAGGCATTGGCCTTGATAACGCGTAATTTGACGGTTCACGACGGTGACGTTGTACAAATTGATCTGGATTTGGAAGCGGAAAAAAATCTGGACGTCGTTACATCGACTGGTGGAAAGATACCGGAATCCATTGATACATTCAGAGGTCTTTTTCTTCGCACGCTGCGCACAGAAGCGGGTGGCCCGGAGTTCAGAAAAGTTTTTGACGAAGGTGAGCCGGCAACGTTATGGCCCCTTGTGGTTGGAAATACCGTGACAGGCCGAGGCGGATTTGAACTTGTTTGCCCGGAAGAATTTTCAATGGATGCGATGATGATGGGCTGTTTGCACGATGTCCCCTTTGTACGGCTCGGCACGCTGGAGTTTAGTCTGGTTGTTGAAAAACAGGAACAGATACACGAACCATTGGGGGTTTTTGACACTTTCGTTGTCCGCTACCGGGAGCTTTCAAAAATGGAAGCTTTTGGCAGGGAGGTGAAACGCGAAGTCGAAACACGTTGGTGGATCAGCCCCGAGCTAGGCTTTTGGGTAAAACGGACCAATCAGCGTGGTGATAAAATCGCCAGCCTGCATGCAATTTCGATTTTGGAAAACTGATATCGGTCAGTGTCGGATGGGGTTGAATTCCCCGTGATACAGGCGTATCTGCGTGGCAATCCGTCAGAAGGGCTATTTTTATGGCAAAAGCAAATCCAGCGCAGTTTATCCAGCAGGTTCGGTCCGAAGTTTCAAAAGTTGTCTGGCCAACACGGCGCGAAGTATTGCTGACCACGGCAATGGTCTTTGTCATGGCGACGTTGACTGCGATCTTTTTTTCGCTGATCGATTTGACGATCCGCGAAGGTCTGAGAGCTTTGTTCGACGCTTTTAGATAAGAAAAACTCGTCTCTACGGTCTTGAAGTACCTTGATTTCACTAGTAAAGCGGGCGGCATCATCAGGGCAGGCGTACAGCGATTCGGGTTGTGCGCTGTTTTTGTTCTGGACTAAGGCGGCGTAACCGTCTGAATAAATTGAACTTTCCGGGCCTAAGGCCACGGGCGATGTGAGGCAAGAAGCAGTATGGCGAAGCGGTGGTATTCGGTAAGCGTTCTCTCAAACTACGAGAAAAAGATTGCCGAGCAAATCAAGCACTCCGTCATTGACGCCGGTCTCGAGGACGAGATCGAAGAAGTGCTGGTGCCTACCGAAGAGGTTATCGAGGTGCGCCGCGGTAAGAAAGTTACCGCCGAGCGCCGTTTCATGCCGGGCTATGTTTTGGTCCGTATGGAAATGTCAGATCAGGGCTATCACCTGATCAACTCGATCAACCGTGTTACCGGTTTTCTGGGCCCACAAGGCCGCCCGATGCCAATGCGCGACGCTGAGGTGAACCAAATTCTCAACCGGGTTGAGGAAGGTCTGGAATCGCCTCGTACGCTGATCCACTTCGAGATTGGCGAAAAAGTGCAGGTTACTGACGGCCCATTCGAAGGGTTCGACGGAATGGTCGAAGACGTCGATGAAGAAAGCAACCGTCTGAAAGTGACGGTATCAATTTTTGGCCGGGCAACCCCGGTCGAGCTGGAATTCACTCAGGTTACAAAAGACGCCTGAGCGCATCTGTGGGAGGTACGGTGGGCGCGCCCATCACGCCGGACCACACAACCCAGATCGGTGAAACGCGTTTCACCGTTGTTGAAGAAGGAGAGGCCACATGGCCAAGAAAATTGCTGGTAAGATGAAGCTGCAGGTGAAAGCCGGGCAAGCCAACCCATCCCCACCCGTTGGACCTGCACTGGGTCAGCGCGGAATTAATATCATGGAATTCTGTAAGGCGTTTAACGCCCGTACGCAGGATCTGGAGCCCGGAGCACCGTGCCCAACGGTGATCACCTATTACGTGGATAAATCGTTCAATATGGATATCAAGACGCCCCCTGCGTCTTATTTCCTGAAAAAGGCGGCCAAACTGAAATCTGGCGCAAAGCTGCCGGGTCGTGAAACAGTTGGCACAGTCTCCACTAAGCAGGTGAAAGAGATTGCCGAAGCGAAAATGAAAGACCTGAACGCGACCGATATTGAAGCAGCAATGCAGATCATTCTCGGCTCGGCGCGGTCTATGGGCATCGAGGTGAAATAATCATGGCAAAGCTTGGAAAACGTACCAAAGCCGCACGTGAGGCTTTCGCAGGTAAATACGACGTCACCGTCGAAGAAGCCGTTTCGCTGATCAAAGCAAATGCAAATGCAAAGTTTGACGAAACTGTAGAAGTCGCAATGAACCTGGGTGTCGACCCACGCCATGCAGACCAAATGGTTCGTGGTGTTGTGACTCTGCCGAACGGTACCGGTAAAACAGTACGCGTCGCTGTGTTTGCACGCGGGCCTAAAGCTGAGGAAGCACAGGCTGCTGGCGCAGACATCGTTGGTGCCGAGGATCTGATGGAAATCGTTCAGGGCGGCAAGATCGAATTTGATCGTTGCATCGCAACTCCGGACATGATGCCAATCGTTGGCCGTCTGGGTAAAGTGCTTGGCCCACGGAACCTGATGCCAAACCCACGGGTTGGCACAGTAACCATGGATGTCGCTGAGGCTGTAAAGAACGCCAAAGGCGGCGAAGTTCAGTTCAAAGCAGAAAAAGCTGGTGTTGTACACGCAGGTATCGGCAAAGCCTCTTTCGACGAAGCAAAGCTGGTGGAAAACCTTCGGGCATTTGTCGGTGCGGTCGCGAAAGCAAAACCAGCAGGTTCCAAAGGAGCCTACATGAAGAAAATCGCTGTGTCCTCGACAATGGGCCCAGGCGTTTCCGTATCAGTGGATTCTGCCAACAGCGAGTAAGAATTCCGCCCGGGGAAACCCGGGCTGAATAGCGGGGTCGTAAGGCTCCGTTCTGTCCGAGACGGAGGGTGTGGCGCCCATAATAACAAAGCGTCACATAATTCCTTCCCGAGATGGGAAACGAGACAGATTTTTCGAGGGGCCTCCCTCGAGTGATTTTGGCCTCGGGACCCTGAAATTGGACCCGAACGTCGGCGACCCCGCAAAATTGGGGAAACTGACACTAACTGAGCCGGAGAGGGAAACCTTTCCATAATTGGAGTGAAACTGTGGATAGAGCACAAAAAGAGAAGTTGGTCGACGAACTCGGCCAGATCTTTGAAAGCTCTGGCGTCGTAGTGGTTGCCCACTACGAGGGTCTCACGGTTGCTGAGATGCAGGACCTGCGCGCGCGAATGCGCGAAGCTGGTGGGTCCGTTCGCGTTGCCAAGAACAAGCTCGCCAAAATCGCTCTTGATGGGAAGCCATGCGCAAGCATCGCTGATTTCCTGACGGGCATGACCGTTCTCGCCTATTCGGAAGACCCCGTGGCTGCAGCCAAGGTCGCCGAAGACTTCGCTAAGGAAAACAAGAAACTTGTGATCCTTGGCGGTGCTATGGGAGAGAACGCTCTGGATCGTGCCGGCGTTGAAGCCGTGTCGAAAATGCCATCTCGCGAGGAGCTTATTGCTTCTATCGCTGGCTGCATCGGCGCACCTGCTTCGAATATCGCTGGCGCAATTGGCGCACCTGCTTCGAACATCGCTGGCATCTTTTCCACTTTGGAAGAGCGGCTCGCCGCTTAAGCAACTTCGTGACCTCGTAGGGTTGAACACCTGACGTTGGAACACATTTATGAATGGGAACAGTGAAATGGCTGATCTGAAAAAACTGGCTGAAGAGATTGTGGGTCTGACCCTTCTCGAAGCACAAGAACTGAAAACGATCCTTAAAGACGAGTATGGCATCGAGCCTGCTGCCGGTGGAGCTGTAATGGTTGCTGGCCCAGCAGATGCTGGTGCTGCTGCTGGTGAAGAGCAAACTGAATTTGACGTGATCCTGAAGTCCGCTGGCGCTTCTAAAATCAACGTCATCAAAGAAGTTCGCTCGATTACCGGTCTCGGCCTTAAAGAAGCGAAAGAGCTTGTTGATGCAGGCGGCAAAGCTGTCAAAGAGCAAGTTTCTAAAGAAGAAGCTGACGACATCAAAGCCAAGCTCGAAGCAGCTGGCGCCGAAGTCGAAATCAAGTAATTGGCCGGGGCACAAAGCCCCAACCAACGAAAATCTTGGCTGGATCCGGGAAAATTCCGGGTCCAGCCGAATCTGTCTTAGCAAGCGCATCTGAACGGTGCTTTTTCTAAGGAGAGGTTCAGCGGATCGGGAGCAGACCGGTGGGACGGTTTGCATGAATAGGTCCGAACCCCTCTTGTTTCGTGTGCGGCGCGGTCTTGTGGCCCGACTTGGACGTGCCCGCGAAAAAAATAAAGGTGACCACGCGCATGGCTCAGACTTTCCTAGGCCAGAAACGGCTTCGCAAATACTTTGGTAAAATCCGCGAAGTTCTGGAAATGCCGAACCTTATCGAGGTTCAAAAGTCTTCATATGATCTGTTTCTAAAATCCGGAGACCAGCTTCAGCCGCTGGACGGCGAAGGCATCAAAGGTGTCTTTCAGTCGGTTTTCCCTATTAAGGATTTCAATGAAACATCAATTCTTGAGTTCGTGAAATACGAACTGGAGAAACCAAAATACGATGTTGAGGAATGTCAGCAACGTGACATGACCTATGCAGCACCTTTGAAAGTGACACTGCGGTTGATCGTATTTGATATCGATGAAGATACCGGTGCGAAATCCGTTAAAGACATCAAAGAACAAGACGTATTCATGGGCGACATGCCCCTGATGACACCGAACGGCACATTTGTCGTCAACGGTACCGAGCGTGTGATCGTATCCCAGATGCACCGTTCACCAGGTGTGTTCTTTGATCATGACAAAGGCAAAACCCATTCGTCTGGTAAACTACTGTTTGCCTGCCGGATCATTCCATACCGTGGTTCGTGGCTCGACTTCGAATTTGATGCAAAAGACATCGTCTTTTCCCGGATTGATCGTCGCCGCAAACTTCCTGTTACGACCCTGCTTTATGCGCTGGGTCTGGATCAGGAAGAGATCATGGAAGCCTACTATGACACCGTTACCTACAAGCTGAAGAAGAACAAAGGTTGGGTCACCAAGTTCTTCCCAGAGCGTGTACGAGGAACGCGTCCGACTTTTGATCTGGTTGATGCAAAAACCGGAGAAGTGATTGCCGAAGCTAATAAAAAGGTTACGCCACGCGCTGTGAAAAAGTTGATTGACGATGGTAAAGTCGCAAATCTGTTGGTGCCACACGAACAGATACTGGGACGTTTTGTTTCCAAGGATATTATCAACGAAGAAAATGGGGCGATCTATGTCGAAGCAGGCGATGAACTTACGCTTGAACATGACAAAGAAGGCAAAGTAACTGGCGGTACGCTGCAAGATTTGCTGGATGCTGGCATTACTGAAATACCAGTTCTCGACATTGATAACATCAATGTCGGTCCGTACATGCGCAACACTATGGCGGCTGACAAGAACTTGGGTCGCGACACCGCGCTGATGGATATCTATCGCGTTATGCGTCCTGGTGAACCACCCACCGTCGAGGCGGCCTCGCAATTGTTCGACACGTTGTTCTTTGACAGTGATCGCTATGATCTTTCGGCCGTAGGCCGGGTCAAGATGAACATGCGTCTGTCGCTTGATGCCGAAGACACACAGCGCACACTTCGTAAGGAAGACATCGTTGCCTGTGTCAAAGCGCTGGTTGAGCTTCGCGATGGCAAAGGCGATATCGACGATATTGACCACCTCGGCAACCGCCGTGTGCGCTCGGTTGGCGAACTGATGGAAAATCAGTATCGCGTTGGTTTGCTGCGTATGGAACGTGCAATCAAGGAACGCATGTCATCCGTTGAGATCGACACTGTGATGCCACAAGATCTGATCAATGCGAAACCAGCTGCAGCGGCTGTTCGTGAATTCTTCGGTTCTTCGCAGCTATCGCAGTTTATGGACCAGACCAACCCGCTGTCGGAAGTTACGCACAAGCGTCGTCTTTCAGCACTTGGGCCAGGTGGTCTGACGCGGGAACGTGCTGGGTTTGAGGTGCGCGACGTGCACCCGACTCACTACGGTCGGATGTGTCCGATTGAAACGCCAGAGGGGCCAAATATTGGTCTTATCAACTCGCTCGCGACATTCGCGCGTGTGAACAAATACGGCTTTATTGAAACACCTTACCGTAAGGTTGTGGATGGTAAGGTGACCGATGAGGTCAACTATATGGCCGCTACCGAAGAAATGCGTCACACAGTGGCGCAGGCCAACGCGAAGCTTGATGACAAAGGTGTGTTCATCAACGATCTCGTATCAAGCCGTAAATCTGGCGAATACATGCTCAGCCCGCGTGAAAACGTGGACCTGATCGATGTTAGCCCGAAACAGCTGGTTTCTGTTGCGGCTTCGCTTATTCCGTTCCTTGAAAATGACGATGCGAACCGTGCCCTGATGGGGTCGAACATGCAACGTCAGGCAGTGCCGCTGTTGCAAGCAGAAGCGCCGCTGGTGGGAACGGGTATCGAAGAAGTTGTTGCACGCGATTCCGGTGCTGCGATTATGGCAAAGCGTGCTGGTGTAATTGACCAGGTTGATGCACAGCGGATCGTGATCCGCGCAACCGAAGATCTCGAAATGGGTGACGCGGGCGTGGATATCTACCGCATGCGCAAATTCCAGCGTTCGAACCAGAACACCTGCATCAACCAGCGCCCGCTGGTGAAAGTGGGCGACACCGTTCAGAAAGGCGAAGTTATCGCTGACGGTCCATCCACAGATATGGGTGAACTGGCGCTTGGTAAAAACGTGGTCGTCGCGTTTATGCCTTGGAACGGTTACAACTACGAAGACTCGATCCTGATTTCCGAGCGGATCGCGCGTGATGACGTGTTTACTTCGATTCACATCGAAGAATTCGAAGTTGCCGCACGTGATACCAAACTTGGACCAGAGGAAATCACACGCGACATTCCAAACGTCGGTGAAGAAGCGCTGCGTAACCTCGACGAGGCTGGCATTGTCTACATCGGTGCTGAGGTAGAGCCGGGCGATATTCTTGTTGGTAAGATTACGCCAAAAGGCGAAAGCCCGATGACGCCGGAGGAAAAACTGCTGCGCGCCATCTTTGGTGAAAAGGCAAGCGACGTGCGTGATACTTCATTGCGCGTGAAGCCGGGCGACTTTGGTACGGTTGTTGAGGTGCGTGTCTTTAACCGCCATGGTGTGGAAAAAGATGAACGTGCACTTCAGATCGAACGTGAAGAAGTTGAGCGTCTGGGCCGTGACCGGGATGACGAGCTGGCGATCCTTGATCGCAACATCTATGCGCGTCTGAAGTCTCTGGTTCTTGGCAAAGTGGCTGTCAAAGGTCCGAAAGGCGTGGCGCCAAATTCCAAGATCGATGAAGAGCTTCTGGACTCACTCTCACGAGGGCAGTGGTGGCAGTTGGCGTTGGCAGAAGAATCTGACGCACAGATCGTTGAAGCCCTGAACGCGCAATACGAGGCGCAGAAGCGTACGCTTGACGCGCGGTTCGAGGATAAGGTCGAGAAAGTCCGTCGTGGTGATGATCTGCCTCCGGGTGTGATGAAGATGGTCAAAGTCTTCGTCGCGGTGAAGCGCAAGCTGCAACCGGGCGATAAAATGGCCGGTCGTCACGGCAACAAAGGGGTTATCTCCAAGGTTGTGCCGATGGAAGACATGCCGTTCCTCGCAGATGGGACGCCGGTTGACTTCTGTCTGAACCCGCTTGGTGTGCCGTCGCGTATGAACGTTGGGCAGATTCTTGAAACCCATATGGGTTGGGCTGCACGCGGTCTGGGTCTGAACATTGACGAAGCGATGCAGGAATATCGCCGGTCAGGTGATCTGACCCCTGTTCGCGAAGCGATGGAACTGGCCTATGGCTCTGATGTTTACGAAGAGGGCATCAAAGGCATGACCGAGGATGACCTGTTGGAAGCGGCGGGGAATGTTACCCTTGGTGTGCCAATAGCAACGCCAGTCTTTGACGGAGCCAAAGAAGCAGACGTTAACGATGCGCTGGTCCGTGCCGGGTTCAGTCAATCTGGTCAGTCGATCCTGTTTGATGGTCGTACGGGCGAGCAATTTGCACGCCCCGTTACCGTTGGCGTCAAGTACCTGCTTAAACTTCACCACCTTGTGGATGACAAAATCCACGCGCGTTCAACCGGGCCTTACAGCCTTGTCACGCAACAGCCGCTGGGTGGTAAAGCTCAGTTCGGTGGTCAGCGTTTCGGGGAGATGGAAGTCTGGGCGCTCGAAGCATATGGGGCTGCCTACACGTTGCAGGAAATGCTTACCGTCAAGTCGGATGACGTGGCGGGCCGGACCAAAGTCTACGAGTCTATCGTCAAAGGCGAAGACAACTACGAGGCTGGCATTCCGGAAAGCTTTAACGTGCTGGTGAAAGAAGTTCGGGGCCTCGGTCTCAACATGGAACTCCTGGATGCGGAGGAAGAATGAGGGCGTACCGCGCCCCCATTCACCCATCCCTGACATAAGGAACGCAAAATGAACCAGGAACTTACAACAAACCCGTTTAACCCGCTTGCAGCGCCTAAAACCTTTGATGAAATCAAGGTTTCCCTGGCATCGCCCGAGCGGATTTTGAGCTGGTCTTACGGCGAAATCAAAAAGCCGGAAACCATCAACTACCGGACGTTCAAGCCCGAGCGTGATGGTCTTTTCTGCGCCCGTATCTTTGGCCCGATCAAAGACTATGAATGTCTTTGCGGCAAATACAAGCGCATGAAATATCGCGGCGTTGTCTGCGAGAAATGCGGTGTCGAGGTAACTCTTCAGAAAGTCCGCCGCGAGCGGATGGGCCATATCGAACTTGCAGCGCCAGTTGCACACATCTGGTTCCTCAAATCGCTGCCATCCCGTATCGGCCTGATGCTTGACATGACACTGCGTGATCTGGAACGCATTCTCTACTTTGAAAACTATGTGGTGATTGAACCCGGGCTCACCGATCTGACCTATGGCCAGTTGATGAGCGAAGAAGAGTTCATGGATGCGCAGGATGCTTATGGCATGGATGCATTCACCGCTGGTATCGGCGCAGAAGCAATTCGCGAAATGCTGGGTCAGATTGACCTTGAAAGCGAAGCAGAAACGCTGCGCGCAGACCTTGCTGTAGCGACCGGCGAATTGAAACCCAAGAAGATTATTAAACGTTTGAAAATCGTTGAGAGCTTTCTTGAATCCGGTAACCGCCCCGAGTGGATGGTGATGACTGTTATTCCGGTCATTCCACCAGAACTGCGCCCGTTGGTGCCGTTGGACGGTGGGCGTTTCGCGACATCTGACCTTAACGATCTTTACCGTCGGGTGATCAACCGGAACAACCGCTTGAAACGCCTGATTGAATTGCGCGCACCCGATATCATTGTTCGTAACGAAAAGCGGATGCTGCAGGAATCTGTGGATGCGTTGTTTGACAATGGCCGCCGTGGCCGGGTGATTACAGGCGCAAACAAGCGCCCGCTGAAATCGCTGTCAGACATGTTGAAAGGCAAGCAGGGACGTTTCCGTCAGAACCTTCTGGGGAAACGGGTCGACTTTTCTGGCCGTTCGGTGATTGTGACGGGTCCGGAACTGAAGCTGCACCAATGTGGTCTGCCGAAGAAAATGGCGCTCGAACTATTCAAGCCGTTCATCTATTCGCGTCTTGAAGCGAAAGGCCTGTCTTCGACCGTTAAGCAAGCCAAAAAGCTGGTTGAAAAAGAGCGTCCTGAAGTCTGGGATATTCTGGATGAAGTGATCCGTGAGCACCCAGTCATGCTGAACCGGGCACCGACGCTGCACCGGCTTGGAATTCAGGCGTTTGAACCTGTGCTGATCGAAGGTAAAGCTATTCAGCTGCACCCGCTGGTGTGTTCGGCATTTAACGCTGACTTTGACGGCGACCAAATGGCCGTTCACGTTCCGCTGAGCCTTGAAGCACAGCTGGAAGCCCGTGTTCTGATGATGTCGACGAACAACGTTCTTTCGCCGGCAAATGGCGCGCCAATCATCGTTCCATCGCAGGATATGATCCTTGGCCTTTATTACATCTCGCTTGAGCGGGAAGGTATGAAGGGCGAGGGTATGATCTTTTCGGATGTCGACGAAATTCAGCATGCGTTGGACGCAGGGCTTGTTCATCTTCACTCAAAGGTGACTGCACGGATTGCACAGATCGACGAAGAAGGTAACGAAGTCATGAAACGCTTCGACACCACGCCTGGGCGTATCCGCCTGGGTGCGCTATTGCCGAAGAACGCAAAAGCTCCGTTTGAACTGGTGAACCGCTTGCTTCGTAAAAAGGAAGTTCAGCAGGTTATTGATACCGTTTACCGTTACTGCGGTCAGAAAGAATCTGTCATCTTCTGTGACCAGATCATGACCGTTGGTTTCCGCGAAGCGTTCAAGGCAGGTATTTCGTTTGGTAAAGACGATATGATTATTCCTGACAGCAAATGGCCTATCGTTGATGGTGTCCGCAATAACGTTAAAGAATTCGAACAACAGTATATGGACGGCCTGATCACTCAGGGCGAAAAATACAACAAAGTTGTCGATGCCTGGTCCAAGTGTTCGGACGAGGTCGCAGATGCGATGATGGCAGAAATCTCGGCAATGCGCCTTGATGATGCCGGGGCGCAGATGGAGCCGAATTCGGTTTACATGATGGCCCACTCTGGTGCGCGTGGCTCCCCTGCTCAGATGAAACAGCTGGGTGGTATGCGTGGTCTGATGGCCAAACCTTCGGGCGAGATTATCGAAACGCCGATTATCTCGAACTTTAAGGAAGGTCTGACCGTGCTTGAGTACTTCAACTCGACACACGGTGCCCGTAAGGGACTAGCGGATACAGCACTTAAGACTGCGAACTCTGGTTACCTGACTCGTCGCTTGGTGGATGTTGCACAAGATTGTATTATCCGTGCGCATGACTGCGGAACTGAAAAGGCGATTACTGCACAAGCAGCCGTAAACGATGGTGACGTTGTCGCTTCGTTGGCAGAGCGTATTCTTGGCCGGGTATCGGCTGATGATGTGATGAAGCCAGGAACCGATGAGGTGCTCGTTTCTGCGGGGGAACTGATCGACGAGCGCAAAGCAGATACCATCGAAGCGGCAGGTGTTGCGACGATGCGTATTCGCAGCCCACTGACCTGTGAAGCCGAAGAAGGTGTTTGCGCAGCCTGTTATGGCCGCGATCTTGCACGCGGTACGATGGTGAACCAGGGTGAAGCTGTCGGTATTATCGCCGCGCAGTCAATTGGTGAGCCTGGCACGCAGCTTACGATGCGGACATTCCACATCGGCGGTATTGCGCAGGGTGGTCAGCAGTCGTTCCAAGAAGCCAGCCATGATGGCAAGGTTGAATTCCGCAATCCATTGTTGCTGAAAAACGCATCGGCCGAGCAGATCGTTATGGGCCGGAATATGGTTTTGGCGATTCTGGACGAAAACGGTCAGGAGCGCGCAAGCCACAAGCTGAGCTACGGCAGTAAAGTCCACGTTAAAGATGGCGCAAAAGTCTCTCGTGGTGACAAGTTGTTTGAATGGGATCCTTACACCCTGCCAATCATTGCCGAGAAAGCCGGTACGGCTAAATTCGTTGACCTTGTCAGCGGACTTTCGGTACGTGACGATACTGACGATGCAACTGGCATGACCCAGAAAATTGTGACTGACTGGCGTTCGGCCCCTAAGGGGAACGAGTTGAAGCCTGAAATCCTTATCGTGGGTGAGGATGGCGAACCGGTACGCAATGATGTGGGTAACCCGGTGATCTATCCAATGTCGGTGGATGCGGTCTTGTCGATTGAAGATGGCTCTGAAGTCAAAGCTGGTGATGTTGTTGCGCGTATTCCACGTGAAGGTGCAAAAACCAAAGACATCACAGGTGGTCTGCCACGTGTGGCCGAACTCTTTGAGGCACGCCGCCCCAAAGACCACGCCATTATCGCAGAGATCGACGGCTATGTTCGGTTTGGTCGTGACTATAAAAACAAACGTCGCATCAGCATCGAGCCTTCAGATGAATCGCTCGAGCCCGTCGAATACATGGTGCCCAAAGGCAAGCACATTCCGGTTGCCGAAGGGGATTTCGTCTCTAAAGGTGACTACATCATGGATGGCAACCCAGCACCGCATGACATTCTGGCGGTTATGGGTATCGAAGCGCTGGCCAACTACATGGTTGACGAAGTGCAGGATGTTTACCGTCTGCAGGGCGTTAAGATCAACGATAAGCATATCGAAGTGATCGTGCGCCAGATGTTGCAGAAATGGGAAATCTTGGATTCCGGCCAGACAACCTTGCTGAAAGGCGAGCATGTCGACAAAGCCGAGTTTGATGCAGCCAACGAAAAGGCGCTCGCACGTGGTGATCGTGTTGCTTTGGGTGAACCAATACTTCTTGGGATTACAAAGGCAAGCCTGCAGACACGTTCATTCATCTCAGCGGCCTCGTTCCAGGAAACTACGCGCGTTCTGACCGAAGCATCGGTTCAGGGTAAACGTGACAAACTGGTTGGTCTGAAAGAAAACGTTATCGTCGGACGTCTGATCCCTGCCGGAACTGGTGGTGCTACACAGCAAATGCGTCGCATTGCAGTCGAACGTGACAACGTTGTGTTGGAGGCTCGTCGCGAAGAAGCTGCCGCCGCCGCTGCGTTGGCAGGGCCGGTTGACGGCTCGCCGGAAGACATGGGTAACATCGTTGGCGAAGATGTGCTGGAGGCAGGTATGGCTGATACGCTTGAAAGCCGCGAAGAATAAGCAAACCTGAAAAAGAATAAAAAAGCCCCGCTGAAAACAGCGGGGCTTTTTTTGGTCTGGCTTGATGTGGCGCGCAGCTGATTACTTTTGCATGTGCAGGCCAACGCGTGTATCGGCAACGCGTAGCTATTATTTTGTTCAGGTCCCCGAAAGAGTCCCTTAGAATTTGAAATTTTGGCAAATCGAGCGGGGCAATAATTGCAAAGAGTCCAAAGCCATTGCTGGTGGGCGTAAAAAGCGAAAGCAGAATAAACGTGGCAATCCTCAGCGATAATGCACGTGGTGCAATTCTGATGATGGCGAGCATGATCGCCTTTACCCTGAACGACACCTGCTTCAAGGCTTTGTCAGATGAACTACCGCTCTTTCAAGCTCTGCTTATTCGGGGTGTCGTGACAATGGTTTTGCTTTTCGGGATAGCCTGGGGAATGGGTGCGCTTCGTTTGCGGTTACCAAAGGCAGACTGGGGGTTCATCGCGCTCAGAACGATTGCCGAAATTGGCGCCGCATATTTCTTCCTGACGGCATTGTTTAATATGGAAATTGCCAATGTCACCGCCATTTTGCAGGCGCTTCCACTAACGGTAACCTTGGCAGGCGCCGTTTTTCTTGGAGAGGCGGTTGGCTGGCGTCGCTTGCTTGCCATTCTGGTTGGCTTTGTGGGTGTTATGCTGATCGTACGTCCGGGCCCCGATGGTTTCAATAGTTATGCGGTTTACGCGTTGATTGCTGTCGCCTTTGTTACGATGCGCGATCTTGCATCGCGGAGATTGTCAAAAAATGTGCCATCGTTGGTAGTAGCGTTGGCCGCTGCTGCGGGGGTCACTTTGTTTGCTGCGATCGGGACCTTTTCTGAGCAATGGGTACCTGTGAGCGAATTGGCAGCGCTGCAATTAATGGGGGCATCTTTTTTCATAATTGGCGGATATTTATTCAGCGTAATGGTGATGCGTGTTGGTGACATCGGGTTTGTTGCGCCGTTCCGATACACAGGACTTCTATGGGCGCTAATCATGGGATTTTTTGTTTTTGGTGATTGGCCAGACCCTATTACACTATTGGGGGGTGCGATTGTTGTTGCGACAGGGATTTTCACATTTTACCGTGAACGCAAATTAGCAAAAAGGGAAAGAGGGTGACATCTGAAGTTCAAGTTTTGGGGCTGTGTCGTTTTTCATACCCCGCACCTATTGATTCATTTCAGACTCGCCATAAAACCCTGGAAGACCGAAAAGCGATGCTTTACTCGCCCGAGAGGTTGGAACTGCGGTGTTTCTGGTTTGAACAAATTACCTTGCCTTCATTGCTCGCGCAGACCGACCCCGTTTTTTCACTCCTAATTTTGTTTGGTGACGATTTTCCAGAACCTTACCGAAGCCGAATTCTGAAGCTGGTTGAAGGCGTGAAGCAAATCAAACCCGTTTTCCGGGCATCGGCACCGCATCGCGACGTGTATCGGGAAATTATGCAGGCAGAGCGAAGATTTGAATCGCGTGCTGTGGCAGAGTTTCGGTTAGATGATGACGATGCGGTGGCAGTTAATTTTGTTGCTCAAACACGCACCAGATTTAGACAGGTTGCACCAGTGTTTGAGAGTGCTGAGCGAATGGCGATGGATTTCTCGCGCGGCGTAATCATCAGCGCCAAACCCGAAGGTGTTGAGTTTTTGCCTGTAATCACGCGGTTCTGGTCGGCTGGCTTGGTTGTATTTTTCAAGCCAGAGCATGATCGTTCGGTGATGGATTTTCCGCACCAGCAAATTTGGAAACGGATGCCTGCTGTCTCCTTCAATCAAAGCATTATGTATTTACGTGGAATGCACCGCACAAACGACAGCAAAGTTCGTACCAAAGGGAACGGTCGTTTCATCTTGCCGGAAAAAGAACTCGCTTCAAAGCTTAGACAACGGTTTCGGGTTGAAAAGGATCGTTTTGTGACAGGAGTCACACCGCTTCTTTAAGAAACTGCAATCTTAGAACAAGGTAGAATATGCAATAGTCGCGATTGCGGTCACAATGTCTGAACCGTTGCTGTTGACAAGCTCTGCGACTCCCCATATACGGCGGCCACTTGGGCAGGGTGTATTCCCGTTATTGCCTTAATCAGAACTGAAGTGGTCAAGATCCGGGCTAGCGCTCCGATCCTCTGAATGCCCACCGCGTCGTTCCCAAAAAATGGGGGCGAATGTGGTTTTTGCGCTGTGCGGACGCGTATGAGCGCGTGAATTTGAAATGTGTTGCAACACGGGGAATGAACCGGAATGCCAACGATCCAACAGCTGATCCGCAAGCCGCGGCAGCCGAAAGTAAAACGCCAAAAGTCCATGCACCTGCAGGCTTGTCCTCAGAAACGTGGAGTGTGCACCCGCGTCTATACAACGACGCCGAAGAAACCAAACTCTGCTATGCGGAAAGTTGCCAAGGTTCGTTTGACCAATGGCTTCGAGGTGATTTCGTACATCCCAGGTGAAAGCCACAACCTTCAGGAGCACTCTGTGGTTCTGATCCGTGGCGGTCGTGTAAAAGACCTTCCCGGTGTGCGTTACCACATCCTTCGCGGTGTTCTGGATACCCAGGGCGTCAAAGACCGTAAGCAGCGTCGTTCGAAATACGGCGCTAAGCGTCCTAAATAAGGAGAGGCCGAGATGTCCCGTCGTCACGCCGCTGAAAAACGTGAAGTTCTGCCGGACGCCAAGTATGGCGACCGCATTCTTACTAAATTTATGAATAACCTGATGGTCGACGGCAAGAAATCCGCCGCCGAGCGTATCGTTTACAATGCGTTTGAACGCGTTGAAGACAAGCTGAAGCGTGCACCGGTTGAAGTTTTCCACGAAGCTCTGGACAACATCAAACCTTCTGTTGAGGTTCGGTCGCGCCGTGTTGGTGGTGCAACCTACCAGGTGCCAGTTGAAGTGCGCCCAGAGCGCCGCGAAGCTTTGGCGATCCGCTGGTTGATCATTGCTGCACGCAAGCGCAATGAAAACACAATGGAAGAACGTCTTGCTGGTGAACTGCTTGATGCAGTCAACACACGCGGTACGGCCGTGAAAAAACGTGAAGACACACACAAGATGGCAGAGGCAAACAAAGCCTTCAGCCATTACCGCTGGTAAATCTGGCCAAGGACTGACCCAATGGCACGCGAATACCCCCTCGACCGTTATCGTAATTTCGGGATCATGGCGCATATCGATGCAGGTAAAACCACCTGTTCGGAGCGTATCCTGTACTATACCGGGAAATCTCATAACATCGGCGAAGTGCACGATGGCGCTGCAACCATGGACTGGATGGAGCAGGAGCAGGAGCGTGGCATCACGATTACTTCGGCTGCGACCACGACTTTCTGGGAACGTACTGAAAACGGTGTCGATGCGGAAACTGAAAAGCATCGTCTGAACATTATCGACACGCCAGGTCACGTTGACTTCACAATCGAAGTTGAACGTTCTTTGGCTGTGCTTGACGGTGCTGTTGCTGTTCTTGACGCCAACGCTGGTGTTGAACCGCAGACAGAAACCGTCTGGCGTCAGGCTGACCGCTACAAGGTTCCGCGTATCGTTTTCGTCAACAAGATGGACAAAATCGGCGCAGACTTTTTCAACTGCGTCGAAATGATCAAAAGCCGCACTGGCGCAATCCCTTGCCCAATTCAGTGCCCGATTGGCTCAGAGACAGAGCTTGAGGGCATCGTAGACCTGGTCACCATGCAAGAGTGGGTGTGGGCTGGCGAAGATCTGGGTGCGACCTGGGAACTGCGCGAGATTCGCGACAGCCTTAAAGACAAGTGCGAAGAAATGCGCACAACCATGATCGAGCTCGCCGTCGAGATGGACGACGACGCCATGGAAGCTTACCTTGAAGGTAACGAGCCTGACGTCGCGACCCTGCGCAAACTGATCCGTAAGGGTACTCTTTCGATGACGTTTATTCCGGTTCTGGCTGGATCTGCGTTCAAAAACAAAGGTGTGCAGCCTCTGTTGAACGCAGTTGTGGATTATCTGCCAAACCCGCTGGATGTTATTGACTACATGGGTTTCCGTCCTGGTGACGAAACAGAAACACGTGATGTTCCGCGTCGCGCGGATGACAACATGCCGTTTTCCGCTTTGGCGTTTAAAATCATGAACGACCCATTTGTCGGCTCGCTGACGTTCACCCGGATTTACTCGGGTAAGCTGAGCAAGGGCGACACCATGCTCAACTCTACCAAGGGCAAAAAAGAGCGTGTGGGCCGTATGATGATGATGCACTCGATCAACCGTGAAGAGATCGAAGAAGCATTTGCAGGCGACATCATCGCGCTGGCAGGTCTGAAAGACACCACAACAGGTGACACGATCTGTGCCGTAAATGATCCTGTTGTTCTGGAAACCATGACCTTCCCAGATCCGGTTATCGAGATTGCGGTTGAGCCAAAAACCAAAGCTGACCAGGAGAAAATGTCTCAGGGTCTTGCGCGTTTGGCGGCCGAAGATCCATCCTTCCGTGTGGAAACTGACCTCGAAAGCGGCCAGACCATCATGAAAGGCATGGGCGAGCTTCACCTCGACATTCTGGTTGATCGTCTGAAGCGTGAATTCAAAGTCGAAGCTAACATTGGTGCGCCTCAGGTGGCTTACCGTGAAACCATCGGCCACGAAGCTGAAATTGACTATACCCACAAGAAACAATCTGGTGGTTCTGGTCAGTTTGCACGCGTTAAAATGGTTATTTCGCCAACACAGCCTGGCGAAGGTTATTCATTCGAGTCAAAAATCGTCGGGGGTTCTATTCCAAAAGAATACATTCCTGGTGTTGAAAAAGGCATCAAGTCAGTTATGGACTCTGGTCCTCTTGCTGGCTTCCCGGTTATCGACTTTAAAGTTGCTCTGATCGATGGTGCTTTCCATGATGTGGACTCCTCAGTTTTAGCGTTTGAAATCGCTGCTCGGGCCGCCATGCGTGACGGTTTGAAAAAAGCTGGCGCGAAAATGCTGGAGCCGATCATGAAGGTCGAAGTGGTTACTCCGGACGACTACACTGGTGGCATCATTGGTGATCTTACGTCTCGTCGTGGTCAGGTGCAAGGCCAGGACAGCCGCGGGAATGCGATTGCGATCGAAGCATTTGTTCCACTGGCAAACATGTTTGGCTACATCAACACCTTGCGCTCTATGTCTTCGGGCCGCGCAAACTTCTCGATGCAGTTCGATCACTACGATCCGGTACCGCAAAACATCTCTGACGAAATTCAGGCGAAATACGCGTAAGGCGGGGACCGCCCCCCTTCACGCACACAGTTAACAGGAGGCCAACATGGCTAAGGAAAAGTTTGAACGAACAAAACCGCATTGCAACATCGGCACGATTGGGCATGTTGACCACGGCAAGACGACGCTTACGGCTGCGATCACGAAGCAGTTCAGCGACAATTTCAAAGCGTATGACGAGATT
>NZ_JALKAK010000029.1:0-14440 GCF_023015645.1 Pseudohalocynthiibacter sp. F2068
AAGCCTGCGCCGCCGTGTCGTAGATGCCTGTGTCCAATAGAACGCTTTCTGCGCCTAGGTTTCGAGCATCCTTGAGAATGCTTTCCATCAGCTTTCTGAAACTGCCAACCTCCGTGCGGCACCGCAAGAAGGTATGAGCCGCGTTGTCGTCTATCGGCCTGGCGTAATGGGTGCTGCAGTAAAGCCAATCGTAAGTATCGATGGTAACGCAGCAGGCCGCTGTGTCGCGAAAGGTGTGTTCTTCGTCGATGTCCCAAAAGGTCGCCATATAGTCAGCGCGACAACCGAAGTACAGCGTCAAACTGTCGTTGATACAACAAACGAAAACACCGCTTATGTCCGCTGTGGTATCGGTCTGGGTTTTTTCGTTGGCCAACCAAGACTGGAAGTCGTTCCCGCCCAGCAAGGTGCTGCTGAGTCGGCAGACCTTTCCTTCACTGGATCGTATTGACCAACCTAAGGCTAATTTTCCTCCGAAAGAGTGGATTCCGCCGAAGCGAGGTCCTGATTGTTGGTTAGTTGTGTTTCGGCCTACTAGCTTAACTTGCTATCAACACTACAAATCCCCGCATCGCGTGTATTGATCTGCTTTCACACACCAAATTACGTACCAGCTTCTTCCGGGTGCAGAAAGAATAAGTGTCATCTAACAGCTTGATCTGTTTACATTGTTTTTTCAGTTAATCTGTTTTCCAGTTTACGGAGTAAACAACGTTCGCCGTCTCGAATACCAAAGCGCGGACTGTAGGATCAAACTCTCCGAACGCCGAATTGTTTCTTATGCTTTGCGTCCATAAACAGTCATGTTGACTTCTGGGTCGCCCTTGATGCCCGACATTGTCTCATAGACGAATACAGCCATCAATCGGTCGCGCGGACCCTTAACTGGGGACACGCGGTGCAGCGAGTTGCAGCCACGGAAAATCGTTAACTCCCCCGGCGCACGGCCTACTGATTTCACCTGGTCGCTCTGCCCTGTCAAAACCTCTCTCATATATGGGATGTCTTCGTCACCTGGCTTAACCCGCGTATTCGGTGCCATCTCGAAATCTCCCCCCGCTTCTGCTGCCTGCAGCATCAGTGTCATGGTAAAAGCATTTGTGGAATCGTAATGCCAGGCCGATTGGTCCCCCTCGGCATAGCAGATCACGTTTACTGGCTGTAGCGGATCCTCGTTGGGGTACAGCGTTTCCTCGCCCACGATTCCTGCGACCATTTTCTGGAACGGTTCCCAGAAGTACAGGGTCTTCAGATGAGAAATTGCAGGCAACAGATCAGCCGCGATCATTCGGTAACTTGCGTGATGCATGATGTTGCGCGGGTGGTCGGGCGGCAGCGACGGATCGCCTTGCCGCTGAAGATAACAGTTTCGCTTAGAATTGGCGGGGTTTGCCTGAGCTTTAAGCGACGCTATTTCGGCTGCAGCTTCTTTGATAGCCGCATCAGTCAGAAAACCGGGCAGTGAACAATATTGGTCGCGGTCAAGCTGTTCACGGCTTTTTGCAACGATCTTGGCCATCGCCGCTGCGTCTTCGATCGGGTAGAGATCGAAATTGATCGGGGGTACGACATTCATCTCGGTATCCTCTTTTCTCAGATGGCCAGTGGATGGTGGCAAGTCAGGATGCGCCCGTCAGACAGCATCTGCTCATCGGGTCTTTCGGTTCGGCAAAGATCAGTCGCGTATTTGCAACGTGTGTGGAACTCGCAACCTTGCGGGCGGTTCGTGACGCTGGGGACTTCGCCTTCGATCGACAGAAGCGTACGACGCTTATCAGGATCGGGTTTCGGTACACCACGCACCAATGCTTCTGTGTAGGGATGAGCGGGTTTGTCGAAGATCGCTTCGCAATTGCCGCGTTCGACCAGTCGACCCAAATACATGATTGCTAGTTTGTCGCTGATATGGCGGATAACGGGCAGGTTATGGCTAATGATCAGATAGCCAAGACCATGTTCGGCCTGCAACTCGCTCATCAGGTTCAGAATCTCACCTTGGACTGAAACATCAAGCCCCGCAGTAGGTTCGTCGGCGATGACAAGGCTGGGGTTGAGCGCCAAAGCGCGTGCTACGCCGACACGCCTTGCTTGTCCGCCCGAAAGCTCGTGCGGATAGCGTGACAGGAAATTCTTGGGCAACCGAACCATATCGCAAAGCCGCTCGGCCTCAACGTCCAGGTTTTTGCCATTGCGCCCATGAATTTCCAGAGGTTCAGTGATCAGTGACTTGACCGTGCGCCGTGGACTGAGCGACCCCACCGGATCCTGAAACATCATCGCCATGTCGCGTCTGAGCGCCTTGAATGCGCCAGGCGGTAGTTTCAACAGGTCCTGTCCTTCGAACAATACTTGCCCCGTTTTCGCGGGCACCAGTCCGAGAATGGCGCGACCCAGTGTCGTCTTGCCTGAACCACTTTCTCCCACAAGTCCCAGCGTTTCCCCCTTTCGAAGCGAAAGCGAAGCATCCAGCACCGCATCGACATAAGGAGTGCTCACACCGGTAAGCCGAGCATGAACAGCGCCCATGACCTGAAACCGAACGCTGAGGTTTGACAAGTCAAGAAGCGCGGCACCGTCGACCTGACGCGGGCTCGTTGTGTCGTCGGCGCGGCGGGTTTCTGCGCTCTTGGATTTGCCGGAAGGTACAGTCACTGTTCCATCCAGAAGGTGACAGCGGGAGTTATGCCCAGCCTCCGGCAAAGTTGTGGGTTTGGGTTCAACGTCATGGCATTTCTCAGCCGCATACCGGCAGCGTGGCGCAAAGACGCAACCCTGAGGTGGCATATGCAGATCGGGAATATCCCCGGGGATAACCGGTAGGAACCGCGCACGTTCTTCTTCCCTTGCCGGGTCGCATTCTAACAGTGCTTGTGTGTAAGGATGCGCCGGACGGTAAAAGATATCGCGCACGTCGCCGCTCTCGATCACTTCGCCTGCATACATCACCACCACTTCGTCACACAGTTCGGCAATTAAGCCCAAATTGTGCGACACGACCATGAGCGTCGCCTCAAACTCGCGCTGCAATTCACGCATTAGGTGGATGATCTGCGCCTCCATCGTTACATCCAAAGCAGTGGTCGGCTCGTCCGCGATCAGCAGCATCGGATCCATAAGAAGCGCCATTGCGATTCCGGCCCTTTGGCGCATGCCGCCGCTAAACTGGTGTGGGTACTGAATGATGCGGCTTTCGGGGTCAGGAATGCCGACCCGCCGCATCATCTCGATGGCTTTCTTTTTCTTTTCCGCCATGCTCATCCCGCGGCGACGGTAAAGGATATCGGTCATCTGTTGGGCATAGTTGAGCACCGGCACTTGCGAGGTCATCGGATCCTGAAAGACGATCGAGATCTTCTCGCCACGCACATCCATCATCTGTGACTCACTCCAGCTTAGCACCTCTTCGCCGTCGAACAACACCTCTCCACTCTCGACCACAGCATTGCGCGCCAGAAGCTGAGTGACGGCCCAGATCACCGTGCTCTTGCCCGAACCGCTTTCGCCCACCACACCAACACTTTTTCCACGCGGTACCGAGAAAGACACATCACGCAACGCATGTACGCGGCCTCGTGGAGTGCGGAAGTCGACATTAAGGTTTCGGATATCGAGAAGCGGATCCTTCATTGCCTATCGTCCCCGCCGTAGCTTTGGATCGAAGACATCCCGCAATGCCTCACCCAAAAATGTGAAGCCCAGCGTTGTCAGGACAAGTGGAATGCCGCCCGCAATCACCATCCATGGCGTGTCCCTTATGATCAAATAACCTTCGTTCAGGATCGTTCCCCAGCTGGCAGTGGGTGGCTGGACACCCAGCCCAAGAAAACTCAGCCCTGCTTCGATCGTCACGACAACCGGCACATCCATCGCAGCAAGAATCAAGAGCGGTCCAATAACATTCGGCATGATATGCACAAACAAAATACGTGCAGTACTGGCACCCAGCGATCTCTCGGCCAGAATGAATTCGGTATTCTTCAAGGCCAATGTCGAAGTACGGGCAAGCCGCGCATATCCGGGGATCGTGGTCACAATCACAATGGTTAACACCAGTTCCAGACTGGGCCCCAGTAACGCGACCGCAGCCAATGCCAGAACCACAGTTGGAAAAGAGCGGATCGTGTCAAACACAAGCAAAAGCAGATTGTCTAGCCATCGCGGGCCGAATCCGGCCACCATTCCCAGGATCAGCCCGGTCGTCAGTGCAACAGTAACACCGATCGCGGCAATTTTCAGAGCTACGCGTCCGCCGTAGAGGACCCGACTAAAGGTATCACGCCCCAACTGGTCGGTTCCCACCCAATGATCGGCTGAAGGCCCTGACATGCGCGCTGGTATATCCATCGCCAGTGGGTCATGCGTGGCAAATAACGGCGCAAAGATTGCGCTGGCAAAGAACAATAACACTAGGATAAGCCCGAACACACCCATCGCGTTGCGCAGGAAAAGCATAAGCTTTTCGCGCCCCATACTATAGCCCCGTTCGGGCACAGGGGTTTCGGCGGGCACCGGGCCCGGAATATCAGAGTGAGTCTCGGACACGGGGATCCAGCCATGAAACAATAATATCAGCGATGAGCGTCACCACCACGTAAAGCACGATTGTCACCAGAACGGCGCCCTGCACCACAGGGAAATTTCGCGCCAACACCATATCGTATATGATCCGCCCGATACCCGGACGGGAAAAGATGATTTCAGCAAAGACGGTACCCGAAAGAAGCCCGCCGAACCCCACACCAATAAGCGTGATGGTTGGCAGAACTGCCACCGGCAGCGCGTAGCGGAACACAACCATACGTGAGGTCAGACCGAAGGCCCGGGCCGAACGTATATAGTTTTCGCCCATAACTTCGAGCATTGAGGCCCGCACCATGCGAGCCAGGTAACCGACCCAGCCAAGTCCCACAGCAAAGGCCGGCAGGATCAGGTGGCGTAACTGGTCGATGATATCGCCCTCATCCCCGGCACCGAGTACAGGCAACCAGCGCAAGCTGATGGCAAAGATAAGGATCGCCCATATCGAGACCAGAAAGGACGGAACAGCAATAGTACCCACAGACAGGACACCGGTTACCCGATCGATCCAGCTGTTGGGCCAGATTGCCGAAAGGCATCCCAGCGGAATGCCCAGCGCGATCGCCCAGCCCAACGCGGCAACTGCCAGTGTGATAGTATAGGGCAATTGCTCTGAAAGCGTCAGGCCGACGCTGCGGTTGGAAAAAACATCAGTGCCCAGATCACCCTGAAGAACGTTGCCAACAAAGATCAGGAACTGAAAGGCAAGGGGCTGGTCGAGATGCATCTTTTCGGCATAGGCCGCTTGAATCTCAGGTGTAGCCCGTGGTCCGAGCGCAATGCTCACTGGGTCTCCCGGAATCGAATGCAGCATCACGAAAAGCGCAGCAATCGCCATCAGGACGATGACGACCGATAGGCCCAGACGCTTCAAAAGATACCACCACATACCAGATTCCTTACCATGCCGCGGACCTGTAGTAGGCCCGCAGCACGGCTGTGTGTTACGTCACTTTGGCGCGAAGTACGCCATTTGCATCTCGCCCGATGGCGCGAATTTCGCGTCGATATCATCACGGTGGATGAAGACCTCCGGCTCATGGGTTAGCCAGACATAACCGCCTGTTTCCTCCATGATTTCCTGCATTCGGACATAAACTTCATGCCGTTTGGCCTGATCGGTTTCACCGATGCCCTGCTTGTAAAGTTCTTCGAACTCGTCCGAGCTCCAGCGCTCCCAGTTCCAGACACCGACCTGATCGCGTATGAACCACTGCGTGGCCTCGTACGGGTCTGGGCCAGCGCCAAAGCGCATGATCCAAAGTTCCATATCTTTGTATGTATCGCCTTTGCTTTCCTGGCCCATCTCCCAGAACGGTCCTGAATCGAGCGGGATGATCTCGACCGTGACACCGATCTGTGCAAGGTTAACCTGGATGATCTGAGCCGCCAGCAAACGTTCTGGGCTGTTCAGCGTCCGAAGCGTCAGGTTGAGCCCTGAAACGCCCGCCTCGTCCATCAGCGCCTTGCCTTCGGCCGGATCGTAGCTGTAACCGGCCGCGTCACGTTTACCGACCAATCCAGGACAAATGATACCATAAGAGGGTTCAGCAGTGCCTGAATAGGCACCCTGGACGATTGAATCGATGTCGACTGCGCGCTGGATAGCCTTCCGCACACGAATATCGGACAGCTTGGGATTTTCGATATTGATCCCCATCCACATGTACTGAAGCGCTCCCGCTACGGTCAGCGCTGCCCCCGGAGGGGTCTCTTTGAGATAACGAGCGTAAGAGGTTGACGTGATCTTGGCGCAATCCAGTTCGCCAGCCTCGAAGGCCAGCGCACCGGCCTCGCTGTCGGTCACAAAAATACAATCGATATTGGCAAAGGCCGGCAGCGGGCCGGTCCAGTCTGGGTTTGGTCGCAATCTCACATATTGCGCCTGCTTGTGTTCCATCACATAAGGCCCACAGGTCGCGGGTGGTTCGATGGTGTATTTGCCGCCCGCTTCTTCAGTCGCCTTCTTGCACAGGATAATGCCCGTTCCGGACGCCAGCGTTAGATTCATAAAGGGCGCGAAGGGCTGGTTCAGTATGATCGTGCCGCTGTATTTATCTTTGACCTCAGTTCGCTCGTAAGCGACATAGTCGCCTTTCCATTCACTTTCGGTCATTCGGTCATAGGAATAGGCCACATCTTCGGCCGTTACCTCACCAAAGCCGTTCGACCACATAAGGCCCTGCTTGAGCGTAAAATCAATGTGCGTAGAATCTACAACCTCGACGCTTTCAACATAGGGTGAGGGGACCCAGGACGCCTGACCATCCACCATGCCAAAATGCACCAAAGCGGGCATGATACACCAGTTCACGTCATTGGGCGGGTGCCCCCCTACATAAAAACCGGGATCGAGGCTTTCCATCTCGCGGTCGAAGCGCACGGTTAGCGTGTCACCTTCGGCCGACCAGGAGATGCCCGGAAACGTCCCTGTCAACCCCGCCGCACCAGCGATGGCTGCGGTCTGCAGGAACCCCCTGCGTGTTTGCGTAATTTTCGTCATGTTATTTCTCCCTAACAATGTTTTTTAGTTTGTCCGAAGTCCGTCCAGGGCGTTTCACAAAGCAGTTCTATTGCTTACACAAGGTCGCGTGGCGTATCCTTTTCCCATACCTCTCTATGCACAAGTTCGTCCCCCATATGTGCCTCAAGCTCTCCCCGGATAACAAAATGCGTGGCGGTAGAGCGCATAAGTGTTCGGGTTCTGGTCGAGACTTCCCATGCACCGCGGCTGAAATTTTCGGTCCAGGTGATGTCTAGTTCCGTGCTCAGTGGGTCATCAGGATGGACCGAAATCTTTTGTTCGTGGGCCGACGCGACGGTCCATCCATTGTGGTCGTCATAGGTGACGGTGCCCTCATCGGCCCAGAGGCGATGAGTCACCAGACCGGTCGTCATATCAGTGATGAATGCATTCTCATATTCCGGCGCGCGCAGGGTGGTCGCGTTGAGCGGTGGTGAACCTTCGGCTTCTTCGAATGGGCGAAGATTAGCATCGGCCTCACTTGCCTGTCGTACCGGTAGGGTCAGTGAGCTTTCCCTGGTGGTAATGGTCAGCGTCACCTTTTCCGGAGAGGGCCAAGCCGTCGGCCAATAGGCGGTCGAAAGCGCTATGCGGATGCGGTTTCCCGGCTCAAACCGGTGTCCGGCTTCGTTAAGTTGAAGTTTCACCGTATAAGTCTTGCCCGGTTCCAGCGCCTCTGGTTGTTCGTGGCTGTCGCGATGCGTCAGGTTCAGCATTCCATAACTCACCCGTGTCGCGGCTCCATCGGGCAACACGTCCGACAGGACTGCTGCCACCATCGCTACCGGCTTGTCGCTGGCGACCTGCAACGTCACCACCGGCGCACCGAGAAATTCCACCGTTTCTTCGAGAACTGCCGTGTCGAATACCAGTGATCCGCCGGCCTCTGGTCGCTGATCGCCCGGCAAGTCAGGGTCAAGCCCATATGCACACCAGCTGCCCGACATCATGCCAACGGTCATGGGTGAATTGATTGTCATTGGGACTGTCGCACCCTTTTCAGCACTCAGCCCGCCAGGGCTAAGATGCATCACGCGCGGCGTGATCCGAGGGCTGGGCCAGCTCTCTTCGGCTACCCATTTTCCCGGACGTGTTTCGTAATAAGTGCTCGGTGGCACCGGATCTTCGATCCAGGCACGCAGTTGCGGCTCATCCATAATACCCGTGTCGATATCCTTCAGCCAGTGGTCCCACCAGCGCAGGCATTCCTGAAGGAAACCGATCGCCGGTCCGGGTTTGGCGAAATGCGGGTATTTGTGCGCCCAAGGGCCAACCAGCCCCTTGCAGGGCGATTCCAGCCCCGCCAACAAGCGAAACACCGCGTTGGTGTAGCCATCGGCCCAACCGCCCACCGCATAAACCGCCGCCTTTATATCGGCAAAATTTTCGCAGACCGATCCGTGTTTCCAGAAATCGTCGCGTCGCTGGTGCTGTATCCATTCTTCCAGCCAGAACCCGCTACCTTTCAGCCGGTCGAGCCACAACTCTTCCCACTTGTTTCCCACCATCGACGGATCAGGCGGTGTGGTATTGATTGAGAACATGAAGCTGTTCCAGCTGGGGTTCTCCGTAAGCATGCAGCCACCCATGTAGTGGATATCGTCGGCATAGCGGTCATCAGTGGAACAGATCGACACTATAGCTTTCAACGGTTCGGGGTTGCGCGCGGCCACTTGCAAACCGTTGAAGCCACCCCAGGATATCCCTATCATGCCCAGCTTACCCGTAGACCAGGGTTGGCATGCAATCCAGTCGATCACCTCAAGCGCGTCATCTTGCTCTTGCTTAAGGTACTCGCCCAGCATCACTCCTTCGCTGTCGCCGGATCCGCGCATATCGACCCGTACGCAGGCATACCCGTGTCCGGCAAAGTATGGATGCGTCAGTGCATCGCGCCCCGACGTGCCATCTCCTCGGCGGTAGGGCAGGTATTCCAGGATCGCAGGGACTGGATCGTCAACGGCATTCTTAGGTAACCAGATTTTGGCAGCCAGCCGCACGCCATCGGACATTTCGATGAACACTGGATCTAAAATTTCGGTTTCCCGAGGGAAATTACTGACAATCTTCAACACACTCTCCCCGGTGACCCATGCCCGGTTCCGTGTCCAATTTCTCGCCTCGTAAACTGCCCGATCCGTAGCGTCTTCGCGCTTGATTCACCAACCGGTTCGTTTCATTCTTAACTGATCTTTCCCTTAGGGCAATCCTTTCTTCCATGACCCAAACTATTTACTTTAACGCGACCGTACTGACCGTCGACGATACGGACAATGTCGCAACAACGGTTCTGACCGACGACGGAACAATCGTTTCGGTGGGTGCGTTTGACGAAATCGAGCGTCGCGCAAGCGAAGGTGCTCAACGTCGCGATCTGAGCAGGCGCACCTTAATTCCCGCATTCATCGACCCGCACGGACATTTCCCCGACTCGGGTTATCTCGGCCGTCTGCGCGCTGATCTTTCTGCCCCCCCGATCGGTAACTGCAAGACCTTGGGCGATGTCTTTTCTCGGCTTTCCGATCTTGCTTCTAAAACGCCTGAGGGAGAGTGGGTCATAGGTTCACTCTTTGAGCCCTCGGCGCTTGCCGAAAATCGTTTTCCCACACGTCTGGAACTGGATCGTGTTTCGACCAAACACCCAATTTGGGTCATTCATTTCACAGGCCATGCAGGTGTCGGAAACTCGCGGGCATTAGCTGCCCGTGGAGTCACCCGCGACACGCCTGATTTCGCAGGTGGCTGGATTGGGCGCGACTCGGTAACCGGTGACCTGAACGGCATGTTAAAGGGCATGGCCGCAATGGGCGAATTGGGCGATTCAGAATTTCAGGTTACCTTCGAGCGATTTCGAGAGGCTTATGTAGCAGCCGCCCGCGAGTATTTTGAGCATGGCGTTGCGCTGGCCCAAAATGCCTGGGCAACCGAGGAACTGCTGGCCTATTTCCTGCGGATTGATGCAGAGAACAGTGCGGACATTGAATGCATGGTTTTGCCTGCTGGCCATTTGGAGCCAGCTCTTAGCGATGGCCGACTCGACCTGCCGCCCCAGAACCCCGCAGGGCGGATAATGCTGGGGCCGCGCAAGCTTTTTGGCGATGGCTCTTTCCATATCCAGACAGCCTGCATAACCGAACCCTATTTCAAACCCTTCAACGGTGATCCGGGGTTCCGCTGCCCACCCTCGATCACACGTGAAGACATGGCGAAAAAGATCGGCCATCTCCACTGTGCAGGCTTTCAGGTTCACATACATTCCAATGGCGATGCGACCTCGGACATTCTGCTCGACGCCTTAGAGGATGTGCTTGAGGCCGATCCCAGAAACGATCACAGGCATACGCTGATCCACGCCCAGATCCTACGCGAGGACCAACTTGACCGCATGGCACGCCTTGGCGTGACCGCCAGCTTCTTCCCAGCGCATCTCTACTACTGGGGTAATTTTCACCGCGACATAACTTTCGGTCCTGACCGGGTTCGCAACATGTGTCCAACCCGCTGGGCCGCTGATCGTGGTATCCGCTTCACCATTCACAACGATGCGCAGGTCACACCCACACGGCCCCTGCATCTGATGTGGTGTGCGGTCAACCGCACTTCAGCCACCGGAAGCGTTTTAGGACCCGAACAAGCCCTGACCCCACGCGAGGCGCTGCGCGCCCACACCATCGATGCAGCCTGGCAGGTCTTTCTTGAGCGCGAACGCGGTAGTATCGAACCTGGAAAGCGCGCAGATTTCGCCATCCTGTCCCGCAACCCGTTAAACGATCCGGCGGGCCTGCGCGATATCAAGGTCGAGGAAACCATAGTTAACGGCAAAACCGTATACCAACGGGAAAGAACACTCACATGAAACGCATTGTGATTGCCGGGTTTCAGCATGAAACAAACACATTTGGCGCAACGCTCGCAACGATGAGCGATTTCGAGATGGCCGATTCATGGCCCGGCCTATTGCGCGGCGCCGAGGTGATTTCAGGCACCAAAGGAAGCAACCTACCGTTGGCCGGATTCGTCCATGAAGCGCGCAAGGATGGATCGGTAGAGTTGATCCCGTTAGTCTGGTGCTCAGCCGAGCCTTCCGCTCATGTTGCCGACGAAGCTTTTGAGAGCATCACCGGCATGATCCTCGAAGGCGTCCGGAATGCCGGAAAGATCGACGGTATCTATCTCGACCTGCACGGCGCTATGGTTTCGGAAAGCCACGAGGATGGCGAGGGTGAGTTGCTGAGACGTCTGCGCAACTTGGTGGGCCCAAACATACCTATATCAGTAAGCCTCGACCTGCACGCGAACCTGACACGAGAAATGGTCTATCTCGCCTCTTGTATCACCATTTTCAGGACATACCCGCATCTTGATATGGCAGAAACTGGCGCTCGTGCCTTTCAAACGCTGCAGCATCTGATGTCGGGCGGCCGCTTGTTCAAGGCCTATCGTCAGGCGCCTTTTCTCATCCCCTTGCAGGCGCAATACACGGGCGCTGCGCCTTTTCAGTCTTTGTATGACAAGGTCGCCTCCGTCGGTCCTGCGCCGCAATGCTGGGCCGAGTTGGCCGCGGGCTTCCCGGCAGCAGACATTCATGATGCCGGCCCGTCTATTCTGGCCTATGCCGACAACCAGAAAGATGCTGACGCGATTGTCGGTAGTCTTTTTACCGATCTTCTGAGTGCAGAGTCCGAATTTGATTGTTCTCTGCTCTCGTCACAGGAAGCAGTAGAAAAAGCCAAAACCATAGCGGCAAAATCAGACAAACCGGTCATCATTGCCGATGTGCAGGACAATCCCGGTGCCGGTGGCACCTCGGACACAACCGGACTGTTGCGTGCGTTAGTTGAAGGCGGAGCGGAAGGCGTTATTCTTGGCATGCTTTGTGACCCAGAAGTAGCTTCGCAGGCTCACGCGAGCGGTGGTGGTAGCATTATCGAGGGCGCACTGGGTGGAAAATCCGGTTCGGCCCCGAACCCGTTTTCTGGTCGCCTGCAGGTCGAAAGGCTGAGCGATGGCCGCTTTTCCTTCACAGGAGAGATGTATGCAGGCAGCGTAGCCGAAACAGGCCCGACGGCACTGCTACGCGTGCTGGATGATTCTTCGGATGTACGTGTTGTGGTTTCCAGTCATCGATGCCAGTGCCTTGATCAGGCAATTTTCACCCATATAGGGATCAATCCCGCCGCGCAGCAGATCGTAACCGTCAAAAGCACCGTCCACTTCCGTGCAGATTTTGAACCAATCTCCGCCGCTGTCCTGAATGCGCACTCTCCCGGGCTCTTCCCCTGTCGCCTTGGCCAGGTGCCATATCGAAATTTACGCGCTGGTGTTCGCGTTGAACCGTTGGGCATGTTGAGCGACCGCCGATAACAGGCAGCTTAATACTATCAAGCACGACATTATTTTCCATTGCCACCATTTCCTTTTTTCTTCACTTCGTAAAATCACGATCCGGGCGGACTTCAACTTTTCGTGGAGCTAGGCGTAGTTCTCAAAATTGGAATATGAGGTTGTTGTCAAAAATTGGTAACGACTCGTTCGCACTTGTTGCGAAGGTCCGTTTCCCAACCACCCTTCGGGCGCGGAATATCGCGATACGCTGAAACCAATCATTTGAGCTCACCCGCGCCAGAGGCCACCATCCCGATGGACCAAAGGCCAATCATGCACTAACTTTCAATCTGGACCGCTCAAGTGGGGCCGCTCAACAGCAGTTTGCTCAAGGATTTGAGAATTGTAACGATTTCAACATCAGTGCACTGAACTAACTCAAACCCGATTCTGTTCTGAGCAACTTTAGCTGAACGTATGCGCTGCGCTTGACATTCCACGACTGAAATTCTTGAGTGCGTGTCACAAGCTTTAGAAAATCATTTTGGAAGAGATTAAGTGGGACTAAAGCTAAGTTTTCTATCCATAAAAAAGATGCCCAACCTATTTTGGAGCTCACCTAAGGCGCTGACAATCGCTCCTCCTCTAATTTCAGTGGTTTTCCTTGTAATAGGCCTCATTCTTTTCGGTCTCGGAGAAGCTTTGATAATTGCAGCAGGTGTTGGGGTAAGCCCATGGATTGTATTTGCCCAAGGAATAACGATTGTTACGGGTTGGAGTATCGGGTTCGCCACTTTCATAATCAGCTTATTCGTTTTGTTTTGTTGGATTCCACTCAGACAAACTCCCGGCATAGGAACTATTTTAAATGCCATTATTATTGCATTGGTACTGGATTTCTCATTGCCGTACCTACCTACCTACGACAGCCTTGCCCTAAAAGTCAGTGAAGCCATGACAGGTATTCTGGTGACAGGGTTTGGTGGCGGTCTGTATTTAATTGCCAATTTGGGCGCGGGCCCAAGGGACGGATTGATGACAGGGCTGCAAACGCTAACAAACCTGCCAATTGCCTGGGTACGCAGTGGTCTTGAGCTTTCAGTGGTATCCGTGGGTTGGGCATTGGGTGGCAGCGTTGGCATTGGAACTGTTCTTTTTGCTCTGGGAATAGGTCCAGCTGTTGCGGCGAGCATGTACGGTTTGGAAAGTGTTTTTAGTAGGCCTGAAAGCGGCGTGTGATGGAGGTCAATTTCAAACCTGCCTTGAGACTAATGCCGGGCATTTTCTAGCTTAGGTCGAACAGAACCTTGTTCGCAGAGCTTTGGTCAATAACTTCCAACTGCCTTCACCGTTTTCGCTTTGCGGCAATCAAATTGCGATTTTGGTGCGATGCGCCACCCAAAAGGGACTTAAGCTGCTCAAGATCAAAGATGCGATCCCAATCAGTAAACGTCCGCCAGAGATTGAGGATCGAGCTGTCCCCCGTCATTGGGAGGGTGATTTGAATGTGGGGACCAACACAGCTACACTGCCATGCTGGTTGAACGCCATTCGCGCTTTGTGGTGCTGTCGAATGTGAAAAACAAAGACACTTAAAGCGTCATTACGGCCCTCATCAAACAGGCGTGGAAGCTTCCAAAAGGGCTCTATCGGTCGCTGACATAGGATCGTGGATCAGAGATGGCGGAGCATCGGAAATTTACCGTTACCACCAATATTGACGTCTACTTTTGTGACCCACAGTCCCCACTACCTCACCTCTCGGATTTGCGTGGATCTCGTCTGCGGCCAAAGGGGAAGTATCGGCAGGTAGTGGAAGTTGTAGGATTGGGGAAGACGTGACCTTGGGTCGTTCCCAGTAAACCTTTCTGGTCCGGGGTCAGAGATCAAGAACTCGGAAAGAATCTGCATTGTGTCAGTGTCTTAGCCCCCTAAAACTGAGCCACTATTTGAGTGTCACAGGAGGAAGAAGGGATGGCTCGGAAACGGTATTCGGATGAGGATGCGCTGAAG
>NZ_JALKAK010000003.1:0-347806 GCF_023015645.1 Pseudohalocynthiibacter sp. F2068
AAGACCACATCACGCATTGAACATGCGCCCGCCAGTGCTTGAAACCTTATTAGAGAAAACGAAAATTACTGGTACTGAAATTGGGGGCTAGACAAGAGGTTCAAAAAGGGTCGCTCAAGAACAAACAATGAAAAATCGCTTGCGATATTCCAACGGCTGCACTCCGGACATTGCTGCCGCTCGTAACGTCAAGCCCTCAGTGAGACGTTTTTGCCTCAGCAACGGATCTATTCCTTTGGGACTATCGTGACTGAACACTCTTCATTTGTGTCGAGGCCAGCCCCTCGGCACTGCGGCTCGGTCAAGTTAAAGAAGAATACGTCCGACCCCTTGCCCCAAGGTCGGATATTCCTCTCAAACGGCTCTGATCCGTTCAGCATCACATTGGCAAGAAAAGCTCCTGTATGTTCTTGCAAGTGTTCTGGCCCCACAACGATATAGCGGGGCAGATTGGCCTGTTTGCGTAGAATTCTGGCTGAGAATGTTATCTTGCCTTGAGCCACGTATTCAACCCCCGTTTTGGTCTGCATATCTGCGTTAGCCTTCATAATGCTTACTTGCTAAGGCGCAGTCAATTGACCGGTCATGGGCTCGGAGATACCGTTCGGCGCTGACTTTTGCGTCCTTGCCCGCAAATAGATTCTTGTGCGCCTTTAACGCCTCTTTTGCGAATACCATCAAGGCTTTGACGCAGGCGGACTGCACAGGCTGGGTCGAAAACGGGCGACCTGGAGTGGATTAGGCCGGTGGGCGCTTCAAACCAATGGGAATGTAGGGCGCGGGACGTTTTTGTAGTCCAAGGACGCGTAATTCAGCGTGCAGAGAGCGCCACTATCGCAGACGATAATACGCCCGGCAATCGGGGTGAATGCAGCGCGGAAATGCTGCATGGATTTTAGTGCGACGACGGACTTCGATGCGGGATCGATTCCAAAGGTTTCAAATTGTCGCAAATCCAGCATCTGGTGCGCGATACTGACGATCAGAATATCGATCCCCGCGACGTTAAGGACGGCTGTGAGTCCAAAGCTACGCTCTAACCCACCCAGGATCGGACCGTTGCCGACAACGTGGCCATCTCCGGTCCATTTAACGGTGCCGGTCACGCTGAGTGGACCACCTCCATAGGTCGGCGCCGTCGCGCCACCGATGGAAATCGTGATCTCAGAACCTACCGCCAAGCCTTGAAGGGCCATTGCTGCCTTTGCGTCGATCAGCGGACCGAAACAGGCCTTTGTCACGCCGGCATCAAGCAAGGCTGCCAAAAGGTTCGTAGCATCGCCGTAAGCCCCGGACCCGGGATTATCGGCATAGTCGGCAATGATAAGCGGACCTGTTTCGCCGTTCCAGTTCACAGCAACGTCAGCGGCCTCAGAAACTGTCAGGTAGCTATTCAAAGATTCGTGCCGTCTTTCCCAGATGTCATCGGCCAATTCCTCGGCGATAGTCTGATGTGCGGCGAAATCCCCCTCGCAGGTGATCAGGACGGTCGGGCCTACCTCGGCAATATCGGCGCAGGGGAATGCGCCATTGATGCTGATCGCAAAAACGCTTTTGCGCGTCTCATAGGCGCGGGCAAGGGCGTGGCGGCCAATCATTGGCCCCAGGTCGGTGCGCCCGCCACTGGCCTCTTCCAGCATCGGGCGGTGCGCGCGCAGGGTCCTGGGCCGAATATCTCCCGTCATCGCGCGCTGCAACAACTCGGCCGCGCGGCGTCCGGTGGTGCGGATATCGACATGTGGGTATGTGGTGAAAGATACGAGGATTTGCGCCAGGTCGCACATCGCCGTGGTGACATTGGCATGCGGGTCTAGCGTAACTGCGATGGGTAGGTCTGGACCGATAACAGCCCGCAAACGACGTAATATCTCGCCTTCACCATCCTCGCAGAAATCGGTGACCATTGCGCCGTGCAATATCAGGAACACGCCATCCCACTGTGCGTCAGCGGCGGCGATCAGGGGCGCAGTCAATGTATCGAAGGCCTCGCGTGTCACAGGGCCGCCCGGGCCTGCAGCGGCACTCAGGACATGGGTGATCTCCCAGTCATAATCGCGCCCCGTATCCAGCAATCCGGCCAGTTCGGTATTCTTGTCGCCACGCATCGTGATCGCCTGATCACCCTCCATAAAGTAACGGTTGCGAAAGCTTTGCACTGTCGTTGGATGGATATTGAACGTGTTGGTTTCATGCGAAATTTCGGCGCTAAGGACTTTGAAGCTCAAGTAAGTGACCCTTCAGATCGGATGGCGACAAGTGTCACTAAAGTCGCCACGGGCCAACAACGCTGGCGTTTCAGACATGCATAGGGACGTAGCACGCGCGCATCTGTCGGTAAAGGCGTACCCTGACTGCAGATCGGGTAGGCTTGGCGGAGTTGCCAGACCAATCGAACCAGCCTCGGCCAGATCGGTTCGAACTCAGTGCCATTGCTGGTTCGTCGGTCTCTTAGGTCGCTTCCTCATAGGTCGGTTCGAGACGAATTGTCAGCCATCAAATGACTTGCATCAAGGAGTTAGGCTAGGAGCTACTATTAGTATAACTTGATTGCCTATGCTTTCGGGCGAGGCATCTTGTACTATAGCTCGTCTCTGCTTGCGGAGTTTCAAAAACTGAGAGGTCCCGATGAGCGACGACCCATATGCGGCCCTTGGCCTGAAAAAATCAGCCACTGCTGAGGATATCAAGAAGGCCTATCGAAAGATCGCCCGGACAAGTCATCCCGACTTGAATCCCGACGATCCCAAGGCCGAGGCCAAGTTCAAGGCAGCGTCACACGCCTATGATCTGCTAAAAGACCCCGAGACCCGCGCCCGGTTTGACCGTGGCGAGATTGACGCAAGCGGGGCCGAGCAACAGGAGCGAAGATTCTACAAGGAATATGCCGAAGCACCGGGCAATCCATATCGCTCTGGCCAGCGGTTTGAAGACTTTGGCGAGGCTTCCGACATATTCGCAGAGTTTATGCGCCAGAAGGGGTACAGAGACCGCCAGGAATCTGGGCAGCGCTTCAATGTTCGGGGACAGGACCAACGCTACGCGCTCGAGATACCTTTTCTCGAAGCGGTCAACGGTGGGACGACACGGATCACGATGCCAAACGGCTCTGCCCTCCAAGTCAAAATTCCCAAAGGAAGCGACGACGGCCAGACGATCCGGCTGCGGGGTAAGGGAGAGCCAGGATATGGTGAAGGTCCGCCTGGTGACGCGCTGATCACTCTGTCCGTGCGCCCGCATTCCCTGTTTCGCCGGGAGGGTAATGATATTTTGATAACACTGCCTGTCACGCTTGATGAGGCCATTTTGGGCGCACAAGTCGAAACACCGACGATTGATGGGAGTGTCAAGCTGTCAATCCCGAAAGGAGCCAGCAGCGGTCAGATACTGCGTCTACGCGGCCGTGGCGTCAAATCCATCGGTACCAAATCGCGCGGCGATCAGAAAGTTGAACTGCGTATCGTCGCACCGCCCGAAATTGATGACGCGCTGGCCGAATTCATGGAAAACTGGCGCAAGACCAACGCTTATGATCCGCGCAAGGGGATGAAGATATGATCGACCTCTATTCCGAAGAAGACGCCATCGCCACTGTTGCGCGCCTAACCCACACGCAGTTGCTTTCTTTCGTCAAAGCCCGGATTGTGACACCAATGCAATCCGAAAGCGGCCCGGTTTATCGCCAGATAGACCTCGTGAGGATGGAGCTGCTCTGTGAATTGTCCGAGCAATTTGAACTTGATGACGACGCGCTTGGGGTTGTCATCTCGCTGATTGACCAGCTTCATGGGGTTCGGGCCGAACTACGAGCCTTTGTTGATGCGATTGCGAGCGAGCCAGCCGACGTGCGTGAAAGGATCAGCGAGGCTGTGCGGGCGACACGATCTACCGGATAGGTCAAATGGGGGCTCAAAACGGCCATGTGCAGCTTTACGTTCGTGGTGGCATAACTCGACGCTGATATCCGGCACTAAGCGCGCTCCAAATCGGTGGCTTGCCTCAATGCTTCCGAATTGATCGGCTTATGCACTGCCTTCATCAGTAAACCGATAAGACTGATTGCAGTGACGAAAACTTTGCCCGAACCCGCCCTCCTAAGCATCCTTAGCTCAGCTGGATAGAGCGCCGCCCTTCGAAGTTGGAGAGGATGACTTACATTAAAAACATAATACATTGAATTTTAACATTGAATTTCGTCGCAAAACTTTAAAGAGAGCCGTTTTCAAGAGTTGCGGCTCAATAGACCCACTCCCCAAATTCGAACTTAAAGCCATCGGCCGAAAATCTGGGAACGCATCTCAAACACTTGTGTCGGTCTTTGTGGTGGATGGTCGCAAATCTGCAAACTTAAAATACAAAACTCAGTTTATGTTGCAAGCGACTGAATGCAGAGCTTATCATACGGAGCAGCACTATGGATCCACTCCTCCAACCCTTCCAGATCAAGCATCTGACGCTGCGCAATCGTATCATTAGCACAGCACATGCACCGTCTTATCAAGAAGGCGGGCATCCGCGCGAAAGGTATCGCCTTTATCACGAAGAAAAAGCGAAGGGAGGCATTGGGCTGACAATCATTGGGGGCTCCACCAATATCGCACCTGACAGCCCTTCGGTGTTTGGCCAACTTTATGCGGGCGATGACAGTATCATCCCGTGGTTCAGGGAACTGACGGATGGGGTGCGGTCGCATGGCGCGGCTGTGATGTGTCAGATCACCCACATGGGGCGACGCACTGCGTGGGACGATGGGCATTGGCTGCCGGTCGCAGGGCCTTCGGGCGTGCGGGAACGGGCGCATCGATCCTTTCCCAAGGTGATGGAACCCGAAGACATCACCCGGATCATCGCGGACTTTTCGGATGCGGCAAAGCGGTGCCAGGATGGTGGCTTTGACGGGATCGAGTTGCTGTCGCATTCGCATCTTTTAGGGCAGTTTTTGTCCCCCTTGGTGAACAACAGGGACGACGATTATGGCGGTTCCTTAGACAACCGGATGCGACTGACATTACAGGTCATCGAGGCGGTGCGCGATGCCGTTGGCTCCGATTTTATCTTGGGTATGCGCGTGACAGGGGATGAACTGGCAAAGGGCGGTTTGGAGGCGGAAGAATGTGTTGAAATTGCACAGAAGATCGAGGCCACAGGTGCCGTCGACTTTCTGAATGTTCTGGCCGGTGCACCTTACGATGATCTAGGACTGGCAGGCTGGGTCGCCCCAATGGGGATGCCCGCTGCACCACATTTGACTATCGCCGGTCGCATCCGCAGTGTTGTTGATCTGCCGATCTTCCATGCTGGCGGTGTTGCCGATATAGCAACGGCCCGTCACGCGGTCGCGAATGGGCTCGTTGATCTGATCGGTATGACGCGTGCACATTTGGCGGATCCTTATCTGGCACAAAAGCTAAGCCGCGGGGACGAAGAGCGTATTCGCCCCTGTGTCGGCCTTGGCTATTGTGTGGACCGTGTCAATCAGGGCAAGGCGGCTGTGTGCGGCCACAATGCGGCGACGGGGCGCGAAGCAAAGATGCCTCATATAATTCAAAAGGCACCAGAAGCACGCAAGGTTGTAATTGTTGGCGGTGGGCCCGGTGGGTTGGAGGCTGCGCGCATCTGTGCCGAACGGGGCCACAACGTAGTGCTGTTTGAGGCCAGTGACCGCTTGGGTGGGCAGATCAACCTTGCGGCTAAAGGTATGACCCGTCGTCAGATTTGGGGAACTGCCGACTGGCTAATCAATGAGGTGACGTATCTGGGTGTCGTTCAGCGCCTGAACTACTATGCAGAACCGGATGATATCACAGCTGAAAATCCCGACGTTGTCATTATCGCTACGGGCGGTTGGCCGGAAGCGTTGGATGTTCCCGGCAATCATCTAACGACCTCTAGCTGGGATGTATTGAGCGGTGAGTCGCGCCTAAACGGAGATATCTTGTTGTTCGACGAGGTCGGTGAGCAATCGGCGCTGGTCTGCGCCGACGTCATGGCCCGCGCCAACTGCTCGGTTGTTCTTGTCACACCGGATCGTATGGTCGCCCATGAATTGGGGCCGACAAACTCAGCAGTCGTTTTGCGTGATCTCGCGAAGCAAGGCGTGGCGTTCGAGTGTTTTTTCGACCTTGTTTCTGTCGAGATGGATGGCAACCGCAAACACGTGACATTACGCCATGTGCTAACCGGTGAAACCATCAATCGTGTTGTCGATCATGTTGTCGTGGAACATGGGGTTACGCCAATGGACGAGCTTTATCATGCACTGAAGCCAGGTGCGCGCAACAACGGGCAATTGGATTACACAGCGATGATCGCGGGAACGATTCCTTTTACCAATACCAACCCGGCCGGATCCTATGATTTGGCGCGTCTGGGCGACGCGGTCTCGAGCCGCAACATACATGCAGCAGTGTATGATGCGCTTCGAATCTGCAAGGATATCTGAGCGAATTGGTCACTTTAGTAAGGTTTATCGACACCTTATTTTGAAAGACTAGAGCGGCATTCAAAAAACAGCTTTACCTTGTAACAGGTCTCGGTGTTTCTCAAATGCCAAAGCGATGTGGTTCATGAAAGTACGCACACGGGCGTTTGACATCATATCACGGTGCACCAAAACCCAAATCCAATCGTTTGGTTCAGCTTCGGCTGTGGGAATACGGCGGATACCGGGGGCGACATCGCCGATGAAGCAAGGCAGGGATGCAATACCCATGTGATCTTGTATGGCGGTTAGCTGCAGGACGTCAGAATACATATTTCCGCGCACGGGGATGGATGGAAATTTCTTCTTTTGCGGCCATTTTAAATGGTTTTCGGCGTCCCCCCAGCCCAGCCAATGGCAATCAAGTGGCTCGTTTACGGGATTGTGGCTTTTTAGATATTGATGGCTGGCATAGGCTGACCGGTAAATCTGAATAACGCGTTTACCGGCCAAAGAATGCGGGGGGTTATCAACATGGCGTATGGCGATATCGGCGTCTCGCGCGGCAAGATCCCTAACGCGGTAGGTCATGTTTATGTCAAGGTTAACATCGGGGTAAAGTTGCATGAATTCATGGATTGCAGGCATAAGCAGATGGGTCGCAAAGCCGATAGGCAGGGTTATGCGGATGTCCCCCTCTAGGCGCGCGTCTTTGCCTGTCAGGTCCAGTTCTATATCATTGAATTCGTCGTAGATGATATCTGCCGAACGGGTCAGGCGTTGCCCTGCCTCGGTCAGACGATAGCCACTTGGCAGGCGGTTGAACAGTTTTGTTCCCAGATCGTTTTCCAGCATCTTTAATCGTCTGGCGCAAGACGTGTGATGCATATCGAGTTTGTCTGCAGCTTTCTTCAAGCCGCCGGTTTTAACGACTGCACGAAATATTTTCAGATCATCCCAGTTCATTGATGTGTCTCGTTCAAGGGTCGCATATTTGCGCCGTATAAATGTGATTTTGCGAACTGTGCAGTAAAATTGCATTCACGTACAAGCCTGCCATCCAAATGCTCAACCGAAAGAAAAAGAAATGACACGTAAAATATCGACCATCGGCAAGATGATACCAAAGCTGTCTTTTACGCGGCTTGCGGGGGTACTTAGTGCCGCTATTATTGCGTTAACCCTTGTAACAACACCAGTTTCAGCTCAATCACGCGAAGCCACGGTTCTGTTAAAGGCTGACACTGTGATCGAGGTTTCTTACGGCTCAATCGAAGGTGGTAAAGAAATGCAGTTAATGGGGGATTACCTGCCGAAGATTATGCCGATTGTAGAATCGTACGGTGGCAAAATGCTGGGCAACTTTCAGGTAACAGCCGTTACCGGCGGGGAAATAACACCACAGATGGTTGCTATCTTTGAATGGCCCAGCTTGGAAGCTCGCAATGAAATGCACGCGGACGAGGCAGCCAAAGAACTGTTCCCGCTGCGTGAAGACGCGATGACATTTTTCAAGCAGGCGTTTTATACGGTTGACGAAGATACGCCACTGACATTCCATGAAGATAAAACATATGAGTTTTTCACAGCGTGGTTAACCTTTGCTGCCAAAGCGTCATTGCCAGCGTACTTCGTAATGTCGGATGCGCCCAAACAAAATTATGGCCCACCACGCTTTATCGCCACACTGAAGCCGTTGGAAGATGGGCCAAACGGTAGCTATGTTCTGAACCCGGATATGGCTGGCATTGTTGAGTGGAACAATACTGCTACTTACTACGGTCTAGTCAATGATCCCGGCTTTAAGCTGGCCGCACCTTTGTTGTCTGCATCTGTGTCCCGCTTGGATATGGTGCATACAAGGTTCGCGTTTCCGCAATAAGGGACGCAAACCATTTTTTTAATGTAGTAACAGCCATCACCCGACGTAGAACGGGTGGTGGTATTTTTGGCTCGGGTACATGGCCATCGCATCCGCCAGAAATCGAGCACAAAATGACCCTAAAATTTTAACTGGACAACAATTCAAAACACGCTTCCATAGTGCAGAAAGAAACGTTCACGGTCTTACTTGAAAGGGGGGGGGCATGTTTCCGATTATCGCGCTTTGGTCACACCCGCGGTCCATGTCGACGGCGATGGAGCGTATCATGCGTGAACGCGGCGATATGCAGTGTTTTCACGAACCTTTCATGTATGACTACTACGTCAATCATAACAATCGCATGATGCCGCATTTCGACATCAATGAGGACCATCCCGTTACCTATCAGGACGTCCGCGACATGCTGCTGGAACAGGCCGCCAAAAGCCCGGTCTTTTTAAAGGACATGAGCTACTATGTCTTTCCACATATTCTTTCAGACAAAGAGTTTTGAAAACACCTGACCAATTGTTTTCTGATCCGCGATCCAATTGCGTCCATTCAATCATACTTCAAGATCGACCCCGGCATGTTATGCGAAGAAATCGGGCTGGAAGCACAATGGCGCCACTTCGACGCCCTGTGCGAGGAGACCGGAGATGCACCGGTCGTCATGAACGCCGAGGACATCAGGCGCAATGTCAAAGATTATGTCAGAGCGTTTTGGGACGCGATTGGTTTAAGCGACATTCCCGAAGCTTTTGAATGGGGCACAAAACCACCGGAAGACTGGCAACAGGTCGGCGCATGGCACGGCGATGTGACGACATCACGATCTATTCGCCCGCTGGACAAGGACGAGAATGAAACGAAGAAGAAAACTTTTGCCGAATTGGCCCAAAAGGCACCTGATATGCAGCGCTATCTGGAACACCACCAGCCGTTTTACGACCGCCTGATGGAACATAGGATTAGGGCATAAACCCTTCGGGTGACGTCATCAAAACCTCTATCCCTGTTAAGGTGAGTTTTCATTGCAAGAGCCGTTCGAACGATTAAAACTGCCGGAAAGACCAAGAACACGCCATGCACCAGATTGTCGATTTAGGGAAATACCCGCTTGATCACCTAGGGATGAACGAAAACAACAAACAAATTTAAACACAAAGTCTAAGCCGTGAAAGTCATGACTTATAACATCCTCTGTGGCGGGCTTGCGAAGGTAAACGGTGAGGAGCGCCTCAACAGCATTCTGGAAACCGTCCAGGATTGCGCCCCAGACATACTCGCCCTTCAGGAAGCAAATCATTTTGAAAGCCCTGAACTTGCTAAAAGATTTTCCAAGGCACTTTTACTACCCTACTATGCCTTGGCTGAGGCTGCCATTTACGAAGACGGTGAGCGTTACAATGTCATCGTCTTTTCACGCTACCCAATCAGCAAGGTCTACCGGTTCCCGGATTGTCAGTTTCAATCTGCGGCAATCTCTGTGATGCTGGAAACACCCGTTGGAAAGATTTCGATCTGCAATGCGCATCTGCATGCCTTTTCAGAAACACACCGTGTTAAAGAACTTGGATGCATTCTGGCATACCAATGCGGATTTCAGGATCAACTTTTTGTCGGCGATATGAATGCTATCAGCCGAAGTGACACTTACGCGGATGATGCGACAGAGTTTGAATTGCACTACGAGGTGACAGACATGCTGAACCGCGAGTTTACGGATGTCTTTGCGGCTACGTCCGGACCAGATCAGTGGACACACCCAAGCCGTATTAAGGCAGATCACACCCGCAAGGTTTTTCGGCGGATCGACTATGTTTTTGCCTCGCCCAGCCTAAGTCGGCGCGTTGTTCGGGCGAAGGTAATCACCTCTGAAAAAGCCCACCGCGCATCAGATCATTTTCCTTTGATTGTCGAATTCGAATAAACGTGCTTTCCTGACAGCTGGCTTATTCCGACCAAGCTACAAAACGGATATCAATACCAGGAACAATACCAGAGGGCGGGTCGTAGAAATGGACGCAAGCGTAACTTTGATGGGCGTGAAAGGCGGACCGGCAATCCGCCCAGGCTCAAACATGCCAACATCAATATTGTTGCGAATGGGGGGCAAGACCATTCTGGTTGATGCCGGACTTGGCGTCACAAGGGGCATTTGCGATCAGGGCGTTACGCTTACCGACATTGATATGATCTTCATAACGCATCTTCATTCAGACCATTACCTTGAACTTGGTCCGTTTTTTCATACGGCCTGGGTTGCGGGGCTGGCACGAAAAATCCCGGTAATAGCGCCAGCCGGTTTGGCGGAATATTGGCACGGTTTCCTGAGCTCCATGCAGTTTGATATTGATTTGCGCATCACGGACGAGGGGCGATGCGACCTTGAAAGCCTTGCAAAGCTTCAAACGCTCAAGGAAGGCGTCATCCACAGTCATGACGGGCTAAAGGTAACTGCAATGCGAAATATCCACCCGCCTATTGCAGAGAGCTATGCCTTACGTTTTGAAGCATCTGGCAAAAGCGTTGTTCTTTCGGGGGACACAGCGTTCATGGACGGCATGATCGAATTTGCCGACTGCGCAGATCTGCTGGTGCACGAGGCAATGCTCCTGCCCGGTGTCGAAGCCCTTTGTGCGCGTATGACGAATGGTGACGAACGCCTGCGAGCGCATATCCTGCGCAGTCACACAAGTGCCGAGGACGTTGGCCGTATTGCCCGAAACGCGCGTGTTAAGCATTTGGCCCTGAACCATTTTGTGCCGGACGGCGACCCCGATTTTAAGGAGTCTCATTGGGAAAACGCCGTGCGCGAAAACTGGGATGGCCCACTTACGCTTGGCAAAGACAGCATCACTCTCGTTTTGTAACAGAGGCAAGAACACTCGGTCGCCGCCGCGTTCTCACTACCTTTTGCGTTAGCAGTTTCTGTCATCATTTACATTCTACTAGGAGCCGACGCGCTAAGAGACTCGCTGAGTGACGTTGCCAACTTTTCATAAGCACCGATATCCCGGCACAGCAGCGCCACACCAGCAGCGTTCTGACCCCTCACCTCTGAACCCGGCACTTAGCCCGCTCCAATTCGGTGTTTTAACCCACGGCTTGCGAATTGATCGGCTTATGCATTACCTACATCAGTGAAGCCACAAACTGATTGCAGTGACGAAAACTTTGCCCTAAACCGCCCGCCTAGGCACCCGTAGCTCAGCTGGATAGAGCGCTGCCCTCCGAAGTTGGAGACGATGTCTTGCTTTCAAAATCTAGTTGTCTGAATTATTTAGATAATTTCGATGCGAAGCCACGAACAGAGTTGTATTTAAGAATTGAGGCTCAATAAAGCCACTCCCTAAATTCCTGCTCGAAACTATAGACCGAGAATGAGGAGACGCGCACCGCCTACTTTATAATACCTTGGTCTGAATTACACCAACTACAAGCATTCGCGACACATTCACCCGACTGCGGGTGTGCGAACAATGCGACCGTGGTTTTCTTCGAACTGACACAAAAGATCATCAGCAACACGCCATATCCGAATTAAACAGGTATCGTGCCCTCAATAACATTCCGGATTTGTGAAAAGGAACTGTAGAGATGCTCTATCAATGCACGAACCCGCGGGTTATGGCGAAGGTCTTGGTGGGTAAGAACCCATATCTGCAGATCGGCAATCAAGTCGAATTCTAGCAGGCGCCGTAAATCAGGGTCCTTTTCTCCTATAAAACATGGAAGCAGTCCAATCCCCTGACCGTGCCGCAACACGCTTGCGACGACAGATAAAGAGGGTGACAGAAAAGCGGGCCTAGCCGGAATATACGGCGCCAGTGTTGGTGCATAATCCAACGCAATCCACCGATCAAGAGAGGGACGGTTATCAAGATAAGACTGCGATGCGTATACAGCCAAGGGGCTTTCTGCAACTTTTCGACCGTAGGTATATTCAGGGGGGCTTTGAGTAAGGCGGATGACCACATCTGCTTCGCGGCGATTAAGGTTACTTAATTCCGCTGTCGTTATTAGCTCCAGTTTGATCATCGGGTGTTGTGTCATGAATTCGTCAATGTGATCATGCAAGGCAAACGTGTATAAATCCTCCAGCAATGACAGACGAAGGGGTCCGGCCAAACTGCCCCCCTGAGCAAACGAGAGCCGGTCTATCGCTGAGGTGTTATCAGCGACGGCATCAGCAAATGTCTGAATTTTGCGGCCAAATTCGGTCAGCTTGAAACCGTCTCTACCGCGCTCAAACAATGTGTTCCCGAGTTCTTCTTCTAGCGTGCGAACACGGCGCGAAACGGTGGCATGCGTTGTTTGTAAATCTGCTGCTGCTGCGCGGATGGAGCGAGCGCCAACCAAAGCACGAAAAAAGCGTAAATCATCCCAATTTTTCACGGATTAAAAACTATCCATTCTGTCTCACATTTGGACAATACCTATTCCATCGAAGACGACATATCAATCGTCCACCACGCCGAAAAGGAAACGATATGAATTATGAAGTGACTCTCGAAAGCGCCGATATCCGTGATACGATGGACGGGGAAATGCGGTTTGGGCTTTTACATAACAACAGCAAAGTTGCAGAAGTGTCTTACCATTGGGATGCCACGCATTTTACTGCTACATTTCACGGCCATGCCCCAAGCCTGCCGGAGCCAGCACATCCGACTGTGTTTATTCAACAGCCTATTGCAGCGATCCAAATGCTGAAAACCGAGCCAAATGTTCTGCCGACCGACGTCTTCAATAGCCATCGTGTGTTCATTAGTGGCGAGTCAAAAGGATAAATAATATGACTTATCTGAAGCCTATAGTCGTTTCCGGTATCATCCTGTTGTCGGCATCTACGGTTGAAGCTGCACCAATAGGTGTCGTCAGTTTGCTTAAAGACGGCGACACATTGGAAATGTCAGCAATCGAAAACCTCAAATGTTCTCTTGAGCGAGAAGGGAACATCATGATGCAGCAAGGCAATCTGGATTTGGAGTTACCCAACCGCTTCGCCATTTTATCGTGCGAGCAGCCCATATTGCAAATCAGCGGTAGCAGAGCACAACTGGCCGACCTGTATCCCGGAGCGCAAGAGATTGCCGTTTTCGAAGGCCGTTTGGTTTGGAATCCAGAGGACGACGCAAGTTCTTCAGTTGCTGACAGGCAATACATTCTGAAGCTTAGCCACTATAACAACACCGACCCGGATCAGCGGTATGGAGATCAGGTAGCGCTTAGCGCAGCCGGCTCAACCCGAGAAGATCACTGGGCAACAGAAGGGTTTTTAAGCGTCCACAGCGCGAGAGGAATTCCAACACCCGATGAAATTGTTGTTATCCACTATGACTCGCCGGAAGCAGGTGACAGGTTTCGTGACACCAATCAGGATATTCTCGAGCAGGTCGGTGCATTCAACAGGGCTCACCTTACTGAATTCACCTACTTGATAGGTTCGGCGAACCGGTGAAATGACAACGTTGTTAGCCAATATGGAATTTCGACCAACAATAAATTCTCTCCTTTGACGTTTGAAGCGAGCCAGCATGGCGGTCGCTGTCGGCGCCAAGACTGCCTACATCGGGCCAGGATCACCTTGGGAGAACGGTTGTTCCAAACCTGCATGTGTCACCGCGCTGTTAGTGCACAGCCCAATGCAGACCTTTGAAAAAAGCGAGATAAGAGCAGTCTTCTTGCGATCCGGACGCATGGTTTCTTCCGGAACCTTTGACCACAGAGTTCTCTTGGGGCAGTATCTAAATATGGGTTCATTGACTCAACTCGAGATTTTGCTGCCGGAATTATGCGCTTACGCACGCTATATCAGTTCGCATTCGAGCGATGCCGAGGATCTTGTCCAAGATGCAATCGAACGCACTCTCCGTGCAGATAGTCGCCCCGCTAAACTTCGGGATCTGCGGCCATGGATGTTTCGTGTCATCCGCAATCTTCATCTGGATGAATTGCGCCGCCGCAGGGTCCGGATGGAATATCAGAGCCGCGAGAAACGTTTCTCTAATGATATATGCGGTTCAACGGATGTGTCGCGGGATGTTCTAATCCGGATCGCATTCGAAAAATTGCCCCCGGAAAAACGTGAAATTCTTTTTCTGGTGGATATTAGCGGATTGACATATGCGGAAGCCGCAGAAGTAATCGGGGTCGCCCACGGCACGGTGATGAGCAGGGTCAGCCGAGCACGGAGTGCGCTGCGCAAAGTTGTTGGCGGATTCCGGGATGCGGAGAAAACTGTGGTTGATAAGGCGACTGAGAAATGAGTTTAAGCGATCACGATTGGCAGCTTTTGAATGCCCTCCACGACGGCGAACTTGACATGCCGGCAGTCCGTGCTTTGCAAGCGCGTTTGCGCGAGGAACCTGCATTGCAGGCTGCACTTGCAGATCTGCGCGAGATCTCGACCGCATTGAAGCCGCTTCGATCGGGAAACCCTGCGAAGAATGCCCTCCCTGTCAAGCAGGGGCATTGGCGTGTTGGTGCTCTGGCCGCCGTGCTTGCGATCATGGCTTTCGGGTTGGGTTTCACTCTGCTTGGCCAGGGCAAAGCGGAACAATCACCGCTCGACTGGCATCAAAGCTTCCTCGATCGTCAGTATTCGGTAGAACAGACTACGCACAAAATCCGCACCGTCGCTCAGTGGGTCGGACACCAGCCTGACCTTTCTTCTGCCAATCTCACCTTTGTTGATGTTGCAACGTCGCCTACAGGCGAGATCTACTTCCATTATAGCGGTGTAAATGGCTGCCGGCTTACGGTTGGCGCACATTCCAAAACACCAGATTTACAAATCATATCCAGCGAAATGCATGTCCATGTCTGGTCGTCCGGTGCGGCCCACTATTCAATGCTAGCGCAAGGAATGGACGCCGGAAAATTCGCAGCAATCTTACTGCTGCTCGAAGAATATACCCGCGAAGGAACAGAATCCGAGGAAATGATGGCCGTGGTCCGTTCTGCGACGCAAACCGCACTGCCCTGCGCCTGAGTAGTGCGCCCTTTAGGGGCGTGGAAAATTGGGCCGGTCAGTGTTGTAATGCTCGGCGAGGTAGTCGAGGATCGTGTTCCTGTCTGCTTCGGCAAGCTCCCCCATTCCCTGCTCCTCGACCATCCATTCCAGAAGTTCGTCCCAACCTTCGCGGGTTTTGCCCTGCTGGGCGACGATCATTTCGGAATGGCAGGCGGTGCAGGTGTAGAATGTCTCTTCCACCCCCTCTGCGATCACGAGCTGACCAAAATCCTCTGCCGGAACATCGGTTTCCCCTTCCGCTGCGTCGACACCCGCTTCACTGAACAGTCGTGGCTCATTGCTCATAGTGTTGAGAAAGGCGATAATGTTTGCTCTCTCGGCAATATCGGACAATCCGCGATAGCTCATGCGCGTTCCCAGTATCGCTTTGCGCGGGTTTTCAAGGAAGGCCGCTAAACGGTCCAACGACCATTCCCCACCAAAGTCGCGCAGAGCCGAGGAATAACGGAAACCTTCGGATGTCGCGACCGACCGGCCCAGAACACCGTAGAGGTTTGGTCCGACTCTATTTCTGCCGCCCTGATCGACCGTATGACAGCCCTTGCATTGCCTGAACAGGCGTTCGCCCACAGCCGGGTCTGCATTTGCTATCACTTCGGAAATTTCCTGACCTACGCTTGGAAATGCATAAACACCAAGGCACAAGGCCAGACCTGTTCCGATCGCCGTGATGCGCATCTTAAGGTTCCTCTTTCCGGGAATGTGCGCGGCGGTGAGAAACACCGCCGCCGATAAACTAGCTTACACGCAATCCAACCCGGTGCATGGTATTGTTGAGATAGCCCTTCGGGTTCCAGTTAATTGCAAAGGGCTGTGCTTCGCCCGCACTGTCGGTCGCGCGCGCCCAGACTTCGTAGTAACCAGCCTGTGGGAAGGTCACATTGGCCCGCCAGTTTTGCCATGCACCGCTGTTTACCGGTGCATCAAGGCTGGCGCTCTGCCAGGTCGCGCCGAAGTCAATCGAGATATCAAGGCTGTCAACCATGCGATCACCCGACCAGGCATGTCCGCGCACCTCGGTCTCTTTACCACTCTCGGCGCCATTTGCTGGGAAGGTGACCAGCGACTTCACTGGCATACGTTCTATGATCACGAAATCCTCTTTGGGAACATCGGTGCCCGGTGAGACCGGATAGGCCGGAACGCGATAAGCTTTTCCGGTCATCTTCGGCCCGTCATGGACCTGATCACGCAGCTCGATCCGGCGCAACCACTTCTGCGAACAAGAGCCCGGCCATCCCGGAACCACCAGCCGCAGTGGCGCGCCATTCATTGGATGCAGATCTTCTCCGTTCATGGCGAATGCGATCAGGATATTGTCGGTCATAGCTTTGGCAATCGGCATGCCGCGAGAAATCGGCAGTTTCCCTTCCTCTCCTGAAAGGTGGCTGTCTGCCCCGAAATGTGCCGTGTATACGACATTCGACTGAACACCAGCCTTGGCGAGCACGTCTTTCAACCGCACGCCGGTCCATTCGGAACAGGCCACAGCGCCAAGGGTCCACTGGTTTCCGCTTGCGGGCGGGTCAAAAAATGCCCGCCCGTTGCCGCCGCACTCAACGGTCAAAGCCATTGTAACGACTTCGAAATTGTCTTTCAGCGCAGCAATGCTCATCTCCATCGGATTGTCCACGAACCCATCAACGGTCAGTGTCCATCCTTCGGCACTCATGTCTTCCGGCGGCAGGCCATTGTTACGGATGAAGTGCCTGTTTGTTGGTGTGATTGCGTCATCGAGCAGCTCCGGCGGGGTTTCGGCATTGACCGGGCGATCATTGAGTAAGGTCAGACCATCTTTGCCCATAAGAACGTTTTCCTGCGCCATTGCGGCCGGAATGAAACCTTGAGGGATGTTACGATGGAACGGGATCACCATACCAACTGCGGCTGACATAGTTGCCAGTCCTGCACCACGCAAAAAACCTCGCCTGTCGTTGTTAACCGTGCACCCTTCTACAGCCATATCCGCTGTTTCGGGCTTCTCTGGGAATTGGGTGCGCTGGTTATTCTTGTTTTCGCCCTCAGTAGTCATTCCGAACTTCCTCCCTTGTTGCGGTGCAACATGTTGTCGCACCAACCTTCTTCACTAACGGGTAAGTCGCTGGGTTTATTCCTCATCTTTCAACAATATCTCCAAGGTCACTTTTGACTTAAGCAATCAACTAATATCGCGCCGTGCCGAAAGTCCGCTGTTTGCGCATAGAGACAGTCGGCTTCAGGAAACGAAAAAAGCCAGCTAAGGGTGCAGAGCGGTAGTTTGCTATGGCCTGTTCGAGCTACCCGATTGGGTCGATTGCTGACAATTGGAGTAACAAGTTCGCATTGTCAGCTCTGTGAAAGCACTGCCATGTGTTGAAACACGAAGTCTGCGAATACCCGTCGTTGGTTTCGTGTGCAGAGATTGTCGACTTTGGAAATCACAGAAGGTGTCGACACAATACAAAAGGTATGGGTGCAAGAGGCAGATAAACGGTTCCTTCATTTCTATCAAAGCAGTGCTGACGAAGTGCCAGACATTTATGGTTTATGAATCCTTTCGCACAAATTGTATTCCGGACCATCGCGCTTTTGAATGGGTGGCCATCCCCAAACTTTTCACCCCCGGCACGCCGCCACCACTCCCCGACAAGATTCAAACGTTCTGACCCCTCACCTCTGAACCCGGCACTTAGCCCGCTCCAATTCGGTGTTTTAACCCACGGCTTGCGAATTGATCGGCTTATGCATAACCTACATCAGTGAAGCCACAAACTGATTGCAGTGACGAAAACTTTGCCCTAAACCGCCCACCTAGGCACCCGTAGCTCAGCTGGATAGAGCGCTGCCCTCCGAAGGCAGAGGCCACTGGTTCGAATCCAGTCGGGTGCACCACCTTCTCCAACTCTAATGCAGCACTGTACAAAACCTTCGCATGTGTCTTGGGTTTTAGGTTGCGCAGTTTCAATTCCACGGCTGATATGGTTTAAACCAAGGAAATCGTGAACATATCTGGGCCGCTGTGTTCGAGTCCATCATCAGACGGGGTTGACGCATTATGCTCTTGAGTAACCGGCAGGACGAATTGCAGGAAATAGTAAGTTCAGTCACCAAACTTTGTAATACGTTTGGAGAGGACTATTGGCGCAGACTCGACAAAAAGGATGGATACCCAACTGAATTTGTAAACGCCCTGACGCAGGCCGGGTTCTTAACCGCACTCATCCCGGAGGAATACGGTGGTTCCGGGCTGGGCCTGCTTGAGGCTTGCACAATTCTGGAAACCGTTTCGCGCTGCGGCGCACATGCCGGCGCGTGCCATGCGCAGATGTACGTTATGGGTTCCGTACTTCGGCACGGTTCGGACGCACAGAAAGAAAAATGGCTTCCAAAGATTGCCAGCGGCGAGATACGTCTTCAAAGCTTTGGCGTGACAGAACCAACCTCTGGTACGGACACGACGTCTCTGCGCACACAGGCGAAGCGCGTAGATGAAGGCTGGTCGATAAATGGGCAAAAAGTCTGGATAAGTCGGGTTGAGCATTCCGATCTGATGGTGCTTTTGGCGCGTACGACTCCGCGTGACGAAGTCGCCCGGAAAACGGACGGGTTATCTGCGTTTCTTGTTGATCTGCGTGCAGCGCGAAGCAATGGTTTAGACGTCCGCCCGATAGACGCGATGATTAACCACCACGCGTGCGAATTGTTTTTCGACAATCTGATCATCCCGGCTGAGTGCCTGCTTGGGCAGGAAGGCGGCGGATGGCGTGTCATTCTGGACAGTATGAATGCCGAGCGTATCCTGATCGCAGCAGAATGTGTTGGCGACGCCAGATATTTCATCGATAAATCAACTGCCTATGCAAAAGACCGCGTTGTGTTTGACCGCCCGATAGGTGCGAACCAGGGTGTCGCATTTCCGATCGCGCGAAACTACGCTGAAACCGAAGCGGCCGCGCTGATGGTTGAGCGTGCAGCACTTTTGTATGATGCAGGCAAGCCCTGCGGGGCCGAGGCAAACATGGCCAAGATGCTGGCGTCCGAGGTAAGCTGGCGCGCGGGTGACACCGCCATGCAAACGCACGGGGGATACGCTTTTTCCCGAGAATACCACATTGAGCGAAAATTCAGGGAAACGCGGCTTTATCAGATCGCGCCAATTTCGACCAATCTGATCCTCAGTTTTCTGGCAGAGAAAGTGCTCGGCCTTCCGAGGAGCTTTTGATGCGCCCGCTCGATGGTCTTCTTGTTGTTTCAATTGAACAGGCGGTCGCAGCCCCGCTTTGCACGGCGCGATTGGTTGATGCCGGCGCCAGAGTTATCAAAATTGAACGTGACGTGGGTGATTTTGCCCGTGGTTACGACACCGCCGCCAAAGGCGACAGTTCTTATTTTCTCTGGACCAACCAGGGAAAAGAATCTGTCGTGCTCGACTTCAAAGACCCGGAAGATCATGCGCTGATCCTTTCGATGATCGCTAAGGCCGATGTTTTTGTCCAAAACCTTGCGCCAGGCGCCTTAGCACGTGCGGGTTTGGATTCTGAAACTTTACGCTTAAGGAATAAACGCCTGATTACTTGCGATATTTCCGGCTATGGGGATTCTCTGGAAATGCAGGGCATGAAAGCCTATGATCTTCTCGTGCAGGGTGAGACCGGCCTCGTTTCAGTTTCGGGTGGACCAAATGAATTAGGCCGGATCGGCGTTTCCGTATGCGATATTGGCGCAGGAATGACCGCGCACGCTGGTATTCTTGAAGCGCTTATAAAACGGGGGGTCACCGGGGAAGGCTCTGGTGTAAAACTGTCGTTGTTCGATGTTGCCGCAGAATGGATGACCGTGCCGTTGATCCACGCCGAATATGGTGCGGGGGCGCCAACACGTCAGGGGCTTCAACACCCCTCAATTGCGCCCTATGGGGCTTATGAAACTCTTGAAAAGGCGAAGACGATCATTTCCATTCAGAATGAGCGCGAATGGCAAAGGTTCTGTGAGGTCGTGTTAAAGACACCCTCGCTAGGATCTGACCCACAGTTTTCAAACAACACAAAACGCGTTGAAAACCGGGGTGTGCTGGACCAAGAGATCAATCAGGTATTATCAGCAATGACTGCTGCAGAATTGCGCAATCTTCTTACAGAAGCGTCAATTGCCTTTGGTGCCCTTAACACCGTCGAAGACCTGATGGCTCATAAAGCGCTGCGCCGACGCCATGTGCCAAACTCAATGGGCGAAACAGTTTCGATCCCTGCCCCACCGATCCAGTTTGCACGTGAATCAGAAGAGGCGAATGCAATGGCCGTTCCGACCCTTGGAAACTCTACCGCCGCAATTCGAAAAGAATTTTCCAAGAATTGACGTGTTGGGCTCTGTTCAAGAAGCAGGTTTTTAAAGTTACTGCTTTTCGAAAATACCTTCAGGCTGTTGCCGCTCCAGTGTTTTCCGCCAACTCGCCCGTTACCCAAGACATGGTCGAGCGATAAACGACATATAGAATCAATGGCGTTCCGACTATCAGACCTGCGTAAATTCCAACAAGACCCAAAAGCCCCATACCTTTGCCAACGGCCAGCACCTGAACTTGTAAAAAGATCGCTATGGGGAAGGTGAAAGCTGCCCAGACCGGGCTCCACCCACCCGCGACCATCCACGGCGTGATGAGGAGCAGGCCGAACGCCACGCATTCAACGATCCAGAAAAACAGCTGAAACGCCCAGTCAATTCCGAGTGAACCAAAACAAAGAGCAAACAGACAATTCGGCGCGAGAAAAATCGCCAGCGACGGGCGTAAGCGAACCGGCGGCAGGGTTCTTAGCATTCGCAGAGCGTAGCCAACCGTTATGATAGAGAATGGCACGAGTGCTGCCAGCGCCAGCAGAATACTCTCAGTCACATAGCCAAGCGGTATTCCAGCAACTGGCCCAACAACTGGTCCAACAAAGGTAAGGTACTGAAATGTTGTAAACTCTCTGATCTCAGGCGGATCGCACCAGATCGCATAGCATCCAATCGCGCTCGCTCCGATTTGCATGATAACCCCGGCCCACCAAATATAGGGGGCCGATATTCCAAAGGGTAGAAGCGCCGCTGCAAGCAGCATCATCGCCATGGCCGCCGCCGCCACCCCTGCCCGCGCTGGTGGGCTCTTCATATCTTCCAGCAGTACTCTGGGTCGCGTTGCAAACTTTCGAAGAAAAAAGGCTAGAAAATAAAGATAGTAGGCGCAGCTTAGCCCAAGCAGAATATCACCGATTTCATGCGCAATGGGCAGTACATCGGACGCGTTACGCCAACCAAGCCCGAGCCCCATGAAACCCAGACAAACAGGGAAAATCGCAGGGGGCGTTCTTCGCCATAAGGGGTCTTCTTTAATCATCTTGCACTTTCGAATGCCGACTATCCGGGCCTACCAGAAACAGTGTTCTGAACAGATAACAATCGAATTTCAATATGTGCAATCGGCTGCGATGTCTCAGCAACGCCAAGACATCTCAGGAAACTGGCCGATCATTTTACAGGGGGTGTAATTTTATCCAACAATAATTCGGCCCGTTTGATGTGCTCGCGTGCGATCAGCACCTTGCGCTTCAACCTGTCTTTCTTTGAATCTTTTTCGGTCGCTTCGATCTCTTGAACGAGCCCTTGCTCCTTTTTCTGAAGCTTAGAGATAACTTTCAGAACATGGCTGGGTTTAATCTTCTTTGCCTTCCCATCTTCCAGACGCGCGAAATATTCGTCGATCTTATTTGCATATTTTTCTAGGCCCATTTGTCGGTCACTCCCATTATCTTTGTGTTTCGCCCACCTTGCAGGCACCGCGCAACACTTTTGTAGCAAATCAAATTTCGCAGCGTTATTTTGCAACTGCGACGTCAGAAACAACTGCTTCAACTTCTTCTTCATCCAGCGTCAGAATACGCTCGACCTCTGCCATCGCACTGTCGGGCTGAATGTAATATGCACGCGCTGCACCAAGCAGATTACGCATGGCGCTGTAGGCGTATCCAGAATCATTCAGAAAAGACGTCGCTGCATCAGCGTCCATCTGACCTTCGCGGATCAGCTCTTCAACCACGCGCGTAGAATTGACCGAGTCACTTTCGACCTGTGCCGCTTCTTCGTCCAGCCAAAGTTGGCTTCTGTCTTCGGGTTCTGCGAGGTCAAGCCTTTGGATTTCCGCCAGAATACGCCCGATCTCTGTACGAAGCCCGTTATAAAGATCACTTGCCGCGCCTTTAGGCGTGGATGTATAAATCGTGGTATTTCGCCTCAGGTGTTTAACCGCTTTCACTGCCCGTACGATCTGACCGGCAACGTCGCGCAAAATATAAACCCGGTCCATTACGTCGTGTGGCAGGTTCTTGGAGCCCGCACGCGTCGAAAATTCAACGATCGCAGTATATAGGGTTTTGACCCTGTGTTCATATTTTTCATCAATGTCGAATTCGATCTGCGCACGGCTTTCCGCCACTGTTTTTGCGACGTCTTTGGTTGAAAAAAGATCGTGCCGATGAATGTTTAAACCGTGAGTGATTAGTTCAACGGCATTATCGTATAAGTGTTTCACCTCTTTCCTCAGAGCAATTTCAATCGTTTGTGGAAATTCATCAACAGCCTCGGAAAGATACTTTGGTTTACTCAGATCCAAAGCCGGCTCTTTGATGACGCGTTCCAGAAATCTGATCAGAGCCCGTAGTGTTGGCAGCATCAAAACAACGCCGAGCACATTGAAAATAGTGTGGAACACGGCAAGTTTTAGCGCAAAATCAGTATCTGAAATGCCGACATTCGCACTTACCCAGTCAACAGCATCCCGCAACGGGCTGATAAAAATCAAGGCAACGCCTGCGGTTAAAAGGTTGAAGATCAGATGTGCCAATGCCAGCCGCTTGCCCTGAAAATTTGCGGTTAGCGATCCGATGATAGCAGTAATCGTGGTGCCGATGTTTGCCCCGATTGCAAGTGCAAGCGCGTTTTCATATGAGATTTGACCGGCCGCCAGTGCGGTAATGATCAGAACCATAGTTGCGTGGCTTGATTGCATGACAACAGTCGCTGTCATTCCGACAGCCGTATAGACAACCAAACCCAGCAAGCCTGTCAGCGCAAAACGGGTAAGATCAAATTGGTCCTTGAAGGTTTCAAACCCTTCTTTCATGTGGTGAATGCCCAGAAAGAGAAACCCCAACCCCGCTAACGCAAAGCCTGCGCCACGCAGGTATTTTGATTTCTGAAAGACCAGTATAATACTGACCGCCAGCATTGGCATCGCATAGGCCGATATTTTAACCTTCAGACCAAATCCAGCTATAAGCCATGCACCCGTCGTCGTGCCTATGTTGGCACCAAATATGATACCAACCCCCGCCAGCAGACTGATAAGCCCCGCACTCAGAAACGAAATCGTAATTACCGATACCAGCGAGCTGGACTGCATAAAGGTTGTAGACACAATTCCAAAGGCTAGCGATCTCGGAACCGAACTGGTCGCTCGTTCAAGGATGTTTTCAAGAAAGCCACCACCGAACAGCTTGAAGCCGTCTTCCAGCATCAGCATGCCAAACAAAAAGATCGCAACACCCGCAGCGATCTGCTGGAAATCGGGGCTAAACCAGAACCCGATAACCAGAACACCAATTGCGACAGGAAGACTATATTTTTTCATGTGCTAAACCCCTGCAGCCTATGGCAACATCATTCCACGCAATGCGAAGTAGAACAATGCCGCTAGAACCGCAGACACCGGAAGGGTAATGATCCAAGCCGACGCGATTTTCAGCAACGACTTTCGGCTGACCAACTGTCGTTTCAAAGCCTTTTGCAATTCTTTGCGTTGCGCGGCTGAAATCACCGCTTCAGGACCCATTTTTTTCAGTTTTTCCAACAATTGTTGCTTGTCTTCCACAGGAGCATTCTGGAAATCCCTGAGCACGGCTTCGGCTTGCACGAAATCCGGCTGACCTTCATGAAGCGCCAGCACGTCTTCAACGACCTTCCCAAGCCGCTGGTCAAGGAATTCACGCAGGAAACCAACACCAAAAACACCACCCAGTGCGACATGTGTCGAACTGATAGGCATACCCAACTGGCTGGCGACAATCACCGTGATGGCTGCTGAAAGCGCGATGCAGAATGCGCGGGATCTATCCAGCTCTGTTATTTCAGAGCCAACCGTGCGGATCAGTTTTGGGCCGAACAGCGCCAGCCCCACCGAGATACCAAGTGCTCCGATGATCATCACCCAAAGCGGAATGGCAACTTTTCCGCCGCCGTCTCCGGCGCTCAGAACATCGACAATGCCCGCCAATGGCCCGACAGCATTTGCGACGTCATTCGCACCGTGCGCAAAGCTTAGCAGCGCGGCTGCAAAAATTAAGGGGATTGTGAACAATCGATTCACGCCATCCCTGTCGGCAGAAAGTCTTGGCGAAGCTTTCCTGATCATGGGACGCACGATAAGATAAGCGATCACGGCAACGATTACTCCCGCCGCGACAGCGGAAGGGAAAGAGACTTTGACAAGATGCTTGATACCTTTGAGCGCAATGTAAGTCGTAAAGGCCCAAGCCATGATCGCAATCATAACCGGTACAACCTTTTGTGCATGGTCCACCGGGTTCTTTTTGAAAAAGACGAGTTTTTTCAACGCGTACAAAAACCCAGCAGCGACGACCCCCCCGGTGACCGGCGATATGACCCAACTCAGGACGATATTGCTGACTGATCCCCAGTTAATGATATCCCAACCCGCTGCAGCGATTGAAGCTCCCATAACACCGCCAACAATCGAATGCGTTGTCGAAACCGGAGCTCCAAGCCATGTGGCGGCGTTTAACCAAATCGCCGCCCCCATAAGCGCGCCCATCATGACCCATACGTAAACATCCGTATTGGCAAGGTTCGCCGGGTCAATGATGCCGTTTTTAACTGTTTTAACGACGTCCCCGCCAGCAACGATGGCACCTAAAGCTTCAAATATGGCCGCGATCATAATAGCGCCCGTCAAAGTCAGGGCAAAGGAACCAACTGCCGGGCCAACGTTATTGGCGACGTCATTCGCACCAATATTCATCGCCATATACGCCCCGATCACCGCCGCAGCGACGAGCAGGTAAGACTGCTCAACATGCGCAAACTTTGAACCAGTGTAAATCATGACACCGACAACAAAAATTATTGCCGTGCCAAGACGACCAACCTCAGATCGGCTGATATTGGTTGCTTTCTCAATCTTTAGATAATCTTTAATTTGCATACTTCCCCCATTCAGGCTCAGTTTGGTCAGACACTGCGTTTACGCGCCAAACCATGTCCAAGCAGAGCTGGACATCTCAGCCCGTCCCGTCTTTTGTTTGTTTCGTTAAATGACTTGCAGAAATGCTAGCACCGAATTCAAAAACACAACATGAGCCAGATCAAGAAAAACCCTGGCAAGAACAACAATGTTGGCTATGACAAAAGTCATAATTCGCCGCAACGTTTCCGCCTGTCTGCGATACGTTAACATTAGAAATTATTAGTTTATCTTAAACCAATTTTGTGTGCTTCGAACTTGATCGAGCACAAAGTTCTTCTTCGGATTAGTTGTTACAAAGAGAGCTTATAAAATGAAAATACGCGCCGTCACAGGGTCTGTATTCAAGATGAATGGAGTTCGACTTGCTGAAAGATATTCCGCTTCAAAGCCGTCCAATCAACGAAGTCAAGGATGGGCTTAGGACATCTGACGACGGGCTTAGCACTGCCGAAGCCCAGGCTCGGCTAGCGCAATATGGGCGCAACGAACTTCAGGTTGGCAAATCCACACCTGAGATCGTCAAGTTCCTGTGGCAATTCAAAAATTTCTTCGCGCTTTTATTGCTCGCGGGCGGCGGGCTCGCGTTGACAGCCGAACGGCTCGATCCTGGACAGGGTAATCTTTACATCGCAATCGCGCTTATTGCTGTCGTGTTTTTAAACGCGACCTTTACCTACCTCCAAGAACATCAAAGCGAAAAAATAATGGACAGCTTCAAAAAAATGATGCCGTCCATTGTTACAACAATGCGCGATGGAGCCCCGTGCGAGCTGCCTGGTGCTGAATTGGTTCCGGGTGATGTGATTGTCCTGCATGAAGGCGACAAGGTGCCAGCCGACGGTCGTTTGCTGTCAGCAAGCCATTTCAAGGTAGATCTGTCCAGCCTGACAGGCGAAAGCGAACCGCAACTGCTAGACCCTGCCAAAAGCCATGAAAGTATCATGGAAAGCCCGAACATGGTGTTTTCCGGAACGCTGGTACAAAGCGGCGAAGGCCGTGTTGTTATTTGTGAAACGGGTATGACAACGCAGATCGGCAGCATTGTGGAACTGACCAAGGCGACCGATGCCGCTGAAACACCAATTCACCGTGAAATTAAACACTTCATCAAGATGATCAGCGCAATCGCAATCTTTCTGGGGGTGACCTTCTTTGCCGTCAGTGTCGCGATTGGCAATGGGGCAATCGCCAGCCTGATTTTTGCGATCGGCATTATAGTTGCGAATGTCCCGGAAGGGTTGTTGCCCACCGTGACGCTTTCTTTGACAATGGCCAGTCGACGCATGGCGCGTAAGAATGCCTTGATCAAAAACCTCGAAAGCGTTGAGACGCTTGGCAGTACCACCGTTATCTGTACTGACAAGACGGGAACGCTGACTCAGAACAGGCTTGGCGTGAACACGGTCGTTCTGGGTAGGCAAAGCTACAGGGTGGACGACCCGGCGCTAACTGCTGACCCCATTTCGAAACCGCTTTTGCGAACCATGGCAATTTGCAACAACGCCTACCTTACGGACGTCGGGTATTCAGGCGATGCTACTGATGGTGCCCTTTTGCTTTTTGCTAACGATAAAGCAGATGTACGATCGCTTATTGATGTAAATGAAATCTCTGAAGAACCTTTCAGCTCTGTCTCCAAACGCATGATCAGTATTGTAAGCGACAAGCAAAGTGATGCGACAACAGCCTATCTGAAGGGCGCCCCCGAAGTCGTGCTCGACATGTGCGACAGGGTTATGATCAATGGTGAAATCCTTGAACTTACCCCTTCGCGGCGTAGCCATGTCATTGATGACTATCGCACGCTGGCTGGTCGTGGTGAACGTGGTCTCGCCTTTGCATCACGCCTATCGGACGGCTCTGCGGTTCCGGAAGACGGGTACATCTTTATCGGGCTCGTTGGCATGATTGACCCGCCACGCCCCGAAGTGCCCGTCGCACTAGAACGCTGCCGCTCTGCTGGTATCCGCGTCGTTATGCTGACAGGAGATTATGGTCTGACGGCCGAAACCATTGGTCGGCAAATTGGGCTGTTCACAGGCATCGGGCGTGTTGTTCAGGGAGACGAGCTTAGCGCGATGAGCGACAGTGCTTTGCAAAACGTTCTGAAAACTGAACCTGAAATCATTTTTGCCCGTATTGCCCCTGCCCAGAAGCTGCAGGTGGTTCAGGCTTTGCAGGCCCTCGGTGAAACCGTGACCGTCACTGGTGACGGGGTAAATGACGCCCCTGCCCTTAAAAACGCCGACATGGGTGTTGCGATGGGCCTGATGGGAACGGACGTCGCCAAGGAAGCCAGCAACATGGTTCTGATGGACGATAATTTCGCCACCATCGTCAGTGCAATTGAAGAAGGTCGCACGATCTTTGACAACATCAAGAAATTCGTCGCCTACATCCTGACCAGCAACATCCCGGAAATCCTGCCGTTCATCGCTTTTGTATTGCTCGACATTCCGCTGCCGCTGACGGTGATCCTAATCCTGGGTATCGACCTTGGTACTGACATCGTCCCTGCGCTTGGTCTTGGCGCGGAACCGCCGGAAACCGATGTTATGAAACGCGGGCCACGCAAACGTTCGGAACGGCTTCTGACCCGAAACCTCTTGATCATGAGCTACGGGGTTGTCGGTATGATTCAGGCCGCGGCCGGGTTCTTCAGCTACTTTGTCATTCTATATGCCGGTGGCTGGGAATGGGGGCAAGATCTGGCAAACAGTGATCCGCTCTATCGTACCGCGATCACTGGTTTCTTTGCCTCTATCATTATCTGTCAGGTCTCAGACGTTCTGATTTGCCGGACACGGCGGCAAAGCATTTTTACGGTTGGCTGGTTCAGCAACAGGCTCGTCTGGCTTGGGATCGGGACAGAGCTTTTGCTACTTGCGCTGATCGCTTATGTTCCTGCCTTCAACGTATTCTTCGGAACCGCGCCGCTTGAAGCGTGGCATCTGATGCTAAGCGTGCCCTTTGCCATTTTGATCCTGATCGGGGACGAGTTGCGCCGCTACATGATCCGTCGCGACAATGCTTTCGTTCAGCGCTGGTTAATGTGGTAAATCGCAAGCCACCCCGGCTTAACAAGTTGCAAAAGCTATGGGGTGGCGATACGTCGGCCGTCCGCGCCGAAATGCATTTGGTCGCTGCTGTTCCAGAGAACGCCACAAGCATGGCCTTCCTCTGGCGCAGGCTCCATTCCGTTTTGGCGTACAGTAAAGGCTGCGTCTGAGGAAAGCCTCAGATGCACCAGCGTTTCAGAACCAAGCGCTTCGCTGTAGCTGACTTGCCCCTCTACAAGGCCGTGGTCCGGAGTTGTCAGCGTGGCATGTTCTGGCCGTACGCCCACGGTTGTCCCCGCAGGTGCGCCCGACACAAGGGCCGCTGGCAAGAAATTCGTCGCAGGAGACCCGATGAATCCAGCGACAAACTCCGTTTGCGGGTTTGCATAAACTTCAAGCGGCGCGCCAATCTGATCCGCGATACCTCCGTTCATCACAATCATCCGGTCCGCAAGCGTCATCGCCTCGACCTGATCATGCGTGACGTAAAGCGAGGTCACACCAAGTGAACGTTGCAATTGCTTGATCTCCAACCGCATCTGGACACGTAGTTTTGCATCAAGATTTGACAGGGGTTCATCAAACAAAAACACATCTGGCTTTCGCACAATCGCCCGACCCATAGCGACCCTCTGGCGTTGGCCGCCGGACAATTCGCGCGGTTTGCGCATCAGGTACTCTTCAAGCTGCAACAGTTTCGCGGCACTTTGAACCCGCTCTGCGATCTCTGCCTTTGGGGTTTTTGCAATTTTCAGCCCATAGGCCATGTTATCAAAGACCTTCATATGCGGATAAAGCGCGTAGTTCTGAAATACCATCGCGATGTTCCGGTCCATTGGCTCCATCTCATTCACGCCGGCGCCGTTAATCTGCACTTCGCCGCTTGTGACCGTCTCAAGGCCCGCGACCATACGCAAAAGCGTGGACTTCCCACATCCAGATGGGCCAACAATCACGATGAATTCCCCATCAGAAATATCGATATCGACGCCATGAATAACATCGGTCTTGCCGAAGCTTTTCTTGAGGTTGCTGAGTTTGACTGTTGCCATTGGTTACTTCTCGCTGTCCACAAGCCCGCGGATAAATAGTTTCTGCATTGAAATCACGACAATAATTGGCGGTAGCATCGCCAGAATGGATGTCGCCATGATGACCGGCCAATCGGCGATATCATCGCCAGACGGGAACATCTGCTTGATACCCATAACGATGGTGTTCATTGAAGGGTCAGTCGTGATCAGCAGCGGCCAGAGGTATTGGTTCCAGCCATAGATAAAGAGGATGACAAAAAGGGCCGCAATATTTGTGCGGCTCATTGGCAAAAGGATATCCCAAAAAAACCGCATGGGACGTGCGCCATCAACCCGCGCGGCCTCGGCCAGTTCGTCCGGTACCGTCATGAAAAATTGCCGGAACAGGAAAGTTGCTGTGGCAGACGCGATCAGCGGAAAGATCAGCCCTGAATAGCTGTTGAGCATGCCAAAGCCGGCAACAACTTCGTAGGTCGGCACAATGCGCACTTCAACGGGTAGCATCAGCGTCAGGAAAATCAGCCAGAAGAACACTTTGCGCCCCGGAAAGCGGAAATAAACAATCGCAAAGGCAGACAGCAGCGAGATCAGAATTTTACCAAGCGCAATCCCCATCGCCATGACGAAGGAATTCAGAAGCATCTTCGCGACCGGCGCATTCACACCGGAAACCAGCGCATCACGGTAATTGTTGAAAAACTGGTCGCCGGGCCAAAGTGGCATTGGCGGGTGCACGATTTCTGGCTGTGTCACGGTCGAGGCGACAAAAGCCAGCCAAATCGGAAAAAAGATAATCAGAACACCTATGATCAACCCAAGATGGGTGAACCAATGGCCCACGCCCCGTTTCTGCACCATGCCATGTTGTTCACGCCCCGCCATCAGTAATGCACCCTGCGTTCGATGAACTTGAACTGTATGACTGTAAGCAGACCGACCACGACCAGCAAAATAACCGACTGCGCAGCAGAAGAGCCGAGGTCCTGCCCGACAAAACCATCGGCGAACACCTTGTAGACTAGAATGGTCGTCGCCTGCTGCGGCCCGCCAGAGGTGATAGTGTGGATCACACCAAAGGTTTCAAAGAACGCATAGACGATGTTTACGACCAGCAGAAAAAACGTTGTCGGCGACAAGAGCGGGAAAACGATTGTGCGAAACCGCGTCCAGAACCGCGCGCCGTCAATTGCCGCAGCTTCGATCACCGATTTCGGGATCGCCTGAAGCCCCGCAAGGAAGAAAAGAAAGTTGTAACTCACCCTGCCCCAGGACGATGCGGCGACAACAAGACCCATGGCCTCAGCCTCGTTCAGGACATGGTTCCAGTCATATCCCAATATACCCAGATACCATGAAACCACGCCAACCCGCGTGTTGAACATGAAAAGCCAGAGCACCCCCGCCACCGCAGGTGCAACGGCATAGGGCCAGATCAGCAACGTTCTGTAAACGCCAGAGCCTTTGATCAGCCGATCTGCAAGAACCGCAAGAAACAGCGCCATCCCAAGCGAGGCAACCGTCACGAGAATTGAAAAAACCGCCGTCGTTGTGAAAGCCGCACGATAGTAGGGATCACCCAGCAGAAATTCAAAGTTTCCAAGACCAACAAACTGGGATTTAAGCCCAAACGGGTCCGGAATAAATAGCGACTGCCAGACCGCCTGCCCCGCCGGGTAAAAGAAAAACACAGCTGTAACGATCACCTGCGGAAGCAGAAGACATATTGGCAACAGCCAGCCTTTAAAGGTGACGCGTTTTTCCATACCAAGCAATCAGTGTGGCCCCAAATTCTGGGGCCACACCTAATTCACTATTGGTTCGCTTGCTCAAAGCGGCGCAACAGAACATTGCCACGTTCTACCGCGCTATCCAGAGCGGCTTGCGCTGTTTTATCGCCAGCCCAGACTGCCTCGAGTTCTTCGTCGATGATCCCGCGGATCTGGTCAAAAGACCCTAGGCGCAGACCTTTAGAGTTCGGGGTTGGCGCATTTGCAGTCATCTGCATACCCGCAATCTCGGTTCCCGGGTTTTCATCATAAAACCCTTCGGCCTTGGTCTGTTCAGCAGCGGCTATCGTGATGGGAAGATACCCGGTGTTCTGATGCCATTTCGACTGAATGTCAGAGGTCGACAGAAAGCTCAGGAATTCAGAAACGCCTTTGTATTCTTCTGACTCGTGGCCGGACAGAACCCAAAGCGAAGACCCACCGATGATCGTGTTTTGCGGTGCGCCGTCGACGCCATCCCAATACGGCAACGGACGAATTTCAAAGTCAAATTGCGCCTCAGCTTTCACACCGGCATAACCGGCTGAGGATTCGGTGAAAAGTGCGCATTCCCCGGCGCGGAAGTTTGCACCACCTTCATTGCGGCGACCCGCATAGATAAACCGGCCATCTGCCGCCCAATCGCCCATCATCTGAACATGCTGAACCTGAACCGGGCCGTTGAAGGCCAATTCGGTATCCAGCCCTGCGAAACCGTTGTCTTTTGTTGCAAACGGCACGTTATGATAGGCTGACATGTTTTCGAGATGCACCCAGCTTTGCCAGGCTGTTGTTAGCGGGCATGTGCTTCCGCCCTCTTTCAAAGCGGTAAGTGCCGCATCAACATTCTGCCATGTTGAAAGGTCCGTGTCCGGGTCAAGCCCCGCATCTGCAAAAGCGTTGCGGTTAACGTAAAGGACCGGCGTAGAAGAGTTGTAGGGCAGCGAAAGCATGTCGCCTTCGGTTGTGGTGTAATACCCTTTTACGGCCCCCATGTAGCCGTCAGAATCAAACGCGGCCCCGCCTTCGGCCATTACCTCGTAAACAGGTTTGATAGCACCGCCAGCAGCCATCATCGTTGCTGTGCCAACCTCGAACACCATCAGAATATGGGGCTGTTCACCCGCGCGAAATGCGGCAATTCCCGCGTTTAGCGTTTCAGAGTAGTTTCCCTTGTGAGAGGCAACAATTGTGTAATCATCCTGGCTTGTGTTAAATTGTTCAACCTGCTCGGCAAGCAAATCCCCCAAACGGCCCGTGAAAGCATGCCACCACTGTATTTCCGTTTGCGCGTAGGCCGTGCTTGTAAAAGCGATGGTCGACGCAAGCGCGAGACTAAGTGACTTAAATTTCATTGTATCCTCCCAGAACAACTATTTATTTTTTTTAAACGAACAGCTTAGGCTCATTTAGCTAGAATTGGCAAGCTTACACAAAGAAAATCACAACCTTAGGTTTTGTCCTTACCGGTTCAGAAATGGCGGCAGAAGCCGCCACACCATTGTTTTGCAATCGCCAAATCCGACCCGCCCAGTCTTGCATTGGAAAACCGGACTTTGCCACAGAGAGCCGTAGCGAATGAAGATCAACTTTTAGTGATAATCCTTAACTTGCAATCTCGGCTTTGCTCAGTTCCGCCAGATGACCCGTTTTAACGTAGATAAGGCAACCCTCTTCTGAATAGGGATGATGCTGCGACATATGTGGGCTGCGAAGCCATGTGCCAGCCGGATAATCGCCATGTTCATCCTGAAAAGTACCTTCCAGTACAAGGATCTCTTCCCCGCCCCAATGCGTGTGTGGCACAAACTTTGTTCCCGGTGCCCAACGAACGAGGGCGGCAGATTCAGTTCCATGCTGATGCAGCGGAAGAACGGTCAGCCCATCAACGCTCCCTTGCGAAAAGGTTGCGTTTTTTGTGTCTATCGAGAATTGCCGCTGATCATCCTCTGCGAATTGCTGCAGTTTCACAAATATTGTGCAGCCCTCTTTGCTGTGCGGCGTATGGCGCGTTCCGATAGGATTGCGCACATATGTGCCTGCGGGATAGTCGCCGCTTTCGTCAGAAAAGACGCCATCCAGAACAACAAACTCTTCTCCGCCCGTGTGTTCATGTTCTGAAAACTGCGAGTCAGGGGCGAAGCGAACAATCGTTGTTGCGCGCGCAACTTCGCCCCCGATCCGGTCAAGCATCATTCGGTCAACGCCATTTTTCGGCGAATTAACCCATTCTCTGTCGTCCGGGCGGATGACGACGCGTTCTGAAAAATCTGCGTTAACGTACATGATGATGATCCTTTTCGTCTATTATTGCCGTCCGGCGGTAACGCCGCCGTCTACAGATAGTACCTGCCCTGTGATCCACGATGCCTTGTCTGAGGCAAGAAACAGCAGTGAATCAGCGATATCGCCGGGTTGACCATTTCGTCCCAGTGGATGAAATGCATTAAAGGTTGGCAGTGTTTGTTCCACCTCTTCCCTTGTCAGGAAGGTGTTGTAAACTGGAGTTTCAACAACCGCGGGCGCAACTGCGTTGATCCGGATGTTATCACTGGCGAGTTCGATCGCAAGGTTTCGCACCATCGCATGAACGCCGGCATTCGCTGCGGAGTAAGCGGCAGATGGTGTTGCGCCAATTGCCTGGATGGCCCAAAGCGAACCCGTTTGCACGATTGCGCCACCGCCGCGTTTTTTCATGGCTTTGGCAGCGGCCTGCGCTGTGAAAAACTTTCCTTTCAGGATGGTATCAAGGAACCAGTCGTATTCGTCTTCTTCCAGTTCAAGAAAGGGTTTCGGGCGGAACACACCCGCATTGTTGAAAAGGACATCAACTCCGCCAAAGCGGCTAGTTGCTATCTCAACCAGTTCCGCTGACGTTGCTGGCTTTGCAATATCGCCCGCAACCGTCGCAATGTTTTGCCCTGTTGGGTCAATCTCTTTTGCCGCTGTTTCAAGCTTGGCCTGATCGCGGCCATTCACAACAACCTTGCCGCCTTCGGCAACAAACCGTTTTGCGACTTCTTTGCCTATGCCTGATCCGCCACCCGTTACGATTGCGATTTTTTCTTTGAACATTAGAATCACCTACCTATCAGTTGATAGCTGACATATAGCTTGCAATTTCAGTTTCGCAAGAGCTATCTATCAGTTGATAGGTTTTAGGTATAGAAAATGACTGAACGCGTAGATGCCATTCTGGATGCAGCAGAAAACAGGATACGAAGAGCCGGTTACAACGGCTTTAGTTTTCGTGAAATCGCAACCGATGTCGGGATCAAAAGTGCAAGCGTACACTACCATTTCCCTACCAAAGCGGATCTCGCCGCTGCAGTTGCTAAACGCTACCGCGAGCGGTTTGAAGAAGCAGTTGCAAAAAACGAAGCTGCTGGTGCGGGACGTGTGGAAACCTGGAAAACGCTGTTTCGGGACTCTCTGGCAGAAGATAACCGCATGTGTTTGTGCGGCATACTGGCAGCCGAAAAAGAAGGTGTTCCCGAGGTTGTCGCAGACGAGGCCCGGCAGTTTTTCGAGATGGGTGTAAGCTCTATCGCCGAAGTGTCCAAAGATAATGCTGAAAATTCGTTAGCCTACGGTCTGAACATCCTAGCAACGCTTGAGGGTGCAATGCTTTTGGCGCAGTCAATGGGCGACAACACACTGTTCGACCTAGCAACCGCAAATCTGAAATAAGACAGCTTGGCACACATCTACAGGTGAATGTCCAAAAGTGATGCAGCAGCGCGTTTCGCGTCATGCGCTGCATTTTTATTGACCCCCATCATCGCCAAAACGATAGACCCCTCTTTCAGAACCATAAGCTGACGCGCCAATCCTTCCGGGTCTTTCATTTTCGCCCGTTTGGCCACGCCGGTGAAATAGTCATAGAGCATGCGCTTGTGTTCTGCGGCCTGTGCGTAAATCGGATGGCTGCTTTCCTGAAACTCGGCACTTGCCTTGATAAACATACATCCACGAAAAGCGGGGAGTTGAAACCATTCATCCATCGCGTCAAACAACGCGAGAAGCTGGCCCTGAGGCGTATCAGATATTTCCTCAATTCGCCGATATAGCCAATTTCGAAAATTCTCGTCCCTCAGCCGCAACACAGCAAGCATCAGTTCATCTTTGTTGCGAAAGTGTTTGTACATGGAGGTCTTGGAAACGCCCGTCTCCCTTACCAGCATATCCATTCCGGTCGCATGGAATCCATTGCGATAAAACACGTCCAGAGCCTTGCGAACCAGTTCATCTCTTTTATTAGGGCGCATATTTTTTCCGAAATTATGTACTGATCTGCAAATAGTTAAACTACGCTAAAATAGCAAGAAGACGTGACAAATTAAGTAATTAACTGCCTTTTACCTTGAGTATTCGATTCCTAAATCTCTCAAATCAAGAATTTTTTTGTTGACTAAGTTTACCGATTGGTACACCTTGACCCGAAAGATGTACAGATCGGTAAACTAAAGAAATTGATACAGACTGGAGATTGATATGAAACGCCTGCTACCATTTCACGTTCCTATAGAGGTCATTATTCTGACAATTCTTTACGGCTACACACTGCAACTCGGGTCTTCGTAAGAATCGCCCCATGTCGGAACGGCAGCCCTGTTAAACGAAATGCTTTTGGCTGCTCCCCATTCTAATTTTATCGCCTGTTAGAAACTTGAAATATGTTGGTCAGTTTCGCTGACTGGATTAATCACGGGATACAAAATGACTCGCCCTCCTCTGCCCCCCTTCACAGATGAAACCGCACGCCTGAAGGTGCGCACTGCCGAAAACGCCTGGAACACCCGCAACCCTGACATCGTCACCCCCGCTTACACGGACGACAGCGTCTGGCGAAACCGCAATGAATTTGCGACCGGACACGCGGAAATCCATGCGTTGCTGACCCGCAAATGGACGCGCGAACACGAGTATCGTCTGGCCAAAGAACTCTGGACCTTCGCGGGCAACCGGATCGCGGTTCGGTTTGCCTATGAATGGCACGACGGTTCGGAAAACTGGTTTCGCGGGTATGGCAATGAAAACTGGGAATTCGCATCCGACGGCAGAATGGCCAGGCGCCATGCAAGCATCAACGACCTTGCGATAACGGAAGCAGACCGTCTGTTCCGCTGGCCTCTGGGCCAACGCCCCGACGACCACCCTGACCTGAGCGACCTGCTACTTTAGACGCGTTCAAGTATTACTTGCAAATTTAAGATGTTATGCTCCGCGGTTTCGCTGAAACTGCGGGAATGAATTCATGGCGGCCCGACGTTCGTCCGCAAAGTATTTGGCGTGAAAACGGGTACCGTTCCTTGACATCCGAACTTATAGGTGTATATACACTTGATCTTAGTTGTGTTGGTTAAAAAATGAAACTTGAGAAACATTCAAACTGTACATGCTTCAATCTGCGAAAAGCGACGCGGGTTATTACACAGTTGTACGATGAAGCGCTAAAGCCAAGCGGTATACGCTCTACTCAATTTACTTTGCTCTCCACCGTTCAAAGCAAAGGGCCAATTGGCATTGCAGAATTGGCCAAGCTGTTGGCAACCGACCGCACCACCCTAACACGGAATCTGAAACCGCTTTTAGACCGTGACCTTCTTAAAACCGTAAGTGGATCGGATGCGCGGCGGCGGCCTGTTGCCCTGACACCCAAAGGCGCAGAAACGCTACGCCAAGTTGTTCCACTTTGGGAGGCGGTGCAGGCTGAGGTTACGCATAAGTTTGGCCAACCCCGCTGGGAGAACATGATCCGCGACCTCAATCAGATCGTGTCTCAAATTCAGGAGGCATAATTTTTTAACATATTTTTACGTGTATATACACGTTAATCAACAAGAACTGCTCAGGCAAACTTAAAGCTCCGGAGACGACCAATGGAAACACCCCCAAATGCAAAATCCGCCGCAAACATAAACCCAGCTAAAACGATCCGCGCCAACGATTGGTTTAGCGCAGGAAAACGAGTGTTTTACGACACGAAGAACAAGAAATTCCTGCTAAATGGCGAAAACGGTGAAGCGAAAAAAATCGTTCAAATCCACACCCGCATCGACAAAGACGAAACACAAACTGACGGCTCTGTCTGGGCATCGTTTATGCCGGGTTGGCCGGATGGCTCCTACGGTTGGTCACGCGTCAACCAGCATTTGTCCGGACAAAACATCGGCCACAGGCTGTTCTTTGATTATGTCGGCCTGGGCGACTCTGACAAGCCAGAAGATTACCCCTACAGCACCATAGAACGCGCCGATATGATGGAAGCGTTGTGGAAAGCAAACGGAATCAAATCCACATTCATCTTCAGCTTTGATTACTCGTCGCTCGTCACGCTTGAACTTCTTTGCCGTCAGGAAGACCTCATTAAAGCGGGTATCGAACCTGAGACCCGGATCGAAGGTGTATTGCTGATGAATGGCGGTCTTTATGCAGATGGTCATTCGCATCCATGGTTCACAACGCCAATCCTGAAATCCTGGATGGGCGGCTTTGTCACCTCGCTCGCACAACGATCAAAAACCATCTTTGCCGAGCTTATGAAACCCTTGTGGTCAAAAGATTACAAAGTCACGGCCGAGGAAATAGAACAACTTTTCGATGCAATCGGGCGTCGCAAAGGCATCTACGCCATGAGCAAATCCGCCGATTTCGTGAGCTACCACAAAAAGAATGCCGAAAGAATGGATCTGAGCCGCCTCTACAGGAGTATGCGAGACGCCGTTTCATTCCATGTGGTCGGCAGCGAGCAAGACCCATTTGAAGGCCGGCAAGCGTATCTCGCTAAGGAACGGTTGGGCGCAGAGGGTCTTGACGTTCGGATTTTGCCAGGCGGCCATCTTACAACATCCGAACACCCCGACCTTATCGCCGATATCATCTTGGATGTTGGTCCAAGTAGTGAAAAATTCAAGACGGCAAAATCGGCCAGAGAAAAACCCCTGCGTGAAACAACGCGTAAGCTGAAAGTATCGTGATGCAAAAACAAACGAACAATACCTTCACGCAGGTTATCGCGGCGGCTTCGCCACCCTCGGTGTTCAAGGGTGTCCTTCTTCGTGCAGCGATCATCTCATTGATAATTGGTAGCATTCTTACGCTTGTGAACCAGTGGTTGGCGCTATTCGGAGAAGAACAAATTCAGTATCTTCCGCTCACTCTTGTTTATCTGACGCCATTCTTCGTAGTCGCCATTTCACAAGTAATCGCCATTCGAAAAGCGGTAAAGGATATGTTGAAAACTCAGAATTCTACCTTTCAGAAAGAACCGTTCATCCAGACGGCATTGCAACACGGCATTCCTGTACGCGCAGTGTCGCTTGGCCTGATCGTTGGCAGTCTAAACACGGTGATTGTAGCCACAGTTGTTCTTTCAAGCGGTGGCAGCGTCTCGGACTTGCCTGTAAAGCTCCTCGCGCAAAGTTATGCCTTGCCAGTTCTCTTTGGGTTGGTTTCGCAATCTATTTCATATCGACGTGCTGCCGCAGCCTTAAGCGCTGCGCATCAGGCAGCGCCCGGGATCTGAACACTCCGCCCACCTTCCTGAAAATCGTCAAGCGACAAAGGCCAAACGGTGCCCGGCCAGCGAATTTCCATCTGGCGTTTTCGCGGCCGGTAGACCGCCGTGTAAAGCGTTCCAAAACCCGCAGAAAACGCGATCGAATAGAGCGGTGGCTTCAAGAATGCCTTGATGAACTTTTCTTCCGGGTCTCGATGCAGTGTAAGGCGTTGCAGTAAGTAGCGTTCTCTTTCAACGGTCGCAGTAAACCGGGCGTGGCTGACCCATTCCACGGTTTCCTGGTGGTTTGTAGCAACCGCTGCGCGCGTCACCAACGCAGGCTTGTCGGGCGACATCATCACCGTAAGGTAACGTCGCTTCGCATCCAGAACGGTGACGTTATAGCTCATATGGGTCGGAAGCCGCTCTAGCGCTGCCCCCGCCTCTTCTGTGGTGGTGCAGGTTTGTAAAACATATCGCAGGATAAGCGGCACACCGAACCCTTCGCCCACGACACGACGGCCACCAAATGTGAGCGATAATGCAAGCCCTGCATCGTTCATCCCGTCAACCATACCCCAAAGCCCGTCGCTGGTGCCAAGCACGCGCCGACCTTGCCAGCTGGTGTGCAATATCAAACTGTCAAAGGCGGTCGGGCTATAGTCATAGTTGCGCACAAGAACCGGCTCTTTACCCGGCCAAATCGCCTGACTGCAGCCAGCCAGATAAGGTGGAGGACAGTAAAAGCTTAAGAATCGCGCGGCCTGATCGCCCCCGCCAGCAAGTTCACACAGCTGATCATAAAGCGGTACGATTTCCGGCATATGCTTGACCAGCGCGCGGCGGCTTTCGCCATAGCTTGGACGGGCGCTGTCGCCTTCCTTCAGCCACCAGCGTTTGTAATCAGGCCAGTATTCCTGAAACAGCCCGGCCCATTTTGGCCCGGGCTCTGCCTCGGATATTGCGCGCCACATCATTGGCTATCGCCTTTTGTCAGAGGATTTTGAAGGCTGGGTCCGCCAAGGATGGGCTTGCTTCGACCGTTGGTAAGGGCCTTGCCGCGACGGACTGTTTTATGCCGTGAATCCATCGTTTCGCTCTTTCGTTAAGCTGAAAGTTTTTCGTCATCGAGCGACCACGAGTCACAAGAATGCCAATGTCAGCACCTTCATACCGATAATCACCCGGCTGCAGAATACGCAAGAAGAAAGCTTCGTTTTCGCTCTCTACCGCGCGGCGGTGATAGTCAAACCTGTCAAAGATCACACTTCCGTCAGAAAGCATTTTGTAAATGCCGGTTTCCGGAACTTCGGTACAAATGTCTACACTGTCATCGGTATGTTTGATAACCATCTGCGACCAACTGTCGATCATTGACGGGTCGGCCCAGCGGTTATTTAGTTCATTTACATCCAGATCGAATTTCTTTTTCGAGAATTCGAGCAGATGGAACAGGAACAACGGCGCGTCCGCATGGGCAAAGGCCGCGTGGTTCGTCATTGACGACGCCCCGGTGATCCTTGGGTTAAGTTCACCAAGCCAAAGGTCGCCCGTTTTTTTGTCGATCAGAAAGTCGAGTTCAAAGTAGCCGCGGTAGCCTTCTTTTCTGAGTTGTTCACCAAATTTGAACGTCAGTTCCCTTGCCCGTTGCCGTACTTTGGGTGGAAAGGCAGTCGACAAAATCTCGTTTCCACACCAGCCACCGCGATAGGGTGTCAGGTCCTTGAAGCCAACGAGTTCCGTCATTAGCGGACCAACAATGGTCCCCTCTTTTGTGGCACATGCCTCGATCGCAGAACCTCGACAATCGATCCGCTTCATGATCTTGATCTCGCCCTCGCCCACGATTTCATGTTCGTGGCGGCGAAAGTCGGCCTCGGATTTAATAAAGAACGTCGTGTGACCTGAATCCCCAAAAGCAGACTGAAGCACAAGGTCATGACCAATCCCGGCTTTTTCGCAGGTCTTCTTCAGGTCTGCGTAATCTTTGACATCCGCCAAAACATTCGGCACCGAAGGAACGCCTGCTTTGTTGCCGATGCGGACGGTCTCGATTTTGTTGTCCATATTTGTCCGCAGCTTCGCCTTTGGAAACCAGACTTCCGCACCAAGTTCTTTTGAAAGACGCTCTGTTTCTTCGTCAAACATCAGGAATACAAACTTGGGCTTGCCACCACGCCGTTTGATAAAGTCGATAACTTCCTTGTGCTGCAACAGATAGTTATTGATATCCTCGATCGATTGGAATTCCGCGTGCGGTTGTTCCGATGGGCAGAAGACATTCGGGTGTTTGCCGCCGTAACAATCGATGTAGCAGATATATTTGAAATTCTTGACCCACTCATCAAGGCCCAACAGATTAAAGTTGGTTGCCGAAATAAAATAGATGGGGTCCTCGTTCCGGTGAAAAAACCGACGGATTTCCGAGATATTTTTAAGCACTGTTGCTGGCATAATATTTCCTCTTCTTATTCGGCTGCAGTGGGAAGTTTTAATTTAATCTGAGACGCTAAAGCTTCGGGCGTAAACACCCGCAGACCCAGATCGGCGCGATAACCGTGAATTTCGTTCACGTCCAGGGCGCGCATAAAGGCAAGGATTTCCTTGCTGACGACCTGCCCTGGCACAAGGATCGGGAAACCCGGTGGATAAGGTATTATGAAAGAGGCTGATACAACCTCTTGCCCGCTATCCATTGCCGCTTTTACGGACCCGTCGAGTTCCAGGTAGTCACAGTTATTCTCGTCGTAACTTAGGAAAAAGGCGCTGCGGATATCTCCTTCAGACGTCACATTGTCTTTCCGGAAAGCATCGTGAAAACGGCTGAAATCTGGCAACGGAGGCAAATCTTCCATCAGATTTTTAACACGCCGGTCGAACGACAACCGTTCCATGCGCGACGCATCATCAAGAAGGTCGTCCAGCCCTTTGGCAATTTCGACCAGAACCTCGATAAGATAGGCAACAGACGAACGTGTTGTCCCGATGTTCGTCATAAACAAAACCGTATTGCGCGAGGTTTTATTGATCTGAATACCGTATTGATCCATCAGAATATCAGTTTTGAACGTATCCCCATCCCAACCGGTGCCACCAACGGCAAGGGTTACGCGCGTCGCATCCAGAACGAATTCGTCCTTTTCCCAACAATCCCAGATATCTGTCCAACCCTGTTCAGAGTCGTAATAGCTCGTCACACCGCTTTCGCGATGCTTCTCAGGAATCATGTCACCCGCGGTCAGGACTTTGAAGTATTTCTGAAGCAACGGGTGCGTTGAAATAGCACGCCGCATCGACATGGCGGCCTCGACCTGACGCTGAACAAATTCGAAACCCTCCAGTTCGACCTGACGGCGACCGACATCAAGCGACGCGATGATCTGATAGTTGGGCGATGTCGATGTGTGGGTCATGTAGGCTTCGTGAAAAGACTGTTCGACCTCACCTTTGAAATCCTGATCGTTCACATGGATCATGGAGCCCTGTCGCAAGCTAGTAAGGGTTTTATGCGTTGATTGCGTCGCATAGGTCCTGACCCGCGCATTGGGCGGCGGGATAAGCCGTGTGTTCAGCAGGGTTTCCGTATCCGCATCCTTTAACTTTTCCTGCTGTTTTTCATACGCTTTGAGATGGCTCTCACTTCTGAACTTCTCTCGAAGTACATTGGCGGCATTCATCGCGGTACGCTGACGATATGTCGGGCCAAAACGCGCAAACGCAAACCAGGCCTCATCCCAAAGGAAAATAAGATCTGGCTTAATCGCCAGACATTCCTCCATCACGCGCTCGACGTTGTAGACAATACCGTCAAACGTACAGTTGGTCAGCAAAAGCATCCGAACGCGGTCAAGCTTGCCCGCAGCCTTAAGCGCAAGCAATTGGTGCTTGATATCCCTTAACGGAACCGCGCCATACATCGAGTATTCATTAAGGGGGTAGCTGTCGAGGTACACAACCTGCGCACCGCTCAGCACCATACCGTAGTGATGCGATTTGTGGCAATCGCGGTCGACCAGCACGATATCTCCTGGACGAACAAGGGCTTGCACGACGATCTTATTGCATGTCGAGGTGCCGTTTGTTGCAAAAAAGGTCTGTTTTGACCCGAAGGCACGGCTGGCCAGTTCCTGCGCTTCTTTGATGGGACCATGCGGTTCCAGCAAACTGTCAAGCCCACCCGAGGTGGCAGAAGTTTCCGCAAGAAAAATATTCGGGCCGTAAAAAGCCCCCATATCCTGTATCCAGTGACTTCGCGAAATGGATTTTCCGCGGCTGATCGGCATCGCGTGAAAGACGCCTGTAGGCTGCTTTGAATATTCAACCAGTGCGGTGAAAAACGGTGTTTTTTGGCGCGCTTGCACCCCTCTCAGAATGTTAAGGTGCAGTTCCATGAAATCTTCTTGGTTATAGAAAACACGGCGACATATGCCTAAATCCAAACCTGCGATATCTTCGACAGAGCGTTCTGTAACAAGATAAGCGTCTAGTTCTGGTCGCACCCTTGCAATCAGGCGGCACAATTCCGGACCATAGTCTTCGGGCCGCAAAGCTTCCAGTTCTTCCTGCCCACCAGCGCGGTTCAGGTACCGTGCAAGTGTTGGCTGATCAAGTTTTGACTTCAGGACAAGCCCAGGCCGGACAACAATGGCCTGAATATTATGATTAAACAGGATGGCAATTAGCGCATCCTCTAGGCTTGGCACAACCACGGCTTCGAAAAGGTAAGGGTCTTCAGGCCGCCGCATACGTAAAACATTGCTTTTCAACCAACGTTCCTGATGCTCGTTCACCTCGTCAACGATCAGTACCTCGAAATAGGGTTTGCTCATGGCACGCGCTTCCGGGGAAAGCATGGCCTCGTCGTCATGTTCCTCTTTGTCGACTGAATCCCGCTCAAGAGGTATATGGCGCCTACGATAGGCACCTGTTGTAAGTGCGCGAGTCACACGATGTACGGAAAACGCAAGATCTTCATATTTGCGATGCTCAAACTGGCGCCGCATGTGATCAAAGGCTGACATCCCGGGGAAGGCCCAGTACGGCTCTATCAACGCGAGAGAGTTGAACAACTCCTCTATCTTTTTGTGCAGTTCTCCGGATTTCTTGCATTGCGGATCATTAGAAAGCGACCTTGTCACTTCGCGCAATGCGCTCCAGCGATCTGAACGGAGCTGGATCGCAGAATAGTAGTCATTCACAGATTGCATCAGTCGTTCTCCACTTTTTTAAGCGAACGACCAATGCAATTCCAAGAACGTTTTTCGTGAACTGTCTGGTCGCTTAGCCGCTAGATATCTTGCCCAGAAAGGATGAAATCCCATGAGCCCGGTTTCTGGTTTCTTTTACTGGCTGATCGTCTGTCGGAACATCAACGCGCAGCCCTGCGCGCGAGCCTTGTTGGGGAATTTCAAGAGGTCCAAGCGTATGCAAAAAAGCATCCGTCCCGCTGTTACGGTCGTAGACAGAAAAGTCGACAGACCGGTCGCGGAAACTTTTCAAGACTTGCCCCAAACCCTTCATACCGGTTTCACGCTGGCGCCGAACCATGCTCAAGTCAATCTCGATGGGGAACATGTCTTCCTGCCCGCCGGATTGGTGCAGTACGGTCGAGGCCGGATCAATTACGCAAGACTTACCGACACCCCCGGCACCTAAGCCATTGACATCAAAGACATAGCACTGAAATTGCGCTGCTGTTGCGCGCGCGATAGCAAGCTCTGCGTCACGGTCTGTTGTACCCGTAAGAACGGGATGCAAAAGAACCTCAACACCCTGGCTTGTCAGTTGTCTGGTGGTCTCCGGGAACCAGATGTCATAGCAAATCGACAGTCCAAAACGCCCAACTTCGGGGACATCAAAAACGCAGAAATCGGTTCCGGCTGTGATCCCCGCCTCATAGGGGCGAAATGGGAACATTTTACTGTAACGCGCCACGATATCCCCGTCCGGGTTAATCACGACTGAGCTATTAAACACACGCCCGTCTTCTGCTTTTTCAAACATCGATCCGGGAATGAGCCAGACCTTGTGACGACGAGCCGCCTCGCGAAACCGGTCAACAACGTCATTTTCTCTCGGCAGAGCAAACCGATCCAACGGGCCAAATGGTGCCAGCTCGCTGAACAGGACCATTTGCGTCCACGGGAACCGCAGCATCACAATATCCAACCGCTGGATCATGTAGTCGACATTTGATTGTAGCGCGTTCACATACATCTGAACGCCGGCGATTGCGAAAGGGGTCATACAGAAAAGTCTCCATAAGCGCAGACAGCTCCATCTGGAACAAAACCGTAAGAATCTGCGTTGCGCACCTCTTACCCCCTAATACCTAGAACCGAAATAGCAGAATGTCGCTTAATAAAAACAACGCCACAAGCGTTGTAAAGAACCTTCAAACTGCGTTGTTCGCTGCACATCATATTCAGTAAAGACGTCCCATTCCGCACTTAATTCCATGACTAATTATGAGCTTTATCTTAATTTTACCTGTCTATGGACTTACCACAATCTGTTACTTCTGAGTTTTGTCAACAGATATATTCAAATTGAATCACCAGATGTACTGTTTATTATTCTAATCACTTGTTTCTTGAGCAAGTAAAATGTGCCTGGCAAAAAAATCTTGAGAAGCCAACAAGCGCGATGTCTTTTGCATTAATTTTTTGTTGCGATAATGTTGCCCAAAAGGTGGCACGTAAAACAGCACCCCAAATTAGGGACGGGAGAAATGGTTAATGTCGAAACTCATATCATTGGAGCGCTACGCGGTGTTTTTAGGCGTCGCCCTTTTGACGGTTCTGTCTCTTGTTGCAGCATATTGGTTTGCTTGGATGCTGGTACCAGCCTTGTTTTTCGCAGCCCTCACCGCCCTTGGGGTTCATGATGTCACCCAGCCCCGCCATTCTATTTTGCGAAATTACCCGGTGCTGGGGCATATGCGGTTCCTTTTTGAGGGTGTTCGCCCGGAAATCCGCCAATACCTGATCGAAAGCGATCAGGATGAAGAACCCTTTAGCCGCGATGACCGTTCGCTTGTATACCAGCGCGCCAAAGGTGTGGAAGACAAACGTCCTTTTGGCACCCGTAAACGCGTTTATGACGCCGGATACGCATGGCTCACGCATTCGATACAGCCCGTTCACCTGACAGATACAGATTTTCGGGTCAGAATTGGGAATGACGCCTGTAAAAAGCCTTATGATGCGTCGCTTTATAATATTTCCGCGATGAGTTTTGGTGCCCTTTCAGCGAATGCAATTCTGGCTTTGAACACCGGTGCGAAAATAGGCGGCTTCGCCCATGACACGGGCGAAGGTGGGGTCAGCAGATACCACCGTGAAGGTGGCGGCGATCTGATTTATGAAGTTGGTTCAGGATATTTCGGGTGTCGCGCAGATGATGGAAGCTTTAACGCAGACAGGTTTGCAGAACAATCTGCAAGTGATCAGATTAAGATGATTGAAGTCAAACTCAGCCAGGGCGCTAAGCCCGGGCATGGGGGCATGTTGCCCGCCTCAAAAATCTCGCCCGAAATTGCCGAAGCGCGTGGGGTGCCGATGGGGCAGGACTGTGTCTCGCCAGCGTCGCACAGTGCTTTTTCCACACCGATAGAAATGATGGAGTTTCTGGATCTTTTGCGCGAAAGATCAGGTGGCAAACCCGTCGGATTCAAACTTTGTATCGGGCACCGGCGCGAATTCATGTGCATCGTTAAAAGCGATGCTGAAAACCGGCGTCGTGCCAGATTTCATTGTCGTTGATGGCACCGAAGGTGGCACGGGTGCTGCCCCTGTAGAATTTGCAAACCACGTCGGAATGCCGATGACCGAAGGGCTGACTTTCGTTCACAACACGCTACGTGGTGCGGGATTGCGTGATCAGGTAAAAATTGGTGCTGCGGGCAAGCTGATCACCGCGTTCGACATTGCACGCGCATTGGCCCTTGGCGCAGATTGGGTGAATTCAGCGCGCGGCTTCATGTTCGCGATCGGCTGTATCCAGGCGCAGGCCTGCCATACCAACCACTGCCCGGTTGGTGTCGCAACCCAAGACCCGCTTCGTCAGCACGCGCTTGACGTGAACAACAAAAGCCAGCGTGTTGCCCGGTTTCATGACAACACACTTAAAGCGCTTGGAGAGATGGCAGGCGCCGCTGGCCTGTCAGATCCACGGCACTTCCTGCCGCATCATTTTATGACGCGCCAAAGCGATGCACAGATGGTCACAGGCGATGAAGCCTACCCCTATTTACCCGAAGGGTTCTTGCTGAAAAAAGGTGCAGACCAATCTGGCTACAAAGAGCGTTGGAACCGAGCGCGCGCAGAAAGTTTTCAGCCCGTTCAATAAGAAAAAGGCGCATAGAACGCTATGCGCCTTTTATCAGAGAAGTTGCTTTTCAGGGGCGGTTTATTGCTCTGCAACGGCTGCAGTCAGCGCCTCTTCAAAGATACTCAAACCTTCTTCGATAATCTCATCAGACGCGGTCAATGGCACCATGATGCGAACCGCATTTCCGTGCATGCCACAAGACAGCAGGATCAGACCGCGTTTCAGCGCATGCGCACAAACCGATTTGGTCAGAGCAGCGTCTGGAGTTGCGGTTTCAAAATCCGTTACGAACTCAACGGCAAGCATTGCGCCCAAACCGCGGATGTCCCACATCCGGTAGGGGGCAGCACGGGCACCAATTTCTGCAAAACGGCTGCGGAAATGTTCCCCAAGTGCTGTCGAGCGGGCCAAAAGCCCCTCTTCCTCGATTGCCTGAATCGCGGCAAGCGCGGCTGCACAGGCAACAGGGTTGCCACCGTAGGTTCCGCCAAGGCCACCGGGCGCCAGCGCGTCCATAACGTCGGCACGGCCAATGACACCAGCGATCGGATAGCCGCCCGCCATACTTTTGGCGACGGTGATAAGGTCAGGAACAACACCGGAATGCTCGATAGCGAACCATGTGCCGGTACGGCCGAACCCTGCCTGAACTTCATCAGCAATAAGCAGAATACCGTGTTTGTCGCAAATTCCGCGCAGGGCCTGCATCAGTTCGGTCGGGACAGGGTAGTACCCGCCCTCGCCCAGCACCGGCTCCAGAATAATTGCTGCAATACGATCTGGCTGCGCATCTGTCAGGAAAAGATTTTCCAGCGCCGTCAAAGCATCAGCAACTGTAATGTCGTTGCGCTTGCTTGGGAACGGAGCACGGAAGACATCGGCAGGGAACGGGCCAACGTCCTTCTTATAAGGCGAAATCTTCCCGGTCATACCCAAGGTCAGCAGCGTGCGGCCATGATAGGCGCCGGTGAAGGCAATAACACCTGTACGACCAGTTGCAGCACGCGCAATTTTGACCGCGTTCTCGACAGCTTCGGCACCTGTGGTCACCAGCAGCGTTTTCTTGGCAAAATCGCCGGGTGCGAGTGCATTCAGCTTTTCAGCAAGTGCAACATAAGGCTCGTAAGGTACAACCTGAAAGCTGGTGTGCGTGTAGTGATCTTCCTGGGCTTTCGCCGCCTCAACCACCTTCGGATGGCGATGACCCGTGTTCAAAACCGCAATGCCGCCAGCAAAGTCGATGTAGCGGTTGCCTTCAACATCCCATAGCTCTGCGTTTTCTGCGTGGCTTGCAAAAACAGGTGCCGCTGATGCAACCCCATGTGGTACCGCCGCCTGACGGCGCGCCAAAAGCGAAGCATTGGTTTTAGCGTCTGGCGTCGCGCTTGAAACAACCTCGATTTTGGCTTTTTTCTTCGCACGCGCTCTCGCGGGTTTCTCTTTCACAACATTTGCCATAATAAACTTTCCTTCATAACGTGACGGCTTGAACTGTTTAGTATTTCAATACGGTGTTTATTTTAATTGTCAATCATGCGAAATACTAAAATAAATCGCGATTCAAAACACTAAAAATACTCTGTTTTGCTTTCCGCTTTGTCATTGTGATGCGGCAACGATAAATAATGCATTGAACAATATAAGAATTCAGGGTGTGATCCACAAAAGGCCAGTCAATTGGATATCGGAAAAAAGCTACAATCTGTAAGAAAACAGCGCGGATTGTCTCAGCGGGAACTTGCTAGTCGGGCCGGTTTGACGAATGGCACAATCTCGTTGATTGAGAAGAACAAGACCAGCCCTTCCATCGCATCGCTTAAAAGCCTGCTCGACGCCATTCCCATGAGCATGTCGGAATTCTTTTCTTCATTTGACGATGAAAACACGCCGAAGTATTTTTTCACCGCCAGCGAGTTCACCGAGATTGCGCCGCAAGTTTCAGGCGACAGCCCGGGGGCATCTGCACAGGTGTCTTTGAGGCAGATCGGCGGCTCATCCCATCACGCGCTACTGATGCTGTACGAAACCTACCCGCCTGAATCCGATACCGGTGTCGAACTTCTTTCGCATGAGGCGGAGGAAGCGGGTGTTGTCATAAGCGGTTCGATTGAAATCACCGTCAGCGATCAGGTTCGTGTTCTAAGCGCGGGGGATGGTTATATCTTTGACAGTCGCCTGCCGCACAGGTTTCGTAACACAGGCCAGCAGGAGTGCGTGATCGTAAGCGCCAGCACCCCTCCAACCTTCTAATCCGGCTTTAAGACACCCACCGATGTTTGTTTTCATAGGGCATGGTCTGCATGGGTTTTCCTGCAACACGCGTGATCGCCAGTTGAAAAATACGATCAGGGCTCTTTGAAAAACTAAGATGTGGCTTCAACGGATCACCCATTGAAACGCTGACGACTGCTGGGGTTCCGTTGTCATAGCTCAGCTGCTTACTTTGAATAAGTTGCTGGGTATGCTGCTCCAGCAACTCGTGGCTTTCACGGCCCGAATTCTGGAAAATACAAACAAAGACGCCTTTTCCAACGTAGGACATCAGGAAAAAGCCCCTGGACATCAGTGTTTCGGATATAGCGCAGCCAACTTCTTTCACGAGACGCAAGAATTCCGAAGAGCTGCCCTGCGTGTGAATAATTTCGGCCTGATCGACCTTCACGGCAAAGATCGTTGAATTGTAGAGCCGCGACTTGGAAAGTTGATTTAGGTAATTTGAAAGCACGTCATATTCGACCGCGCCCTCTATCATTTCCAGACTATTTGCATCCGAAAACTCCACTTTTGCGTCAGTTGAACCATCGGCTTGGCATGTTGGTTCGGAAAACTGACGAGTCCAGTTTTCTTTTTGCTCTGCAATCAGGTTTTCCGCCGCCAGAATTTTTTCTCCAATTGCCATAACATCGAAGGGTTTTGTGACATAATCGGTAGCACCAGCAGCGAAGGCCTGATCGATGTAAGATTTGTCGTTCATTGCCGTCAGCATGAAGATTGGCGTTGTGCGATATCCGGGCAATGCACGGATTTTTCCACAAAGTTCGATCCCGCTCATTCCAGGCATCTGGATATCGAGAAACAGGCAGTCAAATCTGTCGTCTTCGTTTGCGATTGTCGTCAGTGCCTCTTCAGCAGACATGCTGATCGAAACGTCGTGATCCCCGCAATTCGACAAAAGCAACGGTACTAGCTCTGCAATGAACTCGTCATCATCTACTGCCAGAACTTTCATCCCTAAACTCCATAGTTGCATGCGCTGCATTTGGATTCAGCCTAGGGAACAGTGCATAAATATTTATGGAGATATTGTGGCCTAATCGTGTTTTTGCCCGCCAATTCAAGGGTAAATACCGCTTTTCTAACCCTTTTTGATACGAGTTACACATTTTTCAGAACAAATCTCTGGCTCAGCATTTTGTCTGAACTTCAGGCTTTAGCAACAAAACAGCTAACGCTGGCGCCACGCTTCTGAACGCTTCAGAATAGCGCGCGATCCCACGGCATGCAGTAATCTGGCCGCTGCGTTCGTGTAAAATATCATCATGCCCATAGCGGCGGCTGGTGCGATATCGCCTGCGTCATCCATGTTCAGAACCGCGATAGACGCAAGTGCTGTATCGGTTGAATACAGGAACACCACAGCAGAAACCGTCGTCATCGCGTTCACAAACAGATAGATCGAGATGTTCAGTATTGCAGGCATACAGACCGGCACTGTGACTCGCGCAAAGAGCTTGTAAAATGGCTGCTTGAGTGACGAGGCCACGCTCTCGAATTCCGTATCCATCTGCTTAAGGGCCGTCACCGCAGTCAGGTGAGAAACCGTGTAAAAGTGGGTCACTGTCGACACGACCAATATCGCCATCGTCCCGTAGATGAAATTCAAAGGGTTCGCTGGGTTATTAAAGAAGAAGATGTAGGCAAGACCCAGAACCATGCCCGGAATGGCCATGGGCATCATCGCGAGCATCTGGAATCCTGATCTGCCCTTGGTGAAATCGCTGGTTTTCTCGACCATGTAAGCCCCGAGGAAAACCACAACCGTTCCGACAAATGCAGTGAGAAGCCCCAGCTTGATCGAGTTTTTGTAGGCGGCCCACCCGCCCCCATCCATCCGGTCAAAGGCGTAGTTGTTCAGCGAAAGGCTCATATCATAGGGCCAGAACTTGATGAGCGCGGCCATTTGGCAAATTCCGATGATACCCAGAATGAAAACTGCAACAAGGCTGCAGTAAAACAGCCAGCCGGTGTCTGCCTTGCGGTCTGGTTTTGGCTCGAACACGACCGAGCGCGCAGTCAGACCCGCGACTTGTTTTTTCTGCACTTGCCGGTCAATTGCAAAGGCAAGCAAGGCTGGCAGCAAAAGCACAACAGACACAACCGCGCCCATTTCAAAGTTCTGCTGCCCGATCACCTGCTTGTAGATATCAACAGCCAGAACATTGAACTGCCCGCCGATAACCTTTGGCAGACCAAAATCGGTGATCACAAGGTTGAAGACAACAAAGGCCGCCGAGATCAGCCCATACCGCGCCCCGGGAATTGTGACGGTCCAGAACGTACGCCACCTGCTGGCCCGCAAGGATACCGCCGCTTCATAAAGTCGTGCATCAGAGATCGACAAGGCCGTGCCAATGATGAGCATTGCATGGGGAAATGTGAAGAAGACCGAACCAATCACAATTCCGATAGGGCCATAGATGCTCTGCCCCATGAGCAATCCTTTCAGGATGCCCTGATTGCCGAACAAATAGACAAGCGCAATACCCGGCAAAAGGGATGGCACAAGAATGGGTGCCATCGCAACCAGCCTGAAGAAGCCTTTGTATTTCATGCAACTGCGGCTCAACGCGTAGGCAAACCAAAATGCAAGCGTCACTGTTATGATCGTTGAAACCGTCGCAATGAAAACCGAGTTTCCGATCGAACGGAACAATGCAGGGGTCGAAAAATAGCGCGTGAAGTTTGACATACCGCGGCTTTTGACCGGCCTTACAACGACCTTGCGAAAGGTGTTGCTGTCGACCTCCACGCTTTCGGTACCGACGTGCCGTTCTGATCCGACGAGAAAGACAGACTTTTCATCTGTTCCGGCAACACGGTACATCACCGGACTTCTGAAACTAAAGTCCGGAAAAAACTGCGTCAAACTCAGGCGGCCATCTCCCTTGGCCGCCATATCAGAATCGCCCAGCAAACCAAGTTCAGCGTTCAAATCTAATAATGTGACCGGGCCTGTTGTGAAATTGCCTTCCTCATCGCTCGCCTGAACGCTGAACTGGCTAAGATCGTAATTATACACCTCAAACGCTTTGGACAGCATCGCATAAAGCGGAAAAGCAAGGGTGATAATCAGGTAAAGCGCGATGACAACGATAAACCCACGTTGGATCAGCGCGTCCGTGCCAACCTTTTTACGTATCTTTGGACCCGGTATGGATTCGACAGAACTCATTGTTCCGCCCCCGAGGTTTCAGAAAAGGCTTTCAGGCGATCAGCCGGAAGCTCAACTGTAATTTTTTCACCTACTGCCAAAGACAGCCGCCGAACCGCATTGATTGAAAAATCCGCCGTCAGATCCAGACCTTCGGCCTCTTCATCGGATACCGATGTGCGCCAGAAAGACCCCAGAAATTCCATTTCCTTTATCACCACGTCAAATGTGTTTTGCAGCGTTTCAATCACATCAGGCGTACCCGGCAATCGCACGTCTTTGTCATGCGGAATAACGTCTTCGGGGCGAAGCGCGGCAATCACTTTGCTACCGGGTGCGAAATCACCCGTCCGGCACAGCAATGTCCTGTTTCCGACCCTGACTTCACCCTCTTTCGTCACTTCCGCGGGAACCTGGTTCATCTCGCCAATGAAATCCGCAACAAACAGCGACACCGGATCGGTATAAATTTCGGTGGGGGTGCCCACCTGTTCGATCACGCCGTGGTTCATCACGACGATCCTGTCTGCCATTGAGAGCGCTTCTTCCTGATCGTGGGTCACCATGACAGTTGTAACTTTGAGCTTTCTCTGCAGCTCTGTCATTTCGTGACGCAGGTGCACCCTTACTTTGGCATCTAGCGCTGAAAGTGGCTCATCCAATAGCAAAAGCCCCGGTGAGGTCGCGATTGCGCGGGCAAGCGCAATCCGTTGTTGTTGCCCCCCGGAAAGCTGTGCTGGGTATTTGTCACGTTGCTCGGGCAAGCCAATCAGTTGCAGCAACTCGTCGACCCGCTTTTTAACCTCTGCCTTGTTTTTTCCAGCGTTCTCGAGGCCAAAGGAGATATTCTCGCTGATCGTCAGGTTCGGGAAAAGTGCGTAGGACTGAAACACAATCCCAAAATCGCGCTCTGCTGGTGGAAGGTTCGAAACATCTTTTCCAGCCTGATGAATGGTACCTGCAGTCTGAATATCAAGTCCGGCAATTGCCCTTAGCAGCGTGGTCTTGCCGCACCCTGATGGCCCGAGAAAACAAAGGAATTCACCTTCTATGACATCCAGAGAAATATCTCTGAGCGCGACGAATTGCCCAAAGGATTTCCATAAATCCCGGATTTTCAAGAATGTAGTCATTGCAGTTCCTGTTGCTAAGCCACCGCAGAAATTTTTCATGCGATCAAAATGCGTTAAAGCTAAAGCGTGCTGGTTTTAGCGTTGGAGAGATCGGCAAAAACCGATCTCTCCTGGTTTTCAAATCTCTTATTTTGGATCTGATTTTCCGTCATAACGGCTTTGCCATTCTTCAAGAATAGCGGAGCGGTTGTTTGCAGCGAATTCAAAATCATTATCGATCATCATTTCTGCAAGGTTCTCTGGGAAATGCTCGACTGGTTGTGCAACGCCGGGATAAGCAACAACAGCATAGCCTGTGTTGTACATTTCGTTGGCAGCGCGCGTAATGCTCCAGTCAACCAAAGTCTGTGCAGCTTCAAGACTGTCAGTACCTGCAACAATTGCGGTTGCTTCCATGTCCCAACCTACACCTTCAGTTGGCACGATGATTTCGATCGGCGCGCCTGCTGCTTTGGATTTTGCGCCGCGGAAGGCAAAGGAAATACCAATTGGTATTTCACCAGACGCTGCAAGCTTGCAAGGCGCGGAGCCGGAATGGGTGTAGCGTGCAATGTTGTTGTGCAGCCCATCCATATATTCCCAGCCGCCTTCTTCACCAAAGATTTGCAGCCAACTGGACACATCCAGAAAACCGGTTCCCGAAGAATTCGGGTTCGGCATAATCAAATGCCCTTCATAGACAGGGTCAAGCAAGTCTTGCCAGCTTGTCGGGACGGGTAAATCGAGCGCACCTGCTTCGACAGTATTGTAACAAATCGCAGCGACCCAGGCGTCCATGCCAACCCATTGGGGAGGGTCGCTTTGGTCTACGAACTTTGGATCAAGCAGCTCAACGCCCTCAGGCGCATAGGGCTCCAGCATGCCTTCAGATTTGAACAGCAGCAATGAGGTCGCAGCTAAGCCCCAAATCACGTCTGCTTGTGGGTTGTCTTTTTCAGCCAGCAGCTTGGCCGTAATGACACCCGTTGAATCACGCACCCAGTTGATCTGAATATCCGGGTGATCCGCATTAAACATTTCGGCGTATCGCGCAAGGTCTTCGGCTTCGACAGCCGTGTAGACCGTGAGCTCTTCGGCCAGCGCACCAGATGCGAGGCCAACAGCCAGTGCTGACGTTAATAGCCATTTTTTTGAATTGGTCATCTCTCACTCCTTGAAGAACGATTCCGATGGGTGAATCCCACCTTGGTATTGTATTTTGATTATTGTGACAGCTTTACGATAACTAAAATCTATTATTCTTATCGTTCCATCAGCTGAACACATAAGTCAGATTGACGTTGCCATCAAAATGACGCCTGCCAGAACAATCCCTGCAGCTAGAATTCTGGGTTTCCAAGGCCGCTCTCCCAGGAAAAGCACCCCGATCAGCGCTGCAAAGATGACGCTTGTCTCTCGCAGAGTGGACACCAAACCCAATAAGGTCAATGATTTTGCGTAGATCACCAGTCCATAAGCAACCGCTGAAACCAGCCCCCCAACCATTCCCGTGGCCCAGACTGACCGCTTCACAAACAGCATTTCACGCCCCCGTCGCCAGAAAATGAAACCGACGACGAAAATTTCCGAAACAAACAGCCATCCTATATACCCAATTGCGCCCTCCGCAACACGCACACCCATACCGTCAGCAATCGAATACGCCGCAATGCAGGTCCCGGTCGCAAGGGCTGCTCCGGTCGCCTTGGTCGCCGCTGCAGACATAAGTGCGCGTCTGGACAGCAACAGGATGCCTGCACTTACCATCAAGATGCCGGCCCACGCCCCGGCAGGCAGAACCTCACCCACCGCAAACTGTGCCCCTAACGCAACCAGAACTGGCGCTATTCCGCGTGCTATCGGGTAAACCTGCGACAGGTCGCCCAACCTGTAAGAGTGATACAAAAGAAAATAGTAAGCCCAATGGATCAGGGTTGATCCAGCAATGAACGGCCAGCTTGCAACCGCTGGCAGAGGCGCAAGCAAAACCAGCACCAGTCCGAATACAACATGGCCCAGTGAGATCAGCGCCAGCACAATGGCCCTGTCCTCTGACGCCTTGACCAACCCGTTCCAGACAGCATGCAGAACAGCCGCCAGCAGAACAATTGCAAAAGCTGTCGTGCTCACCCCGGGATCATTTCGGAAATCGCCGTTTCCACAATATCAAGGGCGCGATCAAGATCGGCCTTGGCAATGGTAAGCGGCGGGGAAAGGGTCAGCACACACCCTTGGCTGATTTTGAAACTCAGCCCTGCGTCCAGACATTTGTAGTAAATCTGTTCAGCAATATCCTTGCCCGCAGATTTGCTGGCCTTGTCCGTGACAATCTCGACCCCAAACATCAAACCCCGCCCGCGCACATCGCCAACGATTGGGCAATTTTTGCCAAATTCAGATAGTCTGTTCAACGCGTAAAGCCCAAGCTTTGCCGAGCGTTCGACAAGACCCTCTTCTTCGATGATTTCAATCGTTGTCAGGGCAGCACGTGCTGTAACCGGGTTTTTTTCATGCGTGTAATGCCCAATGGCAAAGTCACCACAAACATCCAGGTCTTCATGCGCGATACAGGCGGCAATTGGAAGTATCCCGCCACCCAGCGCCTTACCCAAAACCGCAATATCCGGAACGATATCGTCGTGTTCAAAGGCAAAGAACTTTCCGGTTTTACCAAGGCCCGTTGGAATTTCGTCCATGATCAGCAAGGCACCATGGGCGTTACAGGCCTCGCGCACCACCTTCCAGAATCCTGGTGGTGGTACATAGGGCACGGCGCGCATAGGCTCGGCAATAACGGCGGCGACGTCGCCTTCGCGTTCCAACACAAATTTAACCATTTCAGCACAGGCAAGACCGCAGACATCAGGCCCCGCGTGGTTATAGGGGCAGCGGTAGCACGCGAAAGGTGCCACATGCTCTGTACCCGAAAGCAAAGGGCCGGCGATATGCGAGCGGAAGGTTGCTTCACCACCAACGGACGCAGCCCCAAGCCCTGCCCCATGAAAGGAATCCCAGAACGATATTGTCTTGAACCGCCCAGTCGCAGCCCGGGCAATTTTCAGAGCGACTTCATTGGCATCTGACCCACCTGTCGTAAACAGCGTTTTGTTCAGTTTGCCCGGCGCAATGTCTGCAAGCTTCTCAGCCAGTGCAACTGCGGGCTCATTCGTGAACCTGCGGGGGGCGAAAGGCAAATCATCAAGCTGCGCTTTGATCGCTGCGACAAGTTTTGGATGGCCATATCCGATATGGTGCACCGAATTGCCGTGAAAATCCATGTAACGGCGCCCATCCAGATCTTCAATCCAGATGCCTTCGGCGCGTTTTATTGTGCTCACGCAGGGACTTGAAAGGCTTTGATGAAGAAAGGCATCAGAATCTCGTTTCAGCAATGGTGCAGAATTTGGGCCGATCGATTTTTCGAGCCATTTTTGCCGCGCTTCAGAAGTATTCGACTCCCCTTCCGTGTGGCTGAAACGTTCAAATGTTTTCTTCATGCAGTCCCCCGGAAAAAAGCAAGGCCCGAAGGCCTTGCAGCCATTTCATTGAATTTCTTCAAGTCCACGGGAGGGAGAAAGTCTTGACATTGGTGAAGCTTTTCATGGCTTCGATAACGCCTTCTTTGTAGCCGTTTCCGCTATCCTTGATGCCGCCAAACGGTGACATTTCAATGCGGTAGCCGGGAACTTCCCAGATGTTCACGGTGCCAACGACCAGTCCGGTGATGTAGCGCTGCATCCGGTGGAAATCATTGGTGCAGACACCAGCAGACAGGCCAAAGGCGGTGGAGTTAGAGATTTCCATTGTCTCGTCGTCGTTATCAGGAACACGCACGATCGGAATAACGGGGCCAAAGGTTTCTTCCATCACCAGTTCAGAGCTGTGCGGTACATGATCGACAACAATCGGTGGCAGCAAAGCGCCTTGGCGGCCGGGATTGTAAAGCACCTTGGCACCTTGCTTTTCAGCCATGTAAACACGGTTCTCAAAAACCTCTGCGGCCTGCGCATGAACAACAGTTCCAAGATCGGTGTTGGGGTCCATCGGGTCGCCAAACCTGATTTTCTTGGCACGCTCCAGAACGAGCTCTACAAATTTATCTGCCACGCTTTCCTGACACAGGATACGTTTCACCGCAGTACAGCGCTGACCGGAGTTCTTGGTTGCCCCTGCGACCGCAAGATCAGCCGCCTTGGCCAGATCATCATCACTGAGGTCATTGCAGATTATGAACGGGTCGTTGCCGCCCAGTTCAAGTACCTGACGTTTGTATACGGCCTTACCCGCGATCATCTTGCCAACCGGAACACCACCAGTGAAGGTCACCAGTTCGATGTGTTCGTTGGTGATCATCTCGTCACCAATATCCTGTGGCCAGCCGGTCACGACCGACAGCATCTCTGGTGGCAACCCTGCCTCGTACAGGGCATCCGCGAGCCAGATCGCCGTCAGCGGCGTCAGTTCCGTTGGTTTCACAACCATACAATTGTTCGTCGCAATCGCTGGTGCGATCTTGTGACTGACCATGTTGAGCGGATGGTTGAACGGTGTGATCGCAGAGATCGCACGCAATGGCTCGCGCGTGGTGAATATCTTGCGTGCCTTGCCATGTGGCGTCAAATCGCACGAAAAAATCTCGCCATCATCATGAATGCACATCTGACCGGCCAGCGTGTAAACATCAAAGGCCCGCCCACATTCGTAAAGACTGTCGGAGATCGAAATTCCCAGTTCCGCCGTGATGATCGGCGCAAGCTCTGCCTTGCGTTCATCAATAATTTTGGCGACGTTCAGCAGGATTTTCTGGCGCTCATAGCGTGTGAGTGTCGGCTTGTAATTTGCCGCTATCTCAAACGCTTCGCGCGCATGTTCCGCTGTGCCGGCAGGGACAGAGCCGATCACCTCGTCCGTATAGGGGTAATGCACCTCTACACGGGCTTCGGTGTCAACTTTGCGTCCTGCAATCCGCATGGATTCATGGCGCATCTCGATAGGTGGTTTCCCCATAGTATTCTCCCTGAACCCTGAATTACTGCGCAGCGGCCATTGTGGCATAAAAGAACGCATCAAAATTGCGCAATTCGGGCGCGTTCCCCAGATCGATCTTGCGGTTCACGATGAAGGGAACGGTCTGTTCGTGCAATCCCCCGTGAGAGCGCAGCGGCTCTTTCAGCGCGGCAAGGTCATGACGATGCTCTGATGTGCCAATGGTCACGTTCTCGCCAGAGGTCAGAACAATATCACCGATCCGGTCTGCAGGCAGTTCAAAGCGCGCGCAGGCCTCTTCACGGCCAAGGACCGTTTCGATCCCGTCGATCTTTGCCAGACGGTCGATGATATCCTGACGATCAGCTCCTTCTGGCAGATACGCCGTTGCAAAAGAGCCAAGCGCGCCGTGGTGCACCACATAGGGGTCGGTGATCGGCAAGATCACCCGCGCCGCCGCTTCGCCCAACCATTCGTCAAGCACGTCCTGCACGTAGATCACATTAGGCGAGCCATCTGCATGATGCTTTGGCTTCATGCCGTGATCCCCAGTGATGACGATCGCGGCGCCCAGCGCATCAAGCTGGCCAAGATATTTGTCGAACATTTCGTAAAAATCGTTCGCCTCTTTCACGCCCGGTGCATATTTGTGCTGCACAAAATCAGTGGTGGTCAGATACATGACATCCGGCTTCCATTCTTCCAGAAGCTTCACACCGGCCGCAAAAACGAATTCGGACAGACCTGCAGAGTAAACCTCTGGCACCGACATCCCGAGCCAGGCGCTCGCGTTGTCAATACCGTGTTCTGCTGCTGTTGCGACGTCAGATTTTTCAGCTGAGAAACAGATCGCCCGGTCCTGGTCGAATTCAAGCCCGGCGCCCAATAGCGCACGCAGCTTGTCCTTTGCCGTGACGACCGCCACCTTGGCGCCCGCATCATAAAATTGCTTGAAGACCGTTGGCGCGCGCAGGAAGCGCACGTCGTTCATCATCACCTCTTCCCCGGTTTCCGTGTCATAGAGGAAGTTACCGCAAATCCCGTGCACTGCCGGTGGGCGACCCGTCGCGATCGAAAGGTTGTTCGGGTTTGTGAATGACGGGATCACCGAATGCGCCAGCCGCACCGTTCCGGTTTCCTTGATCCGTGCAAGATGCGGCATCAGCCCCGCCTTGATTGCCTCATCAAGATAGGCCGGTTCACAGCCATCAAGGCAAATTGCAATGGCGCAGGTCTTCGGAGTCGCGTAAACGCGCTCGTTTGCAACAACCGGGGTTTGAATTGTCATTTTTATTTCCTCTTAGAAATTCAGGCGGCCAGCTTGGCGCGTTCAATCAGGGCTATTTCGGGGGGCGAGGCATCTGCCACGCCCATTTCGACAAGGGCTTCTTTCGCAGCGCGTACAACATTTCGCATGACGTGTTCATCCATCTGCCCGATACATCCGATACGAAAGCTGTCAACGACAGTAAGCTTGCCGGGGTAAATGATGAACCCTTTGTCCTTCATCAGTTCATAGAACCGGGTGAATTCAAACCGTTCGTCTGCCGGGCAAAAGAACGTCACGATGATTGGCGACAACCAACGGTCTTTCAGCAGTGTCTCAAAGCCAAGGTCGCGCATACCTGCAACCACAACGTCGCGGTTTCGGGTGTATCTTGCACCGCGTGCAGCAACCCCGCCCTCTTCTTTGTGCGCGCGAAGCGCAACCAGAAAGGCCGCTACAACATGCGTCGGTGGCGTAAAACGCCATTGGCCGGTCTTGTTCATATGCGCCCATTGTGCATGCACATCGAGGCTGAGTGAATGACTGTTGCCTTTCGCAGCCTCAAGCGAATCCTTACAGGCAATGATAAAACCAAAGCCCGGCACACCTTCGATGCATTTGTTTGCCGAGGAAACCATCGCCTCATAGCGCACCTCGTTGATATCAAGGTCAACCGCGCCAAAGGCGCTCATACTGTCGACTAGTAACTTACGACCAGCTGCCTCTACCGCGTCCGAAATCTCTTTGACCGGATTCAGGATGCCAGAGCTTGTTTCACAGTGAATGGCAAGCACATGCGTGATATCCGGGTCAGTTGCGAGAATTGCCGCGACCTCGTCACCGCGTGGCGGCATGTAGTCGCCCTTGTCAACAAAGCTCAATCCACGTTCTAAATACTTAACAGTTTCCGCAGCCCGTTTGCCGTAGGCCCCGTTGGCCAAGACAAGAACCTTTCCGGATTTAGGAACAAATGACCCAATCATCGCCTCAACCGCGAAAGAACCACTGCCCTGCATCGGAACACAGTCCAGAACACCCTCGGTATCGCCTGTAAGCGCCAGCAAGCCCTCGCGCAACTCGACGGTCATAGCGCGGAACTCACCGTCCCAAGACCCCCAGTCGCGCAACATTGCCTCTTTGACAGCATAAGATGTTGTAAGGGGCCCTGGCGTCAGCAAGAATGGTTCGCCCAACCTTGGGGATTCCAGCCTCCCGGCGTTCATTTCATTTTGACTCTGAGGTTTGGACATTGACCAGATCCTTCTCGCATAAACGTCCGCGTTAGCGGCACATTGAAACGAGAGCGTATATTTGTAAAATCGTTATTTTAGATTGTCACATCGATTTTACTTTGAAAGTTTCAAGCCAGAATTGCCAGTTTCCGAAAACAGCAAAATCACCGCATATCAAGTTCGCCAATATAAAATTTCATTGCATACAACCACGATAAAATCGATATATCGAAGAAATGTATTAATTTTTCAAATGTCAGGAAAAGACATGCGGTATGTTCAGCTACGGGCCTTTCACCACGTCGCCATCCACGGCGGGTTCTCCCGCGCGGCGGACGCCCTGTTTCTGACGCAACCGGCTATCTCGGATCAGGTGCGCAAACTGGAAGAGGAATACGACATCCTGCTTTTTAACAGGAAAAAGAAACAAATCACTGTTACCGAACAGGGTGAGCGTCTTCTTGAGATCACGAAAAGGATGTTTGAAAACGAGGCCCAGGCGCGCGAACTTTTGTCAGAAAATAGGGCGTTCAGTTCTGGCACGCTCAGAATAATTGTTGATTCAGCCAGTCACGTCCTCGCAACGATCGCGAAATTCCGGGAAAAATTCCCGCTGATCAAAATCGAAATCAAAACCGGCAATTCGGAAGATGTGATTGAATCGCTCTATGCTTATCAGTCCGACATTGGCGTTTTGGGGGCCGCGCCCAGAAACTCTGAAATCGATGTTGTTTCATTGGGGGAAAGCCGGATCATTGCCTTCACCGCAAATTCCAACCCACTTTCCAGCCATAAATCTTTAACACTCGGCCAACTCTCTGCAATGCCGCTCGTTCTGAGAGAGACCGGATCAAAGACACGCCAAAAGCTGGAAGCTGCCGCATCAAAAAACAGTGTGAAACTTGTTGCCGCGATAGAAGCAGAGGGGCGCGAGGCAGTTCAGGAAATCGTCGCATCGGGCGCCGGCATCGGCTTTGTCTCAGAGAAGGAATTCAGCCATGACGACAGGCTTGTTCCGATCCAGATCAAAGGTAGCCCGATCCTGATGGAAGAATCGGTGGTCTGCCTCAGGGAACGCAATGGCGGCAAGCTGATCAAAGCTTTCACAGCCATGGTCCAACAAACCGCCGCTGACGATGGTATCACGACTTAAGGCTTCAAGTTCCCCAAGATTGTCGGCAACCTCAGCCCCTTCTCGCGGGCACAGTCAATTGCGTCTTCGTACCCTGCATCCGCGTGGCGCCAAACACCGCTGGCCGGATCATTCCACAGGACACGTTCCAGCCGTTTTGCAGCCTCGTCCGTTCCATCCGCACAAATCACCACGCCTGCATGCTGGCTAAAACCCATGCCAACACCTCCCCCGTGGTGCAAGCTGACCCATGTTGCACCTGAAGCGGTATTCACCAAAGCGTTCAGAAGCGGCCAGTCCGAGACAGCGTCAGAGCCATCTTTCATCGATTCCGTTTCGCGGTTGGGTGATGCAACTGATCCGCTGTCCAGATGATCGCGGCCAATAACAACAGGTGCGCTCAACTCTCCGGTCTTTACCATCTCGTTAAATGCCAGACCAAGGCGATGTCTGTCGCCAAGACCAACCCAGCAAATGCGCGCTGGCAAACCCTGAAATGCAATCCGGTCCCGCGCCATATCCAGCCAGTTATGCAAATGCGCGTCATCCGGCATCAGCTCTTTGACTTTTTGATCGGTCTTGTAGATGTCCTCGGGGTCGCCAGACAGGGCCACCCAGCGGAACGGCCCAACGCCCCGGCAAAACAGCGGGCGAATATAGGCAGGCACAAAGCCGGGAAAGGAAAAAGCTGTCTCAAGCCCTTCTTCCAGCGCCATCTGGCGGATGTTGTTACCATAGTCGACCGTTGGCACACCATCATTGTGGAAGCTCACCATCGCTTCGACCTGGACCCGCATGGACGCGCGCGCAGCTTTCTCAACCGCTTTTGGGTCGCTTTCGCGTTTTTCGATCCACTGGCCCATGGTCCAGCCCTGTGGCAGGTAGCCGTTGATCGGGTCATGTGCGCTGGTCTGGTCGGTTACGATGTCGGGCCGAACACCTCTTTTGTAAAGTTCGGGGAACACATCGGCGGCATTGCCAAGTAGGCCAACAGATTTGGCCTCGCCCGCTTTTGTCCAGCGGTCAATCATTTCAAGCGCTTCATCCAGACTATCGGTCTTTTCGTCCACATATTTTGTACGCAGACGAAAATCTATGCTGTCCGGATTACATTCCACAGCCAGACAGCAGGCCCCTGCCATCACGGCGGCCAAGGGCTGTGCTCCGCCCATGCCGCCCAGACCACCCGTCAATATCCATTTGCCCGTCAAATCGCCGCCATAGTGCTGGCGCCCGGCTTCGGCAAAAGTTTCATATGTGCCCTGAACGATGCCTTGCGAGCCGATGTATATCCACGACCCTGCGGTCATCTGGCCGTACATCATAAGGCCCTTTTTATCGAGCTCATTGAAATGATCCCAGTTCGCCCAATGCGGAACGAGGTTCGAGTTCGCAATCAACACACGTGGCGCGTCAGGGTGGGTTTTAACAACGGCGACGGGACGGCCTGATTGAACGACCAAAGTTTCATCGGCTTCCAGATCCTTCAGAGTGGCAATGATCCGGTCGAAATCACCCCAGCTTCGGGCGGCGCGGCCGATGCCACCGTAGACCACGAGTTCATGCGGGTTTTCGGCAACATCCGGGTGCAGGTTGTTCATCAGCATCCGCATCGGTGCCTCGGTCAGCCAGCTTTTTGCGGTGATCTCGGTCCCTGTTGGCGGATAGATGTCACGGGTGTTCTTGCGGTCGAGCATGTTGTTCTCCTTCAAGCGTTCAGTTCGGGCAAATCCAGCCCGGCTGCCACGATGATTGTGCCATCCGCAACGAGGGACGCTGCGATTTCAAGATCAGGGGCAAGGTAGCGATCCTCTGCCAGCGCTGCGCTGTCCTGGCGAAGCCGGTCGATCACTCTCTGCAATGGTGCAGAGGTCTTAAGCGGTGCACGGAACTCAACACCTTGTGCGCCGCAAAGCAGCTCTACCCCCAGGATCGCATTCAGGTTCTTAACCATCCGCATCAAGCGCCGCGCACCATGGGCCGCCATGGAAACATGGTCTTCCTGATTTGCACTGGTCGGCGTGCTGTCTGTTACACAGGGGTTCGCCAGATGTTTATTTTCGCTCATAAGCGCCGCTGTCGTAACCTCGGCAATCATGAAACCGGAATTCAACCCCGGATCGGGCGTCAGGAACGGCGGCAGATCATGACTAAGTGTCGGGTCCACCATCAACGCAATGCGCCTCTGTGCAATTGCACCAATTTCAGAAACCGCCAGCGCAATCATATCTGCCGCAAAACCAACGGGTTCTGCATGGAAGTTGCCACCGGAAACGATCAACCCGGCTTGTGACAGAACAAGGGGGTTGTCCGTCGCTGCATTCGCCTCAATCTCAAGCGTGACAGCGGCCTGACGCAAAACATCCATCGCGGCACCAGTCACCTGTGGCTGACAGCGAATACAGTAAGGGTCCTGCACACGGGTGTCGCCTTCGCGGTGGCTTTCCCGGATTTCAGAGTCGGCCAGCAAGGCGCGCATCGTTTCAGCCGCAATGATCTGGCCCCTGTGCCCACGCAGGGCATGGATTTCAGGCTGCAATGGTGCGGTAGAGCCCATGATCGCATCGGTCGAAATTGACGAGGTGATCAGCGCAGACCCCGCCGCGCGCCATGCCTCAAACAACCCCGACAGCGCAAAAGCTGTTGAAAACTGCGTTCCGTTAATAAAGGCCAAGCCTTCTTTTGGACCAAGTGCAATTGGGCTTAACCCGGCTTTTGCAAGCGCCTTGGCCCCCGGCATCGTTTCGCCCTGATATTCCGCGACACCCTCGCCAATAACGACAGCCGTCATATGAGCAAGTGGGGCTAAATCACCCGATGCCCCGACAGAACCCTGAGCCGGAATAACAGGCGTCACGCCCTTCGCCAGCATGTCCTGCAACAGTTCGATCAGCGACCAGCGCACACCGGACGCGCCGCGCCCAAGTGACATCAGCTTCAAAGCCATCATCAAGCGCGTGTGGCGACGTGAAATCGGCTCTCCCACGCCACAGCAATGGCTGAGGATCAAATTGCGTTGCAGCGTCGCCGTGTCTGCTTTTTCAATTTTCATGCTGGCAAGTTTGCCGAACCCCGTGTTCACGCCATAAACCGGCTCGTCTCCTGCCGCAGCGGCAGCGATCGCATGCGCGGCATGTTCGACGACATCGCGACAGGATGGATCAAGCACGACACTGGCCTCTTGCCAATAAATCGTGCCAAGCTGCGCAAGCGTGACAGCCCCGGGCGTTAACTTAAGCGTCTTCAATTTTTCCTCCGAAAATACGGGTGTGAAGCGGGTTGAACCCGATCCGGTAGGCAAGCTCTGCAGGGTGTATAACATCCCAGACAGCAAAGTCGGCACGCGAGCCCGGCGTAAGTGTGCCCTGTTGATCCAGACCAAGCGCCAAGGCTGCGTTGCGCGTTGCGCCAGCCAGTGCTTCCTCAGGTGTCAGGCGGAACAACGTGCAGGCCATGTTCATCGTCAACAACAACGATGTAAGCGGCGAAGATCCGGGGTTCGCATCCGTCGCCAGCGCCATTGGGATGTTGTGCTTGCGCAATAGATCAATGGGTGGCACTTGCGTTTCCCGCAGGGTGTAAAAAGCGCCTGGCAATATCACCGCGACGGTCCCGGCACTGGCCATGGCGGCAACGCCATCTTGATCCAGATACTCGATATGGTCTGCGGACAGCGCGCCGTAAGACGCCGCCAGCTTTGCGCCACCTAGGTTTGAAAGTTGCTCTGCGTGAAGTTTGACGGGCAATCCCAGTTCTTTAGCCACATCAAAAACCCGCGCAATCTGAGTTGTGTCAAAGGCTATGCCTTCGCAAAACCCATCGACGGCATCAACCAAACCTTGAGCGTGCGCGGCTTTCAGGGCCGGAATGCAGACATCGTCGATGTAGGCGTCTGCCCTGCCCTTGAATTCTGGTGGAACCGCGTGTGCGCCCAGAAATGTCGTATGCACGGACATCGGGCGTTCATCTGCAATGCGGCGTGCAACACGCAACATCTTAAGCTCTGTGTCTTGATCAAGCCCGTAGCCTGACTTGATTTCAATAACCGCAACACCTTCCGCGATAAGCGCATCAACACGCCTTAGGGCATCAGAGAGCAGGTCATCCTCGCTCGTCGTACGCGTCGCCTTAACTGTTGAGACAATTCCGCCACCCGCACGGGCAATTTCCTCGTAGCTTGCCCCTTCCAGACGCATTTCAAATTCACGTGCGCGGTTCCCACCGGACACCAGATGTGTGTGGCAGTCGATCAACGCTGGCGTTACCAGGCGGCCTTCAAGATCATGTGTTTCGGAGAGGCCATATTGCGGTGGCAGGTCGGCGCGCGCACCGACCCAAACGATTTTTTCCTGCTCCATGACAATGGCAGCATCTTCTATCAAGCCATACGGCACATCCGCAGCTATCATCGTTGCGATGGTGGTATTGATCAGCAGTGTCGGACGATCAGTCATGCGATTCTCGAGCGATTCAGGGATTGCTTTTGATTTATGTATACGTCTATATCTTTTATGTCTAGACAAATGGAAAAAGCTATGACTGCAATTTTCGCTCAACGCGCGTATCTTGGACAGGGCTGGGCCCAGAATGTCAGGCTCACGCTGTCCGACCAGTCAATCGAGACGATCGAAAAAGATGCTGTTCAGTCACCGAACGATATTGTCGTCAAAACGTTGCTCCCTGCGCTTGCCAATCTGCACAGTCACAGCTTTCAGCGCGCCATGGCCGGGATGACTGAATTCCGCGCCGCAGGACGGGACAGTTTCTGGACCTGGCGAGACCTGATGTATCGCTTTTTGGATCGGCTGACACCTGATCAGATCGAAGATATCGCAGCGCTTGTATTCATGGAGATGCAAGAGGCGGGATATGCCTCTGTCGGGGAGTTTCACTATGTTCACCACCAACCCGGCGGCACTCCATATGATGATCTTGCAGAGCTTTCGAAGCGCATTTTTACAGCAGCAAACCAAACAGGTATTGGCCTCACCCATCTGCCGGTTTTCTATTCTTACGGTGGCGCTGGGAAAAAACCGCTTTCTGGTGGCCAGCTACGGTTTGGCAATGATGTGGAACGCTTCAATCGTCTCGTAGAAGAGGCCCAACGCGCCCTCGTGGGCCTTCCGGCAGATGCCAGAGTTGGCATTGCCCCGCATTCGCTCCGCGCGACTTCGCCCGAAGACCTGACACAAGTTATTGCGGCCCACAAGGATGGCCCGGTTCATATCCATATTTCCGAACAGCCCAAAGAAGTTGAAGAAATAGAGGGCTGGCTTGGTGCGCGCCCGGTTGAATGGCTTCTGAAAAACGCGCCAGTGGATGATCGCTGGTGCCTGATCCATGCAACCCATATGACTGAAACTGAGACTTCAAACATGGCAAAGTCGGGTGCTGTTGCGGGATTGTGCCCCATCACTGAATCCAACTTGGGCGACGGCCCTTTTAACGGTGTCGCCTACCTGAATGCCGGCGGGGCGTTTGGGCTCGGATCAGACTCAAATGTACGAATTTCACTGACGGAAGAACTACGAACGCTGGAATACTCTCAACGCCTGCGAGATCTTGCGCGGAACGTTCTTGTCGTTGGTGAAGGCAGCGTTGGCGAAACGCTTTATCTTGGCGCTGCACGTGGCGGGGCGCAGGCGCTTGGCCGCAATGCGGGTGTGATTGCAGAGGGGCGATTGGCTGATTTGCTGGCACTAGACAGTGACGCCCCCGCCCTGTGCACCTTGACTGATGCGCAAATTTTTGACGGGCTTGCCTTTGCCGCCAGCGACGCAGTTGTAACCGACCTATGGTCAGCGGGCCGCCACATGGTTCGGCAAGGGCAGCATATCGGCAGAGATGATATCGTATCGCGGTATCGCAAGGCGATTACAGTCTTGCTTGCACAAGGTTAGCTGCGCTTTTGAAGCATCACGAGCAATGCACAGGCGTTTTCGGAAATTATTGCACGGTTTGGATTAGTGTCGAAAAAGGCAGCATCGCCCGGCGCAACGCACTGGCCTTCGATCTGCATTTCACCAGCAATGCAATAGAGTACAAATTGACCACAAGCTTCGAAATCAGATGGAAAGTCATCGCTAGATCGTAGAACAGCAACGGAAATCCTGACCTTAGCTTCATCAAATATAGCATTGAAATTTAATATTTTTTCCCCGATAAGTCGCCCCTCTACCGGCAATGCACCAGAAAACCGCACCGGTGTTAATGGCAAAGCATTGATTGTGCCATCCGCATGGACAAGGTCTAGCCCGGCCCCGTCAATGACCGTCAAAATCCGCGTGAGGCCCGGAAAACTGGAAAACGGCCCATCCGAGGCGACCTCGGCAACGCTCAGCCGCCAGACGAGCCCAAGAGAGTCTTCTTCCTTCTCGATCTCATGAGTGAGACCACCGCCATTCTTCCAGCGCGAGGTACGAAACTGGTCTGAAGAAACGATCCGCATCATCTTGTCATTTCTGTTAACTTTTATTTTGCTGCACATAATGTATATATGCGCATACATAATAAGGAAATAGCGTTTCATGTCATTGAGCGACAAAGTCAGTTTCCGCGATATCAAAGCCCAGATTCTTGCGCGTATCCGTGACCGCGTCTGGGCCCCCGGCGCAATCATGCCGGGCGAAGTTGAACTGTCGCATGAGTTTGGCTGCGCCCGCGCCACAGTAAACCGCGCGATGCGAGAGCTGGCTGACGAAGGCTTCATTGACCGCAGGCGTAAAACCGGAACCCGGGTAAATGCAAACCCCATTCGCCAGGCGAAATTTGAAATTCCTTTGGTACGGGTCGAAATCGAAGCTTCGGGGGCTGCTTACCGTTACGCGCTTGTGAGCTGCGAAAGCCCCCCTACACCTGACTGGCTGCGCGCACGGTTAGGGCTTGGACCCGACGATAAGGTGTTGCACTTGCAATGCATGCACTACGCGGACAACGCCCCCTTTCAGTTTGAAGATCGCTGGATCAATAAAGCAACGGTTCCTGACATTGATTGTTCTGATTTTGAAACCTTAAGCCCGAATGAATGGCTGGTGAACCAAGTTCCCTTTACTGAAGCGGAAATCAGCTTTTCTGCAACAGCAGCAAACGAAAGCAACGCAGATCTGCTGGCCCTACCGGTTGGGGAGCCCGTGTTTACCGCAGAACGCATCACCTGGCTTAAAACCCGCCCTATTACGTTTGCACGTATGTTTTTTGGTCGTGGTTATCGGATGACAACGCGGTTCTAAAGCGCGCGCTTGCCGCTTCCGCGCCTCTGGCTGTGGCAAAAATTCATCACCTGAATATTTGGCGCAAATTTACCGCGACAAGCAGATTGAGACCTGCCACCACTTGGCATACGGCAGCCACGCAATGAGTTGCTCAAAATAAAACCGAGGCAGATACCAGCGCAAAAAATGCTGGGAAAGGTACAGGTCAATGGCACAGGTTCAACCGCCAGAGACGCAATCGAACACCCCCCCAAATTCACCGGAAACAGGATATTCGCCATCAACCCCGGCCAATGTTCCGACTTCCTCGCAAACGCCGCATGAATCAGCGGCTGAGCGAAAAGCGGATACCCCGGTGAAAACCATCCGGATCACGGATTGGGCCAGTATCTGAAACGACGTTGCACCCGGTGTTGGGGCATGTAAGCTCTGCGCTTATGAAAACGCCTGTTTCCAGTATCCGAAACCTTGGCCCCGCCATGGAAACCGCCTGTGCGCGCGCCGGAATCGACTCTGCTGAAATGCTGCGCGCGCTTGGCGCCGATGAAACCTATAGCCGCCTGCTGAAATCCGGAACCCGCCCGCATTTCATTGGCTACTACGTGCTTGTCATGGCGCTTCAGAACCGCCCCTGGAACGACTGTAAGGGACGCGAGAAGGAAGCACTGCGCAAACGTTTTGACAAAATAAAGGCAGAGAGTTTTGACAAGGGGCTGTCAGACCTTGAGACAGCGCTGGATGCGATTGGCGTTGTTGAGCGAAGGTAAAAATAGGACTTGCTCTTACACCATGTCTGCCCATTCCTTAACTGAATCAAGAAGTGAGAAACTGCAACTTCCGATCCGCCTGAATTATTTTAGAAAGATCAATGCTCACGCCCCAATGCCCGTGCCCTCACGGGCGGGCACCGCCCCAACCGGCCCCACGGGGTGGGCGCTTCTCGCCCTTTCCTTGGTTCGGGCTCAGCTACGCTGTAAATCCCAATCTTATAGCGCCTTACGTGGTCGTGACGAGCCGATAACCACAGTCACAATCATCAAGGTCGATCAGTCGTGAGTAACGCTGCTCCCATGCACCGCTTTCCAGATCAGCCTCAAGTCTTCCTAATGCCTCCGAAACGTCGCCCATCGCCCAAAATGGCGACATAGCTGCCCTAACTTTGGGGTCAAGATAGGCTGCGGGCCGCCGCCAATAGGCGCTCAGGAAACCATCTGTACAATCATGCGGAATTGGAACGGGTGAAATCCCTACTGGCCCGAGCGACTGCTCGTATTCAGCCATTCTCGGCATTTGCCCCTCGTCCAGCGTCACGAGTTCCGGGATGTAATCTGCAAGCCAAAACCCACGAAACGAAGGATCAAATGTAAGAATAACGATCTTGCCTCGCGTCACCCGGCGCATTTCCCTAAGGCCCTTCTCTTTGTCCAGCCAATGGTGAACCGTCAGGATCGCCATCGACGCATCAAAGGAATTGTCGTCAAACGGTAGGTCTTCTGCATAGCCCTGAATAACCGTAGCCGCCGAGACGGGACGCTGCCTTATCATTTCCTTCGAAGGCTCGATCGCAGTCACCTGCCTGTCCGCAGGCTCGTATGACCCCGCACCAGCCCCGACATTCAAGATGGTTTTCGCAGGCCCCAAGGCCTTTCCGATCACCTGTTCAATCCGGGTGTCGGGCTTTCGCAGATCAGAGTAGTTCAGGCCGATTTTGTCATAGGTGGCATTCATATCGCCCAGTACCACGCGGAGTCGTTTCTGTCAGGACCCTGTTCGCTTTGGCCGGGCTTCAACCGATCGACGCAACACATGCACAGACCTTCTGCGATTCATGTGCCAGACTTAAACAACCGAGTGCGCCACAGAGGTTGCACTGCGGCCCTGCATCCTGTTTTGATACCGCAACACCCTCGGTTGCGTGTTATATGCGGCTATGAATCTCCGGTTCTTGAAGGAAGCTGGCATGTCGAATGGTCCATTGAACGGGATCCGTATTCTTGAAGTTGAAGCGATCGGACCCGGCCCCTTCGCCGCTATGATGCTCGCGGATCTCGGCGCTGATGTGATTGTCGTGCATCGACCGCGTACCGGGCCATTGCCTGGCCTGAAAGACAAGCCTCTCACCGATCGCGGCAAACGCTCGATCCTGCTCGATCTGAAGTCGGAGGCGGACCGGGAAACCTTCCTGCGCCTTGCGGCGCGCGCCGATGGACTGATCGAGGGTTTTCGACCGGGTGTTATGGAGCGACTGGGCCTTGGCCCTAAAGAGTGCCAAAAGGTCAATCCCCGGCTTGTCTACGGTCGGATGACCGGTTGGGGTCAGGATGGGCCACAAGCCCCCCTCGCCGGGCATGACCTGAATTATTTGGCCCTTGCCGGGGCGCTCTGGTCGGCGGCATTACCACACGAACGCCCGTCTGTTCCGCCAACCCTTCTTGGCGATATCGGCGGTGGGGCACTCTATCTCGTAACCGGCATGCTGGCCGGGTTTCTGGCTGCTGAGCGCAGTGGCAGTGGCACGGTTGTGGATGCCGCGATCTTTGACGGGGCGGCCCATTTGCAAAACCTGTTGCTTTCCGTAGACGGGTCAACTGCAGGCGGGCCTCCTGCCCGATCAAACCCTTTAGTCGGCGCCCACTGGTCACGCACCTATCGCTGCGCCGATGATCGGTTCGTGAGTGTCCAATGTCTCGAACCAAAGTTCTACCTGACTTTTCTGGAGCGGATGGGGCTGGAAGACGACGCGGATTTTCTAGCCAATCAGTTTACTCCAGCGGCGTGGCCCCGGCTGGCTGACCAGCTTTCAGCGCGGTTTGCAGAACACCCTTTGCACTATTGGGAAGCGTTGTTCCAAGAAACAGACGCCTGCGTGGCACCCGTTCTTTCACCTGAAGAATCCTTTTGGACTCCGCACAATCACGCGCGCCAGACATGGCATAAAACTGAGGATGGTTTGCAGGCGGTGGCGGCCCCGCGTTTTTCAGGTTGGCCAGTATCATCACCCCCGCCCGTTCCAGATCGTGGTCAGCACTCCGCTGAAATCATGGCTGAGCTTGCGTCGGAATTCGCAGAGGTCTCGCAGAAGAAATCTTGAGCGTACTCCGCTCACCAACACCACTGATGAACGTTCGTAAAACTCACAGGTCAGACTTGGGACCACGACGTACCGAACGGGTGCTGATATAGGTGTCTAACGTAAGCAAACCCGTGCGCCGCACGGACAGAGCCGAGCCGCCCCCACGAGGCGGCCGGGCTCAAAATAAAAACGGGCCGCCCAATCTGGCGACCCGCTCAATCTTAAGTTCTGAGTTCTATTAGCCGACGAGTTCAAGGCCCGAGAAGAAGTAAGCGATTTCAACAGCCGCGGTTTCCGGCGCGTCCGAGCCGTGGACCGAGTTTTCGCCGATAGACAGCGCGTATTCCTTGCGGATCGTGCCATCAGCCGCTTCTGCCGGGTTTGTTGCGCCCATGACTTCGCGGTTTTTCGCGATTGCGTCTTCGCCTTCGAGAACCTGAACAACGATCGGCTCAGAGCTCATGAATTCGCAAAGTTCATCGTAGAACGGGCGCTCTTTGTGAACTTCATAAAACACGCCAGCCTGCGCTTTGGTCAGGTGGATGCGTTTGGACGCCACGATACGCATGCCTGCGGCCTCGAATTTCGCGGCGATGGCACCGGTCAGGTTGCGTTTGGTTGCATCGGGTTTGATGATCGAAAAGGTGCGTTGGATCGCCATGTCAGTCTCTCTTTGCTTGCTGTCAGCCCGGCCCCTGCCCAGCTGTGAAATTTGCGGCCCTGCTAACACGCGTAGGAACGCTTGAAAAGCTGTGATTGACGCCAAGGCGCGGTTGATGCACACCGCGCGCATGTTGCGTATTACTGATCTGAACTATTCCGTTGAAGGCCGCCCTCTGTTTGAGGGTGCTTTTGCGACGATTCCCACAGGCCACAAGGTTGGCCTGATCGGCCGCAATGGCGCTGGGAAAACCACGCTGTTCAAATTGATCCGCGGTGAAATACCGCTTGAAGGAGGCACAGTCACAATGCCGGCTCGCGCGCGCATAGGCGGTGTTGCGCAAGAGGTACCCTCAAACGAGGTTTCACTGATCGATACGGTGCTGGCTGCTGATACGGAACGCGCCAATCTTTTGGAAGAAGCCGAGACAGCAACTGACCCGTCCCGCATTGCCGAGGTACAGACCCGACTGGCCGATATTGATGCATGGTCGGCCGAGGCGCGTGCAGGCGCCATTTTGCGCGGGCTTGGGTTTGACCACGCAGACCAGCAAAAACCATGTTCCGCCTATTCCGGCGGTTGGCGGATGCGTGTGGCCCTTGCAGCTGTGCTGTTTTCTGCGCCCGACTATCTGCTGCTTGACGAGCCAACCAACTATCTGGACCTTGAAGGCGCGCTTTGGCTTGAAAACTACCTGTCGAAATACCCGCATACTGTTCTGATCATCAGCCACGACCGAGAGTTGCTGAACCGTGCTGTTGGCGCGATCCTGCATCTCGAAAACAAGACACTGACCTATTATTCCGGCCCCTATGACCAGTTTGCCCGCCAGCGCGCCGAGCAACGCGCGGTTCAGGCCGCGCAGGCCAAAAAGCAAGACCTGCGTCGCGCCCATTTGCAAAGCTTCGTTGACCGTTTCAAGGCCAAAGCCTCAAAAGCAAAACAAGCTCAGTCGCGCGTTAAAATGCTCGAGAAAATGCAGCCGATCACAGCGCCTGAAGATCAGGCGCGCACGGTTTTCAGCTTTCCAGAGCCGGAAGAGCTTTCACCACCCATCATTTCGACCGAAGGCGTATCGGTCGGCTATGGCGATACAGTCGTTCTGCGGAACATGGATTTACGCATTGATCAGGACGATCGGATCGCTTTACTTGGTAAGAATGGAGAGGGAAAATCCACTCTTGCCAAGTTGTTATCGAACAGACTTAAACCAATGGGCGGGCGAATGACGACGTCCAACAAGTTGCGCGTCGGCTTTTTCGCGCAACACCAGGTCGAGGAATTATACATCGACGAAACGCCAATTCAGCACCTCGTGCGCGAACGCCCCAATGAAGGGCAGGCAAAGATACGGGCACGCCTTGCAAGTTTTGGATTGGGCGCTGATCAGGCTGAAACACCCGTGGGCCGCTTGTCCGGGGGACAAAAGGCACGGCTGTCACTCTTGCTTGCCACCCTTCCCGCGCCACATCTGCTGATTCTCGATGAGCCGACCAACCACCTTGATATCGAAAGCCGCGAAGCGCTGGTGAACGCGCTGACGGCTTATTCAGGTGCGGTGATCCTCGTCAGTCACGACATGCATCTTCTTAGCCTCGTTGCAGACAGGCTTTGGCTCGTCAAAGGCGGCACAGTCAAACCTTACGATGACGATCTTCCGTCTTATCGCAAGATGCTATTGTCGCGCGACACGCCAACCAAACCCGCAAAAGCAAAGCCCGCACCGGTAAAAGCATCACGCGATACGTTGCAATCCTTGCGCGCCGAGGTGCGTAAATGCGAGGAACGGCTGGAAAAACTAAACGAGATGGGTGAAAAACTGGCAAAGAAACTCGCAGATCCAGCGATCTATGAACCCGAGCGAATCGCTGAATCGGCCGTCTGGCAAAAGAAATACGCAGAGGTGCGGGACGCACAGGAACGCGCCGAAAATTTGTGGCTAAAAGCGCAAAGTAAGCTAGAAAAAGCAGAGACTTAGACGTGGAAGTTGCAGCACTCCTTACGGCTTTCATAACGCTGATTGTGGTGATAGACCCTATTGGTCTTGCTCCTTTGTTTGTTGCATTGACGCAAGGGATGACAACGGCTGAACGCCGTGCCATAGCGTTACGCGCCTGCTTAATCTCTGTCGGTCTATTGACCCTGTTTGGATTGTTTGGCGAAGCGGTTCTTGGATTTGCCGGAATTTCGCTATCTGCTTTCCGGATTGCTGGCGGTATCCTCTTGTTTCTTACCGCCCTTGATATGTTGTTTGAACGGCGCACGCAGCGGCGGCGTGGGCAGGCCTCTCGTGCCAACGACCCATCGGTCTTTCCCCTTGCTACCCCTTTGATCAGTGGCCCTGGCGCAATTGCGTCAATGATTTTGCTGACAGGACAGGCCGGTGGTGAATGGAGCGGTATCCTTGCCATTCATCTGGTAATGATTGCGGTAATCACTGTCGTTTTGATGTTCTTTTTAGCTGCCGGTCTGCTGGAGCGTTTGCTAGGAGAAACCGGCATCAACGTTGTTACACGTTTGTTGGGCATGCTGTTGGCCGCACTTTCGGTACAATTTGTGATCGACGGATTGCGGTCTGTTGGTGTCATTGCGGGCTGAGGTTCCTATATAGGATTTGAAAGGAACCAACATGCCGGGCGATTCACTTGCGCAAATCATTTATCTTGTCCTTCTGGGAACGGCCGTTGTTGGTTGGTTCATAGCGTCAAACCGCAATTCTTTGGGAAAAACAGCCCAGCACGCGACAATCTGGGGGCTGATATTTATCGGTGTCGTCGCAGCAGTAGGTCTTTGGGGCGATATCCGCGACGATATCCTGCCGCAGCAAAGTTACATCAATGAAGGGGCAACTATTGAAGTTCCAAGGTCCCCTGACGGTCACTTTTACCTCACGCTTCAAATCAAGGGGCAGCCGGTTCGATTTACGGTGGACACTGGCGCAACTTACATCGTCTTGTCACCGGATGACGCGCGCCGAATTGGAATCAACCCTGAAACGCTCGCGTATTTGGGGCAAGCCGAAACCGCAAATGGAACGGTACGAACCGCCCGCGTGAAACTGGACAACGTTCTTTTGGGACCGATCATTGAAGATAACATCCCCGCCTACGTGAACGAGGCGGATATGGATAGCTCGCTTCTTGGGATGTCCTATCTCAACCGTTTTGAGCGTATCGAAATTGCCAATGGCAAACTGGTCTTAACCCGCTAGCGTTCTGCCTTTTTCGTCCAGCTACCGTTATCCTGCGCCCAGTACTGGGCGCTGCATCCGGCATCTGTCAGGGTTTTCCACTGTGCCCGAGCCTTATCAACTGCGTCCGTGTCGTTACCGTCGAACAGAATGCAGACCCGTTCCATCGCAGTCACTACCTCTGGCTCTACATCGGCCCCATCGACTGACATGAGACAGCTTGCGCCATTCTGAAAATCATCATTTGTTGTCAACAAGATAGGCTGATCTGCATCGTATGTTCCACCCGCAAGACCATGCGCGAGAAACGCATCGCCCGCGCCAAGCCAGAGACGCTGATCAAGCCAGATCATTCGCTCTGCTGAACACCCAAGAACAGCGCACCGCCAGCCCGCCTGATCTGCCTTGCCCAAGAGCATGGCCAGAGTATGTTCAAGCGGACTTTCGGTTAAGTGGTAAAAGAACGCAGCGCCCATCAGCGCTCAAACATGTCGTGGATCATACGGTCAAGTGACATGACCCCCCAGCCTGTCGCGCCTTTGGGTGCAAAACTGGTTTCCGCCGCAACACTTGCGACCCCTGCAATATCAAGGTGAATCCAGGGCATGTCTTCCTTCACGAACCTTTGCAGGAACTGCGCCGCAGTGATCGAACCCGCAGGCCTCCCGCCAACGTTTTTCATATCGGCAATCCGCGATTTGATCTGTTTGTCATAGGCTTTGCCCAGTGGCATGCGCCATGCGCCTTCGCCTTCAGCTTTAGCTGCTTTCAGAAACGCGTTGCACAGCGCGTCATCATTGGAAAATACACCCGCATTTTCGTGCCCTAGGCCGATGATGATCGCACCCGTCAGTGTTGCAAGATCAATCATCCCTGATGGCTTAAACCGTTCCTGCGCGTACCAGAGGACATCTGCCAGAACCAAACGCCCTTCAGCGTCCGTGTTGATGATTTCAACAGTGTCGCCCTTCATTGACTTCACAACATCGCCGGGGCGTGTTGCTTTGCCGTCGGGCATATTTTCAACCAGCCCGACAAGACCAACGACATTTGCCTTGGCTTTGCGCAGCGCCAAGGTGCGCATCACACCAGACACGACGCCTGCACCGCCCATGTCCATAGTCATGTCTTCCATGCCAGCGCCCGGTTTCAGGGAAATGCCACCAGTATCAAAAACAACGCCCTTCCCGACCAAAGCAAAAGGCGCGTCACCTTTTTTGCCGCCGTTCCATTGCATGACCACAACTTTTGTCGGGCTTTCACTTCCTTGTCCGACAGAAAGCAGGGTGCGCATCCCAAGTTTTTCAAGCGCGTCTTCTTCCAGAATCTCAACGTCGAGCCCCAATTCCTGCATCGCGGCTAGACGCGCTGCAAAATCATCTGTTGTCAGAACGTTAGCGGGTTCATTTACCAGATCACGAGTGAAAAACACACCCTCCGCAACGGCCGCCTTCGGCGCGGACTCTGCTGCAACCTCCTCGGGTTTGGACAGCATGATTGTTATGTCGCCGTTTTTTTCTTCTTCATCCGATTTATGGTCAGAAAAATCGTACCCCCGTAGCGCAAGGCCAAGCGAAAGTTCAGCGGATTTGGCAAGGTTACCCGCCAGAACCAACAAGGGGTTTTTGCCTTTGGATTTGGCAATCGCTGATCCGGCTTTGCGTGCATCCTCGACCGTTGGGCGACGGTCAAGACGCGTTACAATAACAGCTTCTGCAGCTAACCCTGCAGGAAACGCAAGTTCACGATTGTCCCCGGCCTTCATTTTAGCGAAGCCCGGGTTTTCAACCATCCGTTGCAGTGCACCCTTTGTCAGGCGATTCACCCGCCGCGCCGTCTGATCCATGCGACCGTCAGCGCCAAGAAATACCGCAATGCGGCCTTTCCAATCGGAAATTACGTCCAAGTCTACATCTTTAAAATGGATCACAGCAGGGGTTGTCATGTATGGTCTCCGTAAGCAGGGTTTTGCTATACCTAGTCGCTGGTTGCATTATTGACCAGATAGCAGTTTTCCCCGCCAGCCAAATCCGCTAGGTTGCGCTGAAACGGGACTAAGGGGGATGAGATTGGCCAGATTCGACAGATACATGCTGTCGCAATTGATGGTGCTTTTCGGTTTTTTTTCGCTTGTTCTTGTGATGGTCTACTGGATTAACCGCGCCGTTGTTTTGTTTGACCAACTTATTGCTGACGGACAGTCCGCAACGGTGTTTTTAGAGTTCACCGCGCTCACGCTGCCGCGCGTGGTTCGGGTTGTTTTGCCTATTTCCGCTTTTGCTGCCTCGGTCTACGTAACAAACCGCCTTTCGACGGAAAGTGAATTGGTTGTTATGCAATCCTCCGGTTACAGCGGGTATCGCCTCGCGCGTCCTGTGTTGTTCTTCGGTATCGTCGTTGCGCTCATGATGTCTGTTCTCATGCATTTTCTTGTTCCCTCGTCGCTTCGGGCCTTGCACGAAAGACGTGCCGAGATTTCGCAAAACGTCACGGCACGGTTTTTGAAGGAAGGCATGTTTTTGCACCCCGCCGACGGCATCACGTTTTATATCCGTGAGATCAGCCCGGCCGGGGAATTGCGTCACATTTTCCTATCTGATGTCCGCAACGCAGACTCTCCCGTAACCTATACTGCAAAACGCGCCTTGTTGGTGCGTGATCCGTCCGGGCCAAAACTTTTGATGTTTGACGGTCTTGCACAAAATTTCACACCTGACAGCCAGCGTTTAGCAACGACGAGTTTTGCGGATTTCGCATATGACATTGGATCTTTGATTGAGGAAAAATCAACGACATCAAGCAACCCGGAGCTCTTGTCGACGTATCAGCTTTTAAACGCGTCCGACGAATTCCTGGAAAGCATCGGGATAAGACGCGCACATTTTTTATACGAAGCACATTTCAGATTTGCCCAACCTCTTCTTGCGATTGTCACGGCGCTTGTTGGCTTCTCCTGTTTGATGCTTGGTGGCTTTAACCGATTTGGATTTTGGCGACAAATCGTCGGCGCTATCGTATTATTGATCTTTATAAAAACCTTAGACAACGCCTTGAACGAAATCGCGCAAAATAACGAAAACTATTGGTTCTTGGTTTACGTTTCTGTCCTAACCGGAATCTTGATCTCTTATCTAATGCTCTGGATTTCCAGCAAACCGATGCTCTTCAAGCGACGACGCAAGGTGACTGCATGACTTTGCATCTTTATTTTGCGCGGCGTTTTTTAAGTGCTTTTGCCAGCATTTTCGCAATTTTTGCGATCATCATGTTTTTGCTTGATATGGTCGAACAACTTCGGAAATTTGATAGCGAAGTCATCGGATTCACTGAGATCGTTTCACTGTCAGCCCTGAATGTGCCCCAGTCGATCTACCAGATTTTACCGCTAATTGTAATTCTGGCTACTTTGACTCTGTTTCTTGGGTTGGCCCGAAGCAGCGAAATGGTTGTTACACGCGCTGCCGGCAGATCAGCCCTTCGGGCGCTGGTGCCACCAGTTCTGGTGGCCCTTCTGATCGGGGTGCTGGCGGTTGCCGCGCTCAACCCTATCGTTGCCGCGACAACAAAAGAATATGAGGCCCGCGTCAACCGATACACAAACAACGAGGCAGTCCTTTCGATTTCGCAGGAAGGTTTGTGGTTGCGCCAGGGCGGCTCCGAGGGCCAGACGGTGATACGTGCTTCGCATGCGAATCTGGACGGAACGCGGCTGCTGGACACGACCTTCATGACATTCTCGAATGATGGCACAGCAATTCGTCGGATTGAGGCCCGCACGGCCTCGCTTACCTCTGGCGCGTGGGAACTGATCGACGCCAAAGAATGGCGGCTACACAACAGTGACAATCCGGAACGCGACGCAATTTTCCATGAAAACCTGAACCTTCCGTCCGAACTGACACGCGACCAAATTCGCGACAGCTTTGGAACGCCTGACACGATCCCGATCTGGGATTTACCAGCTTTCATAGAAAGCCTTGACCGGGCCGGATTTTCGGCAAGCAGGCACAAGGTTTGGCTCCAAATGGAGCTTGCGCTTCCCCTACTGCTTGTTGCGATGGTCATGGTAGGAGCTTGTTTTACCCTGCGCCACACGCGCTTTGGCCACACGGGGACGATGGTGTTAGGTGCTATCCTGTCTGGGTTTACCTTGTTTTTCATCCGAAACTTCGCCCAGGTTCTGGGTGAAAGCGGACAAATACCCGGAATTGTCGCCGCCTGGAGCCCACCCGTTGCGGCAATATGTTTGTCTCTGGCGCTTTTATTGCATCTGGAGGATGGCTGATGTCGCGCGTTCTCTGTATTTTATTTGCCCTTCTGGTGTTGCCTGTGTCCGCTCGGGCTCAGGACGCAGCGAGCCTTATTGCCGACAACCTGCAAATTCTCGGAAGTTCAACGATCGTCGCGGAAGGCAATGTCGAGATCTTTTTTCGGGGGTCTCACCTTAAGGCACGTCGCATCACCTATGACAGAGCCGGAGAGCATCTTGAAATAGAGGGACCCGTCACGCTGATCGAAGGGGATTCGATTATCGTTCTTGCAGACAGCGCCAGCCTTGACGCTGACTTAAGAAACGGCGTTATGCGCGGTGCGCGAATGGTGCTTGACCAGCAATTGCAACTCGCCGCAGCCGAAATGACCAGAGTGGGCGGGCGCTATACCCAGCTATACAAAACCGTCGCTTCAAGCTGCCAGGTTTGTGCAAACAACCCGGTTCCCCTTTGGCAAATTCGTGCAGAACGCATTATACATGATCAGGAAGAACGGCAGCTCTATTTTGACAATGCGCAATTTCGCGTAATGAACATTCCGGTAATGTATCTACCACGCCTCAGGTTGCCCGATCCGACATTGGAACGTGCCACCGGTTTTCTCACACCGTCGCTCAGATCTACATCACAACTTGGGTTTGGCCTTAAGATCCCTTACTTCATCGCGATAGGCGACGACAAAGATATCACGATAACGCCCTATTTTTCCTCCAGCACTAAAACGCTTGAGTTGCGTTACAGGCAGGCGTTCAGAACCGGAACGATAGACTTTGAAGGGGCTTTTTCGCGGGATGATATTTTGCGCGACCAGGACCGCTGGTATCTATTTGGCGAAGGCAGCTTTAACTTACCGCGTGATTACAAGCTTAATTTTGATATCGAAACCACAAGCGATTCATCTTATCTGCTCGACTATGGCTATTCTGATACGGACCGGCTGGACAGCGCAATAGAACTGTCCCGCACACGGCGGGACCAGTTTTTTAGTGCCGGGCTTGTCTTCTATGAAACGCTGCGAACAACTGAAAGTAACAGTACGATCCCATCTCTGGTATCCGACATATTCTACCAACGCAGGTTTGAACCTGCTTTCATCGGCGGCGATGCTGATCTCAGGTTTCAAACGCATAGCCACAGTCGCCGCTCGAGCATTCCGGGCAATCTTGGGCGGGACGTGACACGCGCCAGTGCTGGCCTAGACTGGCGTAAGGACTGGATTTTGAGAAACGGAATGGTCGCAGCCGTACTAACCGAAGCGAACCTCGATTTCTACGATGTTTCACAGGGTGCGCCCGGTGAAGAAGATGGTTTGTTTCATACCATTACACTGGGTTCAGAGTTACGCTGGCCGTGGGCCATGACCAGCCCCGAGGGTGCTTCGCACATCGTTGAGCCTGTGGTGCAGTTGCTCTGGACGAATGAAAACATTCCGAATTTACCAAACGAAGACAGCACATTGCTGGAATTTGACGAAGGCAATCTGTTTGCGTTGACCCGCTATCCCGGCACAGATGCTTACGAGCGGGGATTTCGCGTAAATGTTGGCGGGTCATGGACGCGCTTTGACCCTTCAGGCTGGTCCCTTGGGCTGACGGCGGGTCGCATCTTCCGGGCCGAGGATTTGGGGCAGTTCACGGCTGGCTCCGGCCTCACAGGCAGCACCTCTGACTGGTTGGCCGCGATACAGCTCAAACTGCAAAACAACCTGTCTCTTACAAACAGGGCATTGTTTGATGACACCTTTGATTTCACGCGAAACGAAACCCGCGTGTCCTGGCGCAATGATCGGCTGTCGCTTGCCTCGACCTATGTTTGGTTAACCGCAGCACCCGCAGAAATCCGCCCGCGTACATCTGAATGGATTTTCGATTCTTCCTACCGCTTCGATGATCGCTGGACCGGGAAAACCGATTGGCGTTACGATTTTGTCGAAAAACAGGCATCACGAGCAGGTGTGGGCCTGGAATACCAGAGCGAGTGCGTAAAGATTGATCTTTCCCTCTCGCGTCGCTTTACGTCCTCGACTATTGTGACCCCAGCAACAGACTTCGGTCTGACGATATCGCTCAGTGGTTTTGGGGTTGGCGGCAGTGACCGCAATCTTGCCCGAAGCTGCACCAGTTAAGGAAAGAGCAAACGAACATGAGAAGCTTTAAACCGACGCGTCTGATTTTGGCCTGTGTCTCGATTTTGATGCTCAGCTTGCCAGTATCGGCGCAAAGTAAATTCGCGCCCGCTGTTGTGGTCAATGACAAGGTCGTAACAAACTTTGAAGTCGAGCAGCGGGTCAAGCTGCTTCAGCTTCTGAGACAGCCAGGTAACCTCGAAGAAGAAGCCTTGAACGGGCTGATTGATGACCGTCTAAGGCTTCAGACAGCTGGCCAGCTAGGGATATCCGTTCCAGAAGAAGACATCGAAGCAGGAATGGAAGAGTTTGTTTCCCGCGCAGATTTGACGGTTGAGCAATTTGGCCAGCTCCTTGCAGGCAACGGTATTGAAATGCAGACGTTCCGTGACTTTGTGATCGCCGGTCTGGCCTGGCGAAGTGTTATCAGGGAACGATTCACACAACGCGTGAACATCACTGAATCAGAAATTGACCGCGCGATTGCCTTGTCGTCAAATCAAAGCGGCGTTCGCGTATTGCTTTCCGAAATCATCTTGCCGGCCCCTCCCGGACAAGAAGCATCGGCCAGACGCCGTGCGGAACAAATAAGCCAGATGACATCGCTTGGTGCGTTTTCCTCTGCCGCGCAGTCAAGCTCTGCCTCAGCCTCGCGCGGACGTGGTGGCCGGATCGACTGGATGCCAATTGGCAACCTTCCCGCGCCAATTCGCGCACAGATTCTCACGCTTAGCCCGGGCGAAGTGACGGACCCGATTGAAATTCCAAACGCGATTGCGCTTTTTCAGCTCCGCGCTATCGAAGAAACCGACACACCCGATGAGCAGGCGATATCGGTTGAGTATGCCACCTATTTCATAGCCGGAGGGCAAACCGAAAAAGCCCAGAGTCAGGCAACAAACATCCGAAACCAGATCGACACCTGTGATGATCTTTACGGAATTGCCAAAGGCCAGCCAGAAGAACGCCTTCAACGCGAAACACTACCAGTTGCAGAAGTTCCACAGGATATAGCGCTGGAACTTGCAAAGCTGGATGATAACGAAGTTTCAACTGCCTTGACCCGCTCTAACGGGCAAACATTGATGCTCCTGATGCTTTGTGGACGCGTTACCGAACAAACCGTCGACGTTTCGAGGGAAGATATACGTGCGCGCCTGACAAACCAGCGATTCAGCTCTTATGCGGATGGCTTGCTGGCGGATTTGCGGGCCGAAGCTTTCATCTCATACCCATGACGACACTACCAATTGCGCTAAGCTGTGGGGAGCCGGCGGGTATCGGTCCGGAGCTTGCAGTGCTGGCGTGGTCTGAACTTAAGGAAACACTGCCATTCTTTCTTATCGGGGACCCGGCGCATCTGCCACCAGGGACCCCGATCACAGAAATCGCGACCCCGAAAGATGCAGTTTTGGCTTCAGCGGATACGCTACCTATACTGGTTCACCGGTTCGCCGCACCAGCAACACCCGGCGTTCCTGCACCTGAAAACGCAAAAGGCGTGATAGACGTGATCGCACGAGGTGTCGAACTGGTCACATCCGGTGCAGCTTCGGCGCTCTGCACCAACCCTATTCACAAGAAAGCGCTGAAAGATGGTGCGGAATTTGCCTATCCGGGGCACACAGAATACCTCGCCGCGCTGACCGGGGTTGACCGTGTGGTGATGATGTTGGCAGGACCAGACCTTAAAGTCGTCCCAGTCACTATTCACATCGCATTATTGGAAGTGCCAAAGGCGCTGACGGCCGAGCTTCTTACAGAAACGCTGAAGATTACACATGCCGGTTTGATACGTGATTTTGGCATTGATGCCCCTCGTATCGCCGTTGCTGGCCTCAACCCTCACGCAGGCGAAGGCGGCACCATGGGGACAGAGGACAGCGACCTTATCGCCCCGGTGCTCGAAACACTGCGTGCTCAAGGGATGCGCATCATAGGCCCCCTGCCCGCAGATACGATGTTTCATGCCAGAGCGCGAAGCAGTTATGATGTAGCTGTGTGCATGTACCATGATCAGGCGCTGATCCCGATCAAGACGCTTGATTTCGACAGAGGCGTGAATGTGACGCTGGGATTGCCTTTTGTGCGCACCTCGCCCGACCACGGAACAGCCTTTGACATTGCGGGTAAAGGCATTGCCAAACCCGACAGTCTGATCGAGGCTTTGAAGCTTGCGGACAAAATGGCCAAGACCAGAGAATGAGCAAGATAGACTCTCTTCCTTCGCTTCGCGAAGTGATCAACACCCACGGCCTTGTAGCGAAAAAATCTCTGGGACAGAACTTCCTGCTCGACCTCAACCTTACGGCCAAGATCGCGCGACAAGCCGGAGATCTTGCGGGGTGCGACGTTCTGGAAGTTGGCCCCGGTCCGGGTGGCCTGACCCGGGGGCTGCTCGCGGAAGGGGCACGGCGCGTTCTTGCCGTTGAAAAAGACCCTCGGTGCATGGCAGCACTGGCAGAAATTGCCGACGCTTACCCGGGCCGACTTGAGGTTATCAATGCGGATGCGCTGGACATTGACATACGCGCGCATCTCACGCCACCAATCCGTGTTGTTTCAAACCTGCCATACAACGTCGGGACAGAACTTTTGATCCGTTGGCTTACGCCTGCCAGTTGGCCACCCTTCTGGGAAAGCCTGACCCTGATGTTTCAGAAAGAGGTCGCCCAGCGGATTACGGCGCAACCCGGCAGCAAGGCCTACGGTCGGCTTGGCATTCTTGCGCAATGGCGCACTGAGGCGCGGATTGTCATGTCGCTACCGCCCGAAGCCTTTACCCCTCCGCCAAAAGTTCATTCTGCGGTGGTTCATCTGAAACGCCGTGAAGAGCCGCTTTTTCCAGCGGACGAGAAAATCCTCAATCGGATTGTTGCGGCCGGGTTTAACCAGCGGCGCAAAATGCTGCGCGCGTCGCTGAAATCCATTGCCCCTGATATGGAAGACCGGATGGTTTCGGTTGGGATTAAGCCGACCGATCGGGCAGAGCAAATCTCGATCGAAGGGTTCTGCGCTCTGGCCCGTACTTTCACTTAAAGATTGAGTCATCTCAGCAGTTCCAGTTGATCTGCTGTGGGCACAAAACCGACATGAGTTGAAAACAGAGAATGCTCTGCGGGAAATCCGTTGCAGACAGAAAACGATTTGTCGGCCACCTATTCTGAAACGTTAACTTCCAGTGCAGACCAGCTTTCCTCTACTGGGTGCAGCAGCATCGTCGCGGTGTACCGTGTCCGAAGCATTGCACCGAACGCGTTCTGCGCATCGACGTAGGCAACAATTTGATACCTGCAGTCGCCCAGCGCGCGCGTGCTAATTTCAGTGGCCCATGGGAACTCTGCCGTCGAAGGGGCGCGGAGCTGGCGCTTAACGAATTCTTGGCTCATAACATAGGCCGTGATTTCGTTCTTGTTGCCGCATTCCTCTGCGCGCGTTGCCGCTGCCTCTGCTTGGGCTTTGGCTCTAGCTTCTTGTTGTTTCTGGGCCTCTTCTTCCGCGATCCGGGCGACTTCAACCACATGACGCTCTGGATCGATTACCTTCAATTCAGAAAGCCAGCGATCCTGATCAAAGTCTTCAAGCGCAGCAAGATAGGCGGTCTGGTCTGTGACCTTTAGTTCAGCAAACTGTGCCTCTCGCTGATCCGTGACGATCCCATGCGCGCCGATCGTCACGGGAATGCCGACAAACAAAATCAGTGCAAAATTGACTCCGCGATTGCCAAGCCACAGCTTCGGTATTGGCTTTAGCAAAGCGATTCCTGGTAGGATGAGAAATGCAATAGCGACGTAAAACGCGATCTGGGGTGACGCCACTGCCAGAATTGTCGTGCCAATGAATATTCCAAGGATGATCCCGGCGCTCTTAAGAAATGCGATCACGCTTTAGTACCTCAACCGTAGCTGTTTCGGTTCAGGATCAGGGCTTGGTGTGGCATCATCAGGGCAACAACACGACTGAGACGTGAATTTTGCTGTTCAACGACAAGCGTCAATACCATGCCATACAGAACAAGAACGGCTAAACTTTGATCGCTAGAAGCTCAAACCGGGCCAACACGATTGACTTACAGGCCGTAAGAAAACCCATACACTTCCGCGTATGGGTCTTTGACTTTTGATTACTCAGCAGCTTCGGGCGCTTCGGGTGTATCTGGCATGCCCCCGGATGGTTCTTCTTTCACAGCCTCCGGTGCTGCATCAGCCTTTGGCTTTTCTGCCTTTGGCACGCGTGGTTTACGTGGCCGTTTGAGTTTTGGCTTGGGCTCTGACGCGGACGCGGACTCTGGTGTTTCGACCAAATCACTCTCAGCGGGTGTTTGCATCATCGGGATAGGCGGCATCATGTCAGGCTGCGGCGCCTCTGCGGGGTCAACCCTGCGCTCCTGACGTCGGGGCTGTCTACGCTCCCTCGGCTGGTTGTCTCCTTGGCCTTCTGAAGGCTGTGGAGGGCGGGCATCAGATGTTTGTGCCTGCACGGATTCGTTGCGTTCTGCACGCTCCGCTTCGCGCTGGCTGTTCTGCTGCTCGCGCTGCGCTTCCTGCTCCAGCCGTCTGGCTTCCGCCTCGCGCTGTGCTTCGCCAAGCAGACGGGTATAATGCTCTGCGTGTTGCTGAAAACTTTCAGCCGCAACCCTGTCATTACTCAGCTGCGCATCACGCGTGAGCTGTTGATATTTGTCAATAATCTGCTGCGGAGTGCCGCGGACTTTGCCCTCTGGACCCGAACTGTCAAAGACTCGGTTCAGGTTGTTTCCAGTATTGCGATTGCGGTTCGGTTTGCCCCGCGTACGTTGTTTTGTTGATCTCATAATTTACTTCGTATCCAGCCTTGGTGTGGCATTCGCTGTTACCTCTACCGCGCATTATGCGTGGGGCTAACCAACCGGGTTCGGGCGATGTTCTGGCTTACTGACAAGGGGGACCGCGCTATGCATCCGCCGCCTCGTACATGACTGAGTAAACACGAGCCAAGGGACATGACAAGCAGAATCTAACGTTCAGATGCATTTTGCGTGCTTTTTTGCCACCCTGCGCGCCAGTTTTACACTATTTTCATATAACACGGCAGCTGACCACACGATCATGGCCATTCAAATCCCTTCTAACCACTATATCACGGAATCCCGCCTTTTCAAAAATGGCACTAACGGGCAATGCCTGTTCAAAGCCAATCTCGACGATTAACCGCCCCCCTTGCTTCAGAAACCCAGCAGCCTCCCTTGCGATAACACGATACGCAGAAAGACCATCTCCACCCGGCGACAACGCCTCGAACGGCTCCCACTCGCGCACCTCGGGCTCCAGTGCGTCCATTTCATCCTCGGTAATGTAAGGCGGATTAGACACTATAAGATCATAGGTTCCTGAAACATTGGAGAACCAATCAGATTGCCGAAACTCTGAAACATCTTCCAGACCAAGCGATTCTGCATTGCCGCGTGCAACATCAAGGGCTGCCTCGGAGATATCGACTCCAACACCAGAAGTGCCCGTTTTTTCGGCCAGCAAGGTAAGCAAAATACATCCGCTACCGGTTCCCAGATCGAGAACCCGCTGAAATGGCCGCTCCAATGCACAATCGATCAGCGTTTCGGTATCTGGTCTTGGATCAAGCACATCGGATGTTACCCGAAAGGCCCGGCCATAGAACTCTCGCTCCCCCACAATTTGCGAGACAGGCTGGCGCGCAATCCGGCGCTCTATAACTTCCAGAAATTTACCAGCCACTTCGTTGGAAGGGTGCCCGTCCATTGCCAGCACCAAACGGTCAACCGAAACGCCAAGCACAAACGCAAGCAGGCGTCGGGCGTCACGTTGCGGATCAGGAACACCCGCGATTGTTAGTGTTGTTGTCGCGCGGCGTAAAAGAAGAGTGAAAGCTCCGCCCGAATCCGCAGAATCAGACTCTGACGCCGCCATCTCAGGTCTCCATTTCCGCAAGCATTGTCGCCTGATCATCCGATGTCAGCGCTTCGATCACTTCAGTCAGATCGCCCTGCATGACCTGTTCCAGCTTGTAGAGCGTCAGATTGATGCGGTGATCGGTCATTCGGCCTTGTGGAAAGTTATAGGTCCGGATGCGCTCGGACCGGTCCCCGGAACCAACCTGGCTTTTGCGGCTTGCAGACCGTTCATCGTGCAGTTTTTGCCGCTCGAGATCGTAAAGCCGCGTTTTAAGAACCTGCATCGCGATCTCGCGGTTGCGGTGCTGGGATTTTTCGGAACTGGTGACAACAATCCCGCTTGGGATATGGGTGATCCGAACTGCGGAGTCCGTTGTATTCACATGCTGCCCACCCGCACCTGAGGCGCGCATGGTATCAATTCGGATATCGTTTGCATCGACGTGAATATCAACGTCTTCCGCCTCTGGCAAAACAGCGACCGTCGCTGCAGACGTGTGGATCCGGCCACCTGATTCCGTTTCCGGCACCCTTTGCACCCTATGCACACCGCTTTCGTACTTAAGCTTGGCAAAAACGCCAGCTCCCTGAACATGGGCGACAACATCCTTGATCCCGCCGAGTTCTGTTTCGCTTTGTTCAAGAATGTCGAACCGCCAGCCCTGGTTTTCGGCGTAACGCTGATACATGCGCAGCAAGTCCCCCGCAAAAAGCGCGGCTTCCTCGCCCCCGGTGCCGGGCCGAATTTCAATCATCGCCGGGCGCGCGTCTGCTGCGTCTTTGGGAAGCAGGCTTAGCTGAAGCGCTTTTTCAATTTTCGGAAGCTTTACCTTAAGCTCTTCCAGCTCTTCTTCTGCCAGTTCTTTCATTTCCGGATCAGACAGCATTGATTCTACCGCCTCGACATCGTCGAGCAATGACCGGTAATCCGTTATCTGCTCGACCACCGGCTTCAAATCGGAATATTCGCGGGAAAGCGTCACAATTTCATCACCAGAAGCACCCTGCGCCATTTTGGCCTCAAGGAATTCAAAGCGTTCGGTGATCTGAATCAGTTTTTCTAAGGGAACCATGTCTTCCCAATCTCTCATCAGCGTGACTTGGTCAAGAGGTGCAATTATGCTAACTTTGCACACATGATACGTACGACTCTTTTATTAACGGTCCTTACAGGATCAATTTTGACAGGCCCAGCGTTCGCGGATGTCTCGATGGGCGGCAAAACGATAGACTGCTACTGTACAGACAAGACGGGCTCTCGGGTAGAGTTGGGCGAAGAAATTTGCCTTGTCGTTGGCGGGCGGGCGTTTATGGCGCGCTGCGAAATGTCACTCAACAACCCGATGTGGCGTGAAACAGGGCAATCCTGCATTTCGTCCAGCCTTTCAAAGCCGCTCCAGAGCTTTGACCCAGCCCTCGACACGGGCGGCATTCACTCCCAAATCTGACCGTCCGAAGCGCAGCCTGCCAAAAATAACAACTCGGCTCCCATCCTCAGTGGGCTCGGCATATATTGTCGTGTAGTCTGGAAAACCAAAAACTGCTGACCGGGTTATGTAGGTGACTTGCCCCGATTGTATCGAGCCAGCGAAGCGATGCGTTCGCGCCGTGTCTAAAACAACGCTTTCAATCTTTGAAAGTGTTTCTGTGGGCGTCAAACCCACCCAGTCAGCTTGATACGTTACCGAACCACGCTCAACATTCCAGTTTTGCCCGCATGGCAACGGGTAATTTGAGCCTGACAGAGTGTGCCAGTCTTCAGCCGAACCCGGCGCAAGCCGTAAATAGGCCAGTACCAATATGAGAAGACCCAGAAATATTTTTACAAAAACTGTCAAATCACTGCCCCAGCGTGACTGTCATACTGACCGGTTCGATTGACCTTTGAGCAGGTCGCAATCCGATATTTCAGGCCTCTACCAGAGGCTGGGCTTTTTCAACCAATCGCGCGAAAAAGCTTGCGCCGTGCGGGGATGCCTCGTCATTGAAGTTATACGCAGGGTGGTGCAGGCCTGCCGCATCGCCCTGCCCTAAGAACAGATAGGCACCCGGGCGTTTTTCAAGCATATAGGCAAAATCTTCTGCCCCCATTTCGCGGGGGGCGTCTGGGTTTACGCCAGCTTCACCTGCTATTTCCCGGGCGACGTCCGCAGCGAACGCTGCTTTTTCTGCGTTGTTGACGGTTGCGGGATAGCCGCGAATATAATCCAGCCGGGCCTCAACATTATATGCCGCTGCCTGTCCTGCGACGATCTCTTTAAGACGATCTTCGACCATGTCCTGAACATCTTTTTCAAACGTGCGGACCGTACCGCAGATGTAAGCGTCCTCCGGTATGATATTGTCTGCGGTACCGGTATGAATTTGCGTGACGGAAACCACCAGATCCTGCAATGCGTAATGATTGCGACTTACGATTGTCTGGATGGCGCTGACCATGCCAACAGCCGCGACAATCGGATCTTTCGTATCCTGCGGATAGGCACCATGGCCTCCGTCGCCCTTGATAAATATTTCAAAGGTATCAACCGCAGCCATGATCGGACCCGGCGTCGTGTAAAACTGCCCGACAGGCACACCCGGCACATTGTGAAGCGCGTAGACCTGATTAATGCCAAAACGCTCAAGCATCCCCTCTTCGACCATGACGCCAGCGCCGCCGCCGCCCTCTTCAGCGGGTTGAAAGATCAGCGCGACCCGTCCGGAAAACCGGCGCGTTTCCGCCAGATACCGTGCGGCCCCCAGCAACATGGTGGTATGCCCATCGTGGCCGCATGCATGCATCTTTCCGTCAACGGTAGAGCTATAGTCGAGCCCCGTTGTTTCCTGCATTGGCAGCGCGTCCATATCTGCCCGCAGGCCTATGGTGTCACCATCACCCTGTCCGTTGATAATTGCGACAACGCCGGATGTTGCAATTCCTTCGTGGATTTCATCGACCCCAAATTCCTTCAATCTCTCGACTACGAAGGCAGCTGTTTCGTGGCAATCAAACTGAAGTTCAGGGTGCATATGCAGATGCCGCCGCCATGTTTTCATGTCTTCGGCGTAGTCAGCAATACGATTGACGACAGGCATGGTGGACTCCTCTGGTGTCATCTGAATAATTGCACAGAGCCTTTCTCAAACCCCGGGAAGATGCAATGACCAAAGACAGCGACGCGCTTGTGAACGACCCAGACGGGGGCCTTCCGCGGCTATTGGAAATCATGCGCCGCCTGCGGGACCCGGATACCGGGTGCCCCTGGGATGTTGAGCAGGATTTCACGTCTATCGCACCCTATACCATTGAAGAAGCTTACGAAGTTTCAGATGCGATAGAGCGTCAGGACTGGGCAGAGCTTGAAGGAGAGCTTGGTGATCTGCTGCTTCAGACCGTTTATCATACACAAATGGGTGAAGAAGTCGGCCTGTTCAGTTTTGACAGCGTCACAAAAACCATTTCAGACAAAATGGTAGCACGGCACCCGCATGTTTTCGGAACGGAAAGCCGCGAAAAATCTGCGGAACAACAAACCCATGACTGGGAAAAGTTGAAGGCCGAAGAGCGAGCGAAAAAGGCCGAAAAAGGCACCCTAGATGGTGTCGCAACCGGGCTTCCCGCCCTGATGCGGGCCGTTAAGTTGCAAAAACGCGCAGCCCGCGTTGGCTTTGACTGGCCGTCAACGGATCAGGTGCTTGATAAGATAGTTGAAGAAGCAGGTGAACTGACCGAGGCGCGGGAAACCCTGTCGCAGACCGAGATTGAGGAGGAATTTGGCGATCTTCTGTTTGTTATGGCCAATCTTGCGCGTCACCTGAAAATTGACCCAGAGGTTGCCCTGCGTGCAGCCAATGCAAAGTTCACCCACCGGTTTGAGCGGGTTGAGGCGAAATTGGCCCGGATGGGAAAAACACCCGCGCAGTCAAATTTGGAAGAAATGGATGCGCTGTGGGATGAAGCAAAGCTGGATATGAAAAAATTACCATAGTATTTTAATCAGGTATTGACCTGAGTTATTTAGTCGGCTTTATATCGCGTCAAAACCAACGATGGAAAGTTACATGTTTACCATATTCCGCCCCACCTTTTTTGCTACTGCTTGTCTGGCGCTGGCGACCCCCGCAATCGCACAAGAAGTGAATATTTATTCGTATCGTCAGCCAGAGCTTATTCAGCCGCTGACGAATGCGTTTACCGAAGAAACAGGTATCGCCGTTAATATCGTCCATCTTGAAAAAGGTATGGTGGAACGCCTGCAGGCCGAAGGAAAACGGTCACCTGCTGACCTGGTTTTCACCGTCGATATTTCGCGCCTCAATTCAATCGTTGAAGCCGGGCTAACACAACCTGTCACCTCGGACCTTCTGAACCAGAATGTGCCAGCGCAATACCGCGACCCGGATGGTAACTGGTATGGGCTGACGACACGCGCGCGTATCGTCTATGCCTCACGCGACCGGGTCGCTGATGGCGAGGTTACAACATACGAAGACCTGACGGATCCGAAATGGCAGGGCCGTATCTGCACGCGGTCGGGCACCAGCGCCTATAACGTCGCCCTGACCGCGGCTTTCATGCATCACCACGGTGAAGAAGGCGCACGCGCGTGGCTTGAAGGTGTCAAAGCAAACCTTGCCCGCGCACCACAAGGCAACGACAGGGCGCAGGTAAAGGCCATTTGGGCAGGTGAATGCGATATTGCCATCGGCAACACCTACTATATGGGCAAGATGCTGAACGACGAAGAGCAGCGTGCCTGGGCTGACAGCGTGCGCATCGTCTTTCCAACCTTCGAAAACAGCGGCACCCATGTAAACGTTTCCGGTGTTGCAATGACCGCATCCGCGCCAAACCATGACGAAGCACTGAAACTGATGGAATTCCTGACGTCGCCGGAAGCACAGGAAATCTATGCAGCGAAAAACTTTGAATATCCAATCGCAGAGGGAACCGAGCCAGACGCGCTGGTGAAAAGCTGGGGCGATTTCACAGCCGACGACGTGAATCTTATGGTTCTCGCCCGTCTTCGCGGTGACGCGCTAAGGCTGACCGAAGAGGTGGATTTTGACGCTGGCAACTAAGCCCGCATCCTTTTCACCACAATGTAAAAATTTGCCCTGCCGGTTTCCGCCGGTGGGGGTTCTCTTTCATGCTATCCGCTGGACAATCAGAAAGTGAATCGTCAGTGTCACCGCTCGAACACCAAGGCGCAGGCATGTCCCAGACGAAACGCAAGATCATCATCGATACGGACCCTGGTCAGGATGACGCGGTTGCAATTCTGCTGGCGCTTGCAAGTCCCGATGAAATTGAAGTGCTTGGCATTACAGCCGTTGCCGGGAATGTGCCGCTTACGCTTACTGAAAAGAACGCTCGTATCGTGTGTGAACTGGCGGGCATGCCACTAACACGCGTGTTTGCGGGGTGCGATTCACCGCTCAAACGTTCCTTGGTGACCGCTGAACATGTTCATGGGAAAACCGGTCTGGACGGGCCAGTTTTGCCCGACCCAATCATGCCGCTTCAAGATCAACATGCGGTCGATTTCATTATAGAAACTCTGAGATCAGAACCTGCTGGCAGCATTACACTTTGCCCCCTTGGCCCGCTGACCAACATCGCGACAGCATTTAAGAACGCGCCGGATACTATTGAAAAGGTTTGCGAAATCGTCTTGATGGGTGGTGCCTATTTCGAGGTTGGGAATATTACCCCCACTGCCGAATTCAACATTTACGTTGACCCAGAGGCCGCCGATATCGTGTTTCGCGCCGGTGTACCTATTGTAGTGATGCCGCTTGACGTGACGCATAAGGCACTGGTCACACCCGAGCGTAACAACGCGTTTCGCGCGATTGGCAACAAGGTCGGTATTGCGGTTGCCGAAATGACAGAGTTCTTCGAGCGATATGACAAAGAAAAATACGGCAGCATAGGTGCGCCGTTGCATGACCCCTGCGTCACCGCCTATCTGATCAGGCCAGAAATCTTCTCTGGCCGTCATATCAACGTCGAGATAGAAACCTCGTCCCCCCTGACAATGGGAATGACGGTTGCAGACTGGTGGCGGGTTACGAACCGACCTGCGAATGCAACTTTTATCAAAGAGATAGACACAGACGCGTTTTTTGCCCTGCTGACAGAAAGGCTGGCCCGACTATGAGCATGCTGCACCTCGCAGAGCCGAGTGACATGGACAAGCTTTTACCGCTCGTAGAGCGCTACCATGCCTTTGAAAACATTCAGACAACCGAAGCAGAGCGGCGCGCAGCCCTTGAAGTGTTGTTTTCGGGCGAAGTTCAGGCGGCGATCTGGCTGATTGGCCCGCGCCGTGCACCTGTTGGTTATATTGCGATCAGCTTCGGTTTTTCCATCGAACTGGGCGGTCGCGATGCCTTTGTTGACGAGTTTTATATCCGCGAAAGCGTGCGTGGCCGGGGCATGGGTGGCCAGACCATGTCGACTGTCGTCCCAATGCTACGGGAAATGGGTGTCAAAGCCTTGCATATGGAAGTTGATCACGAGAACACCGGGGCAACGAAATTCTACAAGAAAGCCGGGTTTGAGGCGCGCTCAAAATATTTCCTTATGACGCGCACCCTGTAAATGCAACTAGAAAGCACGGTTGACTTCGACAGCGCCCCACTGCTCGCTCAGACCTTTTAGAATATCATAGCGGCTCACCTGCCCGACAAGCCTGCCATCGCTAAGAACCGGAAATCTTCTGTACTGGCTCTTCAAAAAGGCTTCAGCCGCCTTTACAAGATCTAGGCCAGAGTCCAGCGTTTCAGGTTGCGTGCTCATATAGTCGGCAACCGTTCCTCCCCAATCCTGATAGTAAGCAGCATTCAATGCAGCTTTAAGGCAGTCCTTCTTTGATAGGATGCCAACCAGATTGCCTGCCTGATCAACGACGGGTGCGCCCGAAATCTTAGCGTCTATCAAAACATTCATAGCTCGGGTGATCTCGGTATCAGGTGTAAAGGTAATCAGGTTAGTAGCCATGTAGTCTCTAATCAGTGGAACCTTTGTCATGTGCGCTCCTCCGACGTGGCTGTTCGTGTGCATCCTGCGCATTTGATGGATTTTGTGCAGCCTGCCGTTCCACAGGTCCGCTGCACTGGTTGGCGACCGAAGAGAAGCCCAATGGAAAACACAGCGATCGAAAACGCTACGATAACAAATACCAAAACAAAAACAGACATTCCTGTGCTCCTACAGAACCATATACCGGGCGAAACGCTCAGACATAGCTTCTACAATCTTCGTGCCTTCTCGCAGTTGGAAAAGGACTGGCAAATTCATTCTTTCGGCCAGTTCAAGGCCGCGTTCCGCCCCCATTACAACCAACGCTGTTGCCAGCGCATCCGCTTGCAAACCGGACTCTGCAATGACCGAAACAGAGCCGACGTTGTTCGCGACAGGGCGCGCTGTGTGCGTGTCGATAATATGACTGAAAGCTATATTCGTTTCGGAACCACCGTTGATCGCATTACCCGATGTGGCGAGCGCCATTCCATTCAGTCTGACCAGGCACCGAAGTGAAGGCACCTTGCTGTCTGGCGTCTCGATCCCGACATGCCAGCTACGCCCATCCGGATGGTGGCCACGCGCCAGCACTTCGCCACCCACTTCCAGAAGAAATGACCGAATGCCCAGCACTTCAACCGCCTGTGCCATCCGGTCGATCGCATAGCCTTTGGCGATACCACACAGGTCAATAGTTGCATCGGGCAGGATCTTGCGAAGCCCCTGCCCTTCAAGAGCTATGGATCTGTAATTAGCTACAACAGCACCATTAATTGGGCCGAATCCGTATCGCCGAACCAGCGGGCCGACAGTGGGATCAAAAGCACCATCTGTCAGGCGTGCAATGCGAAGACTTTCAGCAATCACATGATGTGTAGGTTCGGAAAGCGGAATCCGTTGCCCGTCGGTTGACTGATTCAGGCGGCTCAATTCTGACGAGGCTATGTAAGGCGACATCGATGCGCCAGCTACATCAACAACTTCCATAATCGCAGCCCGTACATCCCGGGTATCTGTGCCTGGTGGCAGACTGGCCCGCCACCAACTTCCGAAGGCAGAGCCACCGATTGTCTGCGTGCGGCCCGCAAAGCCTGGCAAAGCAGAGCTTAAGAATGCACCACCAGTCATCATCATTAACGTTCTGCGATTAACCGTCATTCTCTAGCCTCCAAAATCGTCATTGAAGATGCTGTCGGGTTCCACGCCAATCTCTCCGAGCATGGACATGACAGCCCGGATCATCAGCGGCGGGCCACAGAGATAATACTCGCACTCTTCCGGGGCTTCGTGGTCTTTGAGATAGCGTTCATACGCCACGTCATGAATGAACCCAATCGGCCCATCCCATTCGTCGCTGGGTTTTGCGTCAGACAGGGCGGCTGTCCATTTGAAATTGTTATGTTTTTCCTGCAACTCATTGAGCTCGTTTTCGTAGAAAAGCTCGATCCGGCTGCGTGCTCCGTACCAGAACGATATTTTGCGACTGGTGCCAACCCTTTCGAGTTGATCGAACAAAATTGCACGCAATGGCGCCATACCTACACCGCCACCGATAAAGATCATCTCTCTGCCGGTATCTCTGGCACCAAAACTGCCATAAGGACCAGCGACCTTTAGACTTTCGCCTTTCCGCAAGTTGAACAGGTATGATGAAACAACACCCGGTGGTGCGTTTTCAACGGACGGCGGCGGCAGCGCCAGGCGCACATTCAAAACGATCTTGCCCTTATCGCCTGGTCTGTTCGCAATAGAATAGGCGCGTGAAACAGCCGTCTTGTTGCGCGAAACTAACCCTCTGAGGGCAGAGCCCGACCAGATCTCTTCGAACGTTTCCGAAATATCAAAATCGGCAAACCGAATATCATAAGGGGGCGCGGTCACCTGAACAAACGAACCCGCGCGCAAATTGGGAGTCGCACCAGACGGAAGGTCCAGAACGATCTCGCGAATGAACGGCGTCATCATGCGGACGGACGCAACACTGCATTCCCAGGATTCGGTTCCAAGCAGATCGTTGGGAACACGCACCTCCATGTCTTCTCGGACAACAACCTGACAGGCAAGCCGAACATGGTTCCGCATTTCGGCTCTGCCGAGTTTCGCACGCTCTGTTGGCAAAACCTGACCACCGCCAACAGGGACCGCTACACGGCAGAGGCCGCAGGTGCCGGCACCCGCACAGGCGGACGGAACCAGAACACTAGCATCGTTCAGAACCTCGAGCAGTTTTTGCCCGGTTTGAGCCGTGAATTTTTTATCCTCATTTACAGTAACTGTTACCGCGACCTTTCTTGAAAGCATTGCTTTGACTGTCAGAATGCTCAGAACCAATACCATAACGATCAGGGTGAACAGGGCTATGCCCGCCAGAATGCTGTTCATGGCGCACCCCCAGCGGCAAAGGCCGAAAACCCAAGTGACATCAGCCCGGTTACGACGAATGCCATGCCCAGCCCCTGCAGGCCGGCTGGGATGTCACTGTATTTTAACCGTTCGCGGATCGCAGCAAAGGTCACGATAGCGAGCGCCCAACCAATTCCGCTGCCAAAGCCATACACGACGCTTTCGCCAAAGGAATACTGACGCTCGACCATAAACAGGCTTCCGCCAAGGATCGCGCAGTTCACTGTCACCAACGGAAGATAAATCCCCAAGGCATAGTAAAGAGCCGGAACAAAGCGATTGAGCAGCATTTCCAGAATCTGGACCATGGCGGCAATCACAGCGATGAAGCTGAGAAGCTTCAGAAAGCTAAGATCAATCTCGGGCAGTCCTGCCCATGCCCAGGCCCCTTCGACCAAAAGCCCCTGATAAATCAGATGGTTCAAAGGCACCGAAATCGCCTGAACCACTATCATAGCGATACCAAGGCCAAATGCGGTTTCAAATTTCTGCGACACTGCCAAAAAAGTGCAGATACCCAGAAAGAAGGACAGCGCCAGATTCTGTTCAAAGATTGATGACAGGAAAAGATCGCTCATGATTGCGCCGTTTCATCATGACTAAGAATTCGGAATTCGGGAGTTTCGGCCTGCTCGGGCCTCAAGCTCCGAATGACCCAGACAAGAAAGCCGACAATGAAGAATGCGCTCGGGGCCAGTAACATCACGTGCATGGGCCGGAACCAGCCACCATTTTCCACCAACGGCAGAATTTCATACCCCAGCAGCGTGCCGACCCCAAACAATTCCCGGATGGTCCCGACTGTCAAAAGAATGATGCTGTACCCCAGCCCGTTCCCCAGCGCGTCAAGTACGCTTGGCCACACCGGGTTTCTCCGGGCAAATGCTTCGGCCCGGCCAAGGACCAGGCAATTGGTCACGATCAGCCCAACAAAGATCGAAAGACGTTTGCTCATCTCAAAGGCAAAGGCCTTTAGAAAAAGGTCCATCACAATCACCAGCGACGCAATAATGGTGATCTGGACAATCAACCGAATTGCCGTTGGCATGTGGTGACGAATGGCGCTGATCATCGCGCTAGAGAGCACAAGCACGACCGTCAGTGCTGCAGACATCGTAAGCGCAGTAGAAACCGACGTTGTAACCGCAAGTGCAGAGCATATCCCAAGAATGTGCAGCGTGATGGGGTTGGCTTTTATCAGGGGGTCGGTGAGATGCGCATATGCCTGCTTCATAATCTGATCTCCCCGGCTTGAATGCGCTTTAGGAATGGTCCGAAACCAAAGTCTCCCAACCAAAAGTGCAGCATATTGGAAACCCCGTTACCGGTTCGTGTCGCTCCTGAAATACCGTCAACCTCAAAGCGGCCTTGCCCGCTGCCACGTACAACGGAAATTCGAATATCCCCGTTCTCATCAGCCAGTGTCTTGCCGGGCCAAAGGGCCTGCCAGTCAGGCTCCGTGATACGCGCCCCGACACCGGGTGTTTCGCCCTGTTCATAGAACGACAGTCCTGCGATCGTGTTCGCATCTGCTTCGAGTGCAAGAAATGCATAGAGCATCGACTGATAGCCAACGCCGCGCACCGGAAAGACGATCAATTCCAAGGCCTGATCCCGACGAAGAATATAGACCGGGGCGAAATTCGCCCGCTGTCTGATACCGGCAGTATCAGAGTCGCGTGGCAATGAGAGACTTTGGTTCGGATCGCGCGCAGCTTCGCGCTGGTTGTAACTTGTCGGATCAATATCTTTCGCAAAGGTGCCGCTGGATAGATCAACAATCCGAACATCAAAATCGTCTATCTTAAGCTCGCTCAGTATATCGGACATGACGGACAGGGACGCGACCATCTCTTCCATACGCGCCTGCCGTTCGCGATCAAGATTCTGCTGGTAAAATGGCGTCAGTGTAACAGCAGCGACTGACACAATGACCGAGGCCACGAATGTTATCAGGAACGCGAACACCAAGGTCTTGCCAAGATCGTCATTTGGGAGTGCGAGAAAGCGTTTCCAGAGGCGGATTGGGTTGAAATCAGCCATTCCGACGACTCCGCATAAAAACGTTGATTTCGACCACAATTCTGTCGATCAAGGGGGCAAAGATGCTTCCCAGGAAAATTGCCATGATCAGCGGCTGGACCTCATTGGCCGCACCGCCCGACCCTGTGAAAACACAGACCAGAAAACCGGACAGTATACCGTTTGCCCATCGCCCACTGTTGGTACAGGCTGAAGTTGCTGGATCGCATGCCAGAAAAATCACAATGAAAAGAAAATACCCTTGAGTGAGGCTGCCAAGGTCAATCACGGCCCCGAAAAGGGAACTGGTGGCAATCAGCGACACGACAAAGCCCGCAAGCATGCGCCACGACACCAGCCGCGAGACTATCAGGAAAACCGCGCCAGGAATGCTGGCATAAGTTAACCAGTCTGCGGGGCTCGAGAAGGTGATCGTCGGGTATGCAAAGATAATAAACGCCAGGGCGACCACGACCGGATTTAGAAAACTGAACCCCCTGCCTCCGAACACCAGCTCACCTAAGATGATTCCAAAGGACAATCCCAGAACCGCCGGAAAAAGTGGCGCGTCGCCACCAGCGATAACCACGAATATCACGGCGCTGACAAGCACACCCCTGCGCTGGGGAATCTTCCGCCGAGCAACAAAAAGAGCTTGCCAACCCACCACCGTGATCACCGAAAGTACCAAAGCCGGAAAAAGTGCGCCGCCGTTTTCCCAAAGTGTGGCAACCAATGGCGGGATCAGGCAAAACAGCGTTGCCCAGGTTGCGCGCTCGTAAGACCAGAAGCCACGCATGTAAGGCGCGTTACTGCCTGAAGACACCGAAAAGGGCCGATAGAGGTTCATTGCGGCAGCCCCTCTAGATCGACGAGCGCGCGGCGCAGCAGTGCGCCATAATCCGCGCCACTGGTACACAGAGTGGACAAAAGTGCCACGTCCTCTTCCAACAGATCTTTCACACCTAGACGATGCGCTGTTTCCCAATCGCCAACACTTAGGGCGCGCATCAGCGGGACAGGCAGGATACTCCGAGGCAACGTGCCTTCGAAGGTCTCGTTCGGAAGCACGGGCATTGGCATGTTCCGGTTTCCGTGCTGAGAGTACGGGCTCTGTTGATCCCGGGAATTGGCAGGCATCAGGCAAACCTGAACATGCCGGTGGCCTAAAAAGGTCGCGGGCCTGCCTGACAAGACTGACCCGGAAAAAACAATCAATTCACCATCCAGGGCTTCTCCGACCAACATGTCCTGCAGGTTGGCGCATCGCCGCGTTCGCAAGAGCCGGGGATTGCGCGCCATCGGGCCGGCAAGGGCGACAATCTGGTCAGGCGACAGTTGCCCATTCTGAAACAGGTGGCCGATAGCAATGACGTCCTGATAACCGATCTGCCACACCCGCTGTCCGCCAAGCCTGAGCCGCTCAAGATGCACGCCCGGAAGTCCCGCAGGGTGCTTGCCCCGAAACTCGGCAATACGAATGTTTTTACGTTCAGTCTCAATGATCGGCGACCCTGCAGCCTGACAGATGATCACCGGTTCATCCACCAGCGACGCCAGTTTTTCCAATCCAAGCGCGAATTCCGCTTGGGCAGATTGAACAATCACCGTTGGGTCCGCCGCCAAGGGGTTTGTATCTATGGCAGTCACCAAAATTGCCTCTGCCGCCGCGCTTGAGTTTGGAACATTGCCGAACGGGCGCGTCGTGAGTGTCGTCCATAGGCCAGATTTGAGCAAAACCTCACGAACATCGCCGGATGTGTCGAATGTGACAGTTTTTTTTCCGTCACACTGTATCTCGATCTTTTCAAATCGGCTCCGACGGCTTCGGTCAATGTGCGAAACAACTCCCGCTACAGGAGAGGTGAACATCACCTCCGGATCATTCCGGTCGCAAAACAAGGGTTGGCCGATGGCGACTCTTTGTTCCGGCTGAACCAGCAACTTAGGCCGTATGCCCCGCAAGTCGCCGCCGCTCAAAGCAACCGACGATATTTCAGCGCCGTCCTCAATACTTTGCTTGGGGTTTCCTTTGATACGTAAGTCCAGACCACCCCGGATGGTAAATTTCATCTTATGCCTCTTGATCGCGTCGCAGCGCACTAAAACACCGAGAGGAGCCTGCAAAACAGCTTTCCAACCATTTCCAATGATTAGTTGAAAGGCAATCACACTGTGATGATCTGAATCAATTGTCCGAAAGCCGGTAAAATTCGATATCGCGGTCGACAAGACGCCTGAGGAAAGGAATTTCACGCGATCTTAGACCGCACACCTGTAAACCAGCCGCATATTCGCCTATCTCTGGGTCAGGAGAAACGCGCAATGCCCATTACGATCCCTTTTGACAATAGCTACGCACGGCTGCCTGACAGTTTTTTTGCGCATCAGCGACCAATGCCCGTTATTGCGCCTGACCTGATTGCAGTAAACCAGCGGTTGGCGCTGGAACTTGGCATCGATCCCGACATGCTCGGATCTTTGGAAGGGATTGCCGTGTTGGCGGGTAACGCGCTGGCAGCCGGGTCAGAACCGATTGCCCAGGCCTACGCGGGCCATCAGTTTGGAAATTTTGTTCCTCAGCTTGGTGACGGCCGTGCAGTTCTGCTGGGTGAGGTTATTGATCAGAACGGCATACGCCGCGATATCCAGCTAAAGGGCTCTGGCCCCACCCCCTTCAGCCGTAATGGCGATGGGCGCGCATGGCTTGGCCCGGTGTTGCGGGAATATATCGTTTCCGAAGCCATGCATGCTATGGGTATCCCAACGACCCGTGCACTTGCTGCTGTATCTACCGGACAGAAGGTGCAGCGCGAATCTGCCCTGCCCGGCGCTGTGCTCACGCGTGTTGCATCCAGCCATATCCGAGTTGGTACATTCCAATATTTTGCGGCACGTCAAAATACCGAAGCCTTGCAAGTGCTGACCGATTACGCAATTGCCCGCCACTATCCCGAAGCGGAAGGCGCACTTGGCTTGCTGCAGGCAGCAATCGTACGTCAGGCAAAGCTGATCGCGCAGTGGATGAGTGTCGGATTTATACATGGTGTGATGAACACCGACAATTGCCACATCGCCGGGGAAACGATCGACTATGGGCCATGTGCGTTCATGGACCGATATCATCCGGAGACAGTTTTCAGTTCAATCGACCAGCGCGGCCGATACGCCTATCAAAACCAGCCAGACATTGCCGTCTGGAACCTTGCGCAGCTTGCCACAAGCCTTTTACCACTAATGGGGGGCGACAAAGATGTGGCCATTGAAAAGGCCACTGAAGCTGTACATCGCTTTGCTGATTTATTTCAATCCGAATGGCTAAACTTGTTTCGTGCCAAGATCGGGTTGCGAAGTGCCGAGGAAGGTGATGCAGCGCTCATTGGCGATTTGCTGGCACGCATGACCGCAGGGGACGCCGATTTTTCCAATTGTTTCCGCGCACTTGGTACCGCTAAGGCCCGTGATCAGTTTTCTAACCCCGCAGCCTTTGATCAGTGGGCACCTGCATGGGCCGCGCGGCGCGTGCGCGACGGCAGCACCGAAGAAGAACAGGCTACACTGATGGAAAGAACAAATCCTGCCGTCATACCCCGCAATCACCGGATTGAAGAGGCAATACAAGCAGGTGTTGCAGGTGACTTTGCCCCCTTTGAACGGCTCAATCGGGTATTGTCCAACCCCTATTCCGAGCAACAGAAAGAAGCGGACCTGACCCGGCCGCCACAGCCAGAAGAAGAGGTTCTGCAAACCTTTTGCGGTACCTAATTTTCGTCTGATTTTGAAAAGAAACGTCGGTTCTTGCTGATAAATTCCTTTATCATGCTTGGCAATCCAAGACGCGAGCGCCCTTTGAGATAGGCCACGCCCGCGCTTGCGCCAAAAAGCGCACCAGCCATATCGACAATCAGATCCCACATAGTATCGGTAAGGCCCGATTTTTGCATGTTCAGACCAAATATCTGATCCATTGAGAATTCAAAAATCTCCCACACCATGCCGATCATGACAGCAAAACAGAATCCGAAAAAAGCGATGGCCCACGGTGGCGCGGCGTAACGGTCGCCCTCGAACAACATAAAAACAAAGACAAATCCGATCAGTCCAAACCCAACAGCAGACCCGCCGTGCAAAGCGATATCCCACCACCAGTATCGTTCATAAAAATCGTAAGCCTCACCCAGAAAGATCGTGCCAAAGATGAACACAACAATGGCCGCAAAAAATGAAACCGGAAGGTGAATTTTAAACCAGCGGGCAAACAAAGCGGGCACCATTGACATAAGCAGTGTTGCGATTGCCAGAAAGCTAAGGGACCAGTTTGCATTGAACAGAGAAATCGCAAACGAAAGCAGCAAAGCCGCCCAAATGACGTAAACGACATAGGACTGCCCTTTTAAACCACCACCATCAAAGACACGCATCTTCCCTACCAAATTGCCAATTCGTACTTATGTTTAAGGTATGAAGCTTCGTGTCGCCAGTTACAACATTCGCAAATGCATCGGCCTAGACCGAAAACGCCGTCCGTTGCGCATAGCTAATGTTATCAACAAGATTGAGGCAGACGTCATTGTGCTGCAAGAGGCAGACAAACGGCTTGGGGTTCGACCAGCCGCTTTACCGCACGCAATTGTTGCGCAAGAAACGGATTACACAGTCGTCGAACTTTCGCAAAATGATGTTTCGCTTGGCTGGCACGGAAACGCGATACTGCTGCGTAAGGAATTCAGCCTTGAAAGCTTTAGCCGGATTAAACTGCCCGGGTTTGAGCCACGTGGTGCTGTATTGGCAGAGATTGCGGGCGCAAGCGGCATGTTCAGAATTATCGGCACCCACCTTGGGTTGGCGCGTCGCCACCGCCGCCGTCAGTTGACAGAGCTGCAGGAAAACCTGGCGGTCCGGAAGGATATGCCAACCATACTGCTCGGAGATTTCAACGAATGGTCAAAATCCCGCGGCATGGAGCCCTTGGAAGGTCACTTTGAGGTCCATTCACCGGGGCGCAGCTTTCATGCGGCCCGCCCTATCGCTGCACTTGACCGGATCGCACTAAATCCTCTGGTGGAATTGCGTGATGCTGGCGTCGTTGAAACACTGCAATCGCGCATTGCATCTGACCATCTACCCGTCTGGGCGGATGTCACACTCCGCGCACACGCCTCGGCCGATTGATCAGAAAAATACCGATCGCGACCAGTAGAATCGCGCCAATCGTTGCGAGTCCAATCTCTTCGTCCAAAATCGCCCAGCCGAAAAACACGCCAAAGATCGGCGACAGGAAAGAAAAAGACGCAACACCTGACGCCGGGTAGATCGTCATCAGCCAAAACCACGACACGAAGCCAATGGTCACCACCACCACAGTTTGAAACAAAAGCCCGACCAGGTGAATCGGCATCAAATCCCGCACGAGCGGGCCAAAGAACGGCGCAAGCAAAGTCAATATTATGCCCGAGACCGCGACCTGATAGAAAAGCTGCATCTCGGGGCTGGTTTCTGAAATCGGCGTCACGCGCACGCAAAGCGCAATTCCGGCCCAGCCGATGGCCGCCAGAACGGCAAAGACATCGCCAATCAGGCTCGCCTGCCCACCCTGATCGCCCCGGTCAAGAATCGCGATAGCGACACCGGTAAATGCCAATGCAACACCCAGTGCCTTCTTTCGGTTCATTCGGTCCCCCGGCAGAAAAAAATGCGCCGCCAGACTAAGCCATATCGGCATGGAGTAATAAAGAATGGTGGTCCGGCTGACCGACGAATAATCGAGAGCAAGAAAAAGGCAGAAAAACTCTGCTGTGAAAATCAGCCCGACAAAGAGCCCTGCAACAAAGATACGGCGTGAAAAATCAAACGACTTGCCCCTGAACCTCATCCAGAGCCAAACGCAAAACAGCGCGCCAAGCGAACGTACCCCGGCAAAAAATACGGGTTGCAGGCCACCGTTTACCAGCTTGATAATGACCTGATTAAAGCCCGACAAAAGTGCGAATCCCGTAAGGGCAATGACACCAAAAGCATCAATTTTGTCTTTGCGATCCATGAATTACCCCGAAACCTTGCCTGCGCCACACAATCCCCGCGAAATCATTGTGTCAAGCAGTTCCCGCGTCGCGTGGTCCGTGCTAGGAGAGGGTCAAAGAAAGAGACACACAATGAGCCTGCTACAGATCACCTCCCTTTTGATAGTTATGGCCGGCGCGTTCGGCACGATTAACTATTTGTTTTTAAAACTTCCGAGCTCGATCGGCATTCTTATCGTGGCGCTTTTCGCCTCTTTTGGAGTGATGTTGGCTGATTTGATTGTCCCGTCGCTGCAAATGGCGGACCAAGTTCGTGAAGTGGTGAAAGGCATCGACTTTTCCGACGCACTTCTAGAAGGCATGCTTGGCCTGCTGCTTTTTGCGGGTGCACTACATGTCCGGCTGTCTGATTTGCGCGAACAGTGGAAGGTCGTTTTTCTGATGGCCACAATTGGTGTTGGCCTGTCGACCGCCATTGTGGGGTTTGGGTTTAGCTGGATAACAGGCATGCCGCTGCTTATTGCATTGGTTTTTGGCGCGCTTGTCTCGCCGACTGATCCCGTTGCGGTTTTGGGTGTGCTGCGCGAAGCGAACCTTGCGAAAACGCTGGAAACCAAAATCGCCGGAGAGTCGTTGTTCAACGATGGCGTTGGCTATGTGGTCTTTCTTGTACTTGTCGGGCTTGCCTTTCCAGGTGATGACGCACATGGGTCAGGCGCTGTCTGGGCAGTTAAACTTTTCCTGCAGGAAGCCCTGGGTGGTGCTGTGCTCGGGGCTGTTCTGGGCTGGCTTGTGTTTCGGGTCATGCGCCGGATCGACGACTATTCACTGGAAGTTCTGATTACGCTGGGCCTTGCTTTCGGGGGCTACCAGCTGGCTGTGTGGTTGCATGTTTCTGCACCAATCATGGCAGTGGTTGCTGGCCTGTTCATTGGTGACGTCGGTATGAAACATGGAATGACCGAAGAAACCCGCGGCTATGTTGAGGCGTTCTGGAAACTGATCGATGAAATCCTGAATGCCGTGCTTTTCCTTATGATCGGATTTGAAGTTTTTGCGGTTGCTTTCACGTCGGACGCTCTTCTTGCAGGTGGTTTGGCAGTTCTGCTGGCACTGTTTGCACGGCTTGCTGCGGTTGCTGTTCCCGTGTTCCTGCTCAAACCATTCCGCAATTTTTCACGCGGCGTCATTCCGATCATGACGTGGGGCGGGTTGAAAGGCGGCATTTCGGTCGCCCTTGCGCTCAGCCTGCCTGACAGTGAATGGAAACCCCTTATCCTGACGGCAACCTATGTCATTGTCCTGTTCTCTATCATCGTTCAGGGGCTTACCGTCGCACGTGTCGCAAGCAAATTAGGACGTGAGCCGGAGTTGGTTTGATGGCGGATGAAACGCACTTTGCAAAAGACATCACCCCGATATGTGCATTTGATGTCATGCCTGACGGTCGGGCGATCCCTGCCCCTGACACCCTGCCCACCGCAAGCGAACAGGCGGCGTATCGCTGGCTGCATTTTGACCTGAATGATCCTAACCTTAAAAACTGGGTCGGAACGCATGTCAGCCCGATTGCCGGTGCCGCACTTCTGCAATCTGAAACACGTCCAAGATGTGACATCCATGAAGACGGAATAATACTTAACCTGCGTGTCGTAAACGCGAACCCCGGCCAAGATGCAGATGACATGGTTTCGCTTCGCCTTTGGGTCAGCAAAAACCTGATCATCAGCGCACGCATCCGAAAAGTTTTCGCCGTTGATGATCTTCGACAAGCCGCTGAAACTGGCGCGGCCCCGGGTACCGTTTCCGGGTTTTTGAACCAACTTACCGAGGCCATAACCGCCCGAATTGAAAAGACAACTGTCGAACTCGGCGATGCCACTGACCAATTGGAGGACGAGGCCGAAGACAGTACGCAAAATGACTCACCGACCTTAGCGCAACTTCGAAAAAGCGTCATAAAATTCCGCCGCTATATAGGACCTCAGCGCGAAGCGATGTGGGCGATGGTCGAAACCGAGACTGGTATTTTCAACAAAGCAGCCCGCCTGCGACTGCGTGAAACCGCGAACCGTGTGACGCGAAGTGTAGAGGAACTGGATTCAATTCGTGATCGGCTCACGGTTTTGCAGGACCACCTAGCAACTCAGCATGCGTCGCTTCAGGCAAGGAACAGCCATGTTCTTTCTATTGTTGCGGCGATCTTTCTGCCACTTGGCTTTCTAACCGGGTTGTTTGGCGTAAATGTCGCCGGGATGCCGGGCATTGATTGGCCCTACGCTTTCGCGGCATTGACCGGCGGAACATTGGTTCTTGGAATTCTGGTTTACGCCGTTCTGAAACAGCTAAAATGGTTCTAGCTGAATCTGCAACACGCAAAGAAACTTCATCAAAACAGTGGAAACCCGCTTCTCAATCGCTTAAACCCCGCCCCAAGACGAGATGAGGCCGGGCATGACAGATACAATCATTTCCAGATGCGAGGCGAAAGGCCTGCGTATGACGGGGCAGCGCCGCGTGATTGCGGATGTTCTGCATGAAGCCAATGATCATCCTGATGTCGAAGAGCTGTTTAACCGCGCCTCGGCACGGGACCCGAAAATCTCGATTGCGACAGTTTACCGGACAGTGAAACTGTTTGAAGAGGCCGATATTCTGGAAAAGCATGAATTTGGCGATGGTCGCGCACGATACGAAGACGCCGAACGTGACCATCACGACCACCTGATTGATATGAATTCCGGCGAAGTCATTGAATTTGTAGATCGTGAAATTGAAGCTCTTCAGGAGAAAATAGCCCAGAAACTGGGGTACAAACTGAAGGGACACCGGTTGGAACTTTACGGAGTTCCCCTGACCAAGAAGGACTGACATGAGCACCATTATCGATATTATCGGCCGCGAGATTCTCGACAGCCGGGGCAACCCCACTGTCGAAGTTGACGTTATTCTGGAAAGCGGTGCAATGGGCCGCGCTATGGTGCCATCTGGCGCATCAACTGGCGCATATGAAGCTGTTGAAAAACGTGATGGCGACAAGAAGCGCTATCTTGGCAAAGGTGTTTTGGCGGCCGTTGAGTCAGTAAATGGCGAAATCGCAGACACATTGATCGGCTTTGATGCAACCGAACAGGTTGCGATCGATATGGCACTGCTTGAACTGGACGGAACAGCAAACAAATCCCGCCTTGGGGCCAACGCGATACTTGGCGTTTCCTTGGCGGTCGCGCATGCGGCAGCCGAGTTCACTGAACAACCGCTCTATCGCTATATCGGCGGCACATCGGCACGCACCCTGCCGGTTCCTATGATGAACATTATCAATGGTGGCGAGCACGCCGACAACCCCATCGACATTCAGGAATTCATGATCATGCCGGTGTCGGCCACATCGATCCGCGATGCAATCCGGGTGGGTGCTGAAATATTCCACACCCTGAAAAAAGAGCTCTCAGCAGCAGGCCATAACACCGGAATTGGTGACGAAGGTGGTTTTGCACCGAACCTGTCTTCAACGCGTGACGCGCTCGATTTTGTACTCATAGCGATTGAAAAAGCAGGCTACAAACCGGGCGACGATGTTTATCTGGCACTGGATTGTGCGGCAACCGAATACTTTAAGAACGGCAAGTATGAGCTTAAAGGAGAAGGCAAATCCCTGACATCAGCTGAAAATGTCGCCTATCTTAAAGCGCTGGTTGACGACTACCCGATCATCAGCATCGAAGACGGATGCAGTGAAGACGACTGGGACGGCTGGAAAATGCTGACAGACGCGCTTGGCGACCGTATTCAGCTGGTCGGTGACGACCTGTTTGTGACCAGCCCCGAACGGCTCGCGCAGGGCATTGAAAAGGGTAGCGCGAACTCTCTGCTGGTCAAAGTGAACCAGATTGGCACGCTGACCGAAACGCTTGCTGCTGTTGATATGGCGCACCGTGCGCGCTTTACCTGCGTGATGTCCCACCGGTCTGGCGAAACTGAAGACGCCACAATCGCCGACCTTGCGGTTGCAACGAATTGTGGACAGATCAAAACAGGTTCGCTGTCACGCTCTGACCGGCTGGCTAAGTACAATCAGCTGATCCGGATCGAAGAGATGCTGGGCGACACGGCAGTTTACGCTGGACGCAGCATTTTGAAATAATCGCTGTTCTTTAAAACGCTCCTCTGCGCTTCATGTGACGGAGGAGTTACTTGAATTGCGCTTCTACGAGCCAAATTCGCGGTCAATAATCCGCTGAAGTTCATGCAAAGTCACCGCTGACTTTGGGCGTTCGCGTCGGGGTTCCCGGTAAGACGAGTCGAACGGAAGGCAGCGATAGTCACAAATCTGCCGCGCAATCTGTTTCTTGAAATCAATGAACCAAAGCCGCCCGCCCGGCGTTGCAACATAGCCGTTGTGCCGATTTGCAAAATCCCCTTCCACGTCTTGCGCAGAGGGGTATTCGTTCAGGCTGTTCGGATCATAGGCGGCGTGCGTGTGATAAGACGAGAAAATCACGTAGTCGCCGTCGGGGCGAACCGGCATGCAACTATGCGTTCCGCCTTTTGAGGCGCGTGTTGCTGCGATCTGGCCGCGTCCATCATAGTAAAGAAAGCCACAAAACTCGCGGTCTATCTCTACTGATCTTTGATTAAGTGTTTGGAAAATTTCCAAAACAAACTGGTGTTCAGTTGCGTAGCGTGCGTCATGGGCGAGTTTACCGGCATTTTTAGCATCGGTCGGCACCGCAAACATCAAAACAGCGAAAACCGCAATTGTGGACCGCCAGATACTACAAGCTCGTTTCATTTTCTCTCCGCCTCTGCGCCGATAATAACGAGCAGAAACACATTAGGCAAAGCGACTTGAGCAAATTTTTAGATTTAGAAATTCTTCGAAGGCGTCTTTGATAAGGCTCGCTTGCCTGTTGGTTTGCTCAGTATCCCGCCCCCAATCGAAGCACGAACACCCGTGGTGGTTTCACAAGAGGTTGTCATTCCTTTGGCCACCCGAACAGCAAGATAGGCAAATGCCTGCGCTTCAAGCATGTCGCCGTTAAAACCAGCATCTTCGACCGGAGCAACCGGGCACTCCATCAGCAAGGACAGCATCGTCATCAAAGTAGGGTTCTTGCGCCCTCCTCCGGTGACCAGAACGCCCTGCGGCAGCCTTGGGCAATGTTCTAACGCCTTCGCAGCGGATGCGGCTGCTATCGCTGTCAGCGTCGCTGCTGCATCGGCGTCTTCCAGTATAGCGACTTCATCCAGCAGATCCGAAAAATCATTTCTATCCAGTGACTTGGGTGGAACCCGGTAGAAATAGGAATGCTGTAAAAAGGACTCTACGATGTCTTCATCGACGTCACCTTCTGCTGCAAGTTCGCCATCTTTGTCAAAATACTCATGGCGTCGCTGCCACATCAAATCGTTGATCGGCGCGTTTGCAGGGCCAGTGTCAAAGGCAAGCAACGCGCCATCCTCGTCCGGGCGGGATTTGGCTGGATCAACCCAGGTTAGGTTCCCGATCCCACCAAGGTTCAGAAAGGCGATCGGGGCGTCAATTTCCATCAGCTTTGCGCAGGCAAAATGAAAGAACGGCGCGAGCGGTGCACCCTCGCCGCCCATTTCAACATCGGTTGTGCGAAAGTCCCAGACGACTGGCGTTTGCAATACCTCTGCCAGCACCCGTCCGTCACCCGCCTGATGCGTTCCCATGCCGCGTGGGTCATGCGCAAGCGTCTGACCGTGAAAGCCAATCAGCTCTGCGTCACCAAACTCCGACAGCAACGTCGCGTGTACGGTTTCGATCACTTCGGCGGCTTCTTCGACGCCTTCATCTCCTGGCCATCGTCCGAGAGCCGCCGCAATCACTTCTCGCTCTGCCTCGGAATAAGGCCGGTAGCCCGTTTCACCGAATTCGAGTATCTGCACCCCGTCGGTCTGCAGCAACGCCGCATCAACGCCATCGAGCGATGTGCCCGACATCGCGCCAAGCGCCCAGACGGCATCAGATTTCAACATCGGCTTCCCCTTTTTGTGTGACCCCGATATACCGCAAGTCGCAACGCAAACCATGGACAAAAAATTGATGACTTACCATGCTAAATCCGACTTCATGCGTGTGATGATTGAGCGCGGCTTTCTGGCCGACTGCACAGACTATCAGGCACTTGACGAAGCTTTGGTCAAAGGTGTGGTACCTGCTTATATCGGCTTTGATGCCACGGCCAAGTCTTTGCATGTCGGCAGCCTTATTCAGATCATGATGCTGCGCTGGCTGCAAAAGACCGGACATAAACCCATCGTGCTGATGGGCGGCGGGACAACCAAAGTTGGGGACCCGAGCTTTCGCGCCGATGAACGCCCGCTGCTGACCCCTGCCGAGATTGACGCCAATATCGCAGGAATAAAAGCCGTCTTCACGAAATACGTCAGCTTTGGTGATACACCAACCGATGCAATTATGGTCAACAACGCCGAATGGCTCGACGCGTTGAACTACCTTGATTTCCTGCGCGACATCGGGCGGCATTTTTCAGTAAACCGGATGCTGAGCTTTGAAAGCGTGAAATCGCGGCTTGACCGGGAACAAAGCCTGTCGTTCCTCGAATTCAACTACATGATCCTGCAGGCCTATGACTTTCTGGAGCTTAACCGCCGCTACGGTTGCCTGCTTCAAATGGGCGGCTCAGACCAATGGGGAAACATCGTTAACGGGATCGATCTGACCCGGCGTGTTCTTGACAACGAAATTTACGGCCTGACATCGCCCCTGCTGACCACATCAGATGGCAAGAAGATGGGCAAAAGCCAGGACGGTGCCGTCTGGTTGAACCCGGAAATGCGCAGCCCTTATGAGTTCTGGCAATTCTGGCGCAACACAACGGACGCCGATGTAGGCCGGTTTCTGAAGCTATATACGGAGCTTCCTATTGAAGAATGCGAACGACTGGGCAGCCTTGAAGGGTCTGACATTAACGCAGCCAAGATCCGCCTCGCCAACGAGGTCACAACCTTGGCACATGGGGCAGATGCCGCGAAAGCAGCCGAGGCCACAGCCCACGAAGTCTTTGAAAAAGGTGGTGTTGGGGACGACCTACCGACTTTAGATTTAACTGCGGCTGATATCGGCGATGGAATTTCTGTGGTGCAGTTGATCGTGCGTTCAGGGCTTGCGAAGTCTGGCAAAGAAGCAAAGCGGCTGATCATGGAGAGCGGCGCAAAGATGAATGATGATCCGTTAACCGACGCTGGTTTGATTCTGACAACAAGCGATCTGATCAATCCGATCAAGTTGTCAGCTGGCAAAAAACGCCACGCGTTGGTCACACTAAAAGCCTAAGTGCAAAAAAAACACCGCAAGTAAATCTTGCGGTGTTTTCAATTTCTTAGCGCTCTCATACCAACAGATGAACCGTCAGATCAAACAAAGATCAGAACGTTTCCATGTAAAGAACGGCATCACAGGACGACCCGTCAAAGGTGCCGATCCAGACGTCATAAATGCCATCTGCGGCGGGGCGCGTCAGGCGAATCTTGGGGTCAGCATTTCCGTTATCATCATCGTCGAAATACCAGTTGCCCGAGGCAGTATTAATCAAAAGCGTTGCGTCACAATTACTGACCACGCGGAATTCCAACTGAAAACCGCTTCGTCCGCGCACTGTCATCGAAAAATCAGGTGCAGTTGTGACATATCCGGGCATTGCCCCTCTGAAATTGCGCGCCTTAATACGACAGGCTGCCAGATTGTTGTTGCCGCCGGCAACAACCCGGAAACCCTGTGGGCTATAAAGCTGTTGCGCCGTAAGATCGTATCTTTCGTTTCCCCAAAGTTGAAAATCAGGACAGGCATTTGCAACGCCAGCCCATACCCAAACCATAAGTGCTATTAATCCAAATCTCATTTATCTATCCCTTTTTTGCTCACCCCATTATTCAACAGATTAGGGTTGAATTCGGGCGCAAGTCAAACTTTCGTGAGGCCAAAGTATGTAATCCGACCTATCGGCGAGCCGAAAAAAAGAGGACCACTGCTGAAAAGGTCAGTTAGGAAGCATCCAGTTTCCGTCTGGGAAGAAGGCGTGAAACGCAAAGGCGAACATCACATCATGTGGCACATCACGGCCCGACGCATCGCGAACACGGATTGTTCCGACGTCACGGCCAGCATTAATTTCGCGGCTATCAAGCGCCGAAGCCTGCCCTGAGGCCCAGCTGATCACCAACCCCGCTTCCCTGACTTCTGCTTCATCGCGCAATCTTTGAACAGTCCAGGCACGTTCGCCAACACGCACAACGCGCGCTAAAGGTGGCACATCATGAGGGGGCACTTCGCCTGAATAAAGAAACGGGCGGGAGGAGCTATCGTAACTGACATAGGGGTTCTGACCGTAGGGCCTGCGCCAGTCGGGTTCATCCATGACCAAACCATCCGGATGGCGTTCTTTGAACTCGGCCCAGCTTTCCATCCAGGACGGAAGCTGAGTCAGTGTGTCACCCGTGTGATGGCCAACAATTCCTGTTCCAACGGCCTGTTGCCACCAACTTTCAGTTTCGCGGTCAAACATGACCATGTCGGAATTTCGAAGCTTGCCCGAGACACCAAATGTGCGCAGCGCGCCATTCACCCGACGGTCAAAAACCATTCCGGAATTGCACAGCGGGCAAAATGTAACGGCAACAGGCACGTCGCCGATCACATCATTCACGATCTCATGCCAAGTCAGATACCGGATCGGATAAGCGCGCGCGGTTTGGCCGCTGATCTCAAAACTGATGACCGGTTCACGGTCCCCGATCCGGGTTTCGGATGAAGCCGCAATAAATTTCGGGTCAGAAAGCGCCGGAATACCGTCCTTGGATGGCCCGCCTGACATGATCTCGCGCCAGCTTTCGACCGTTGTTCGTTCAAAGTCGGTGTTCGGCCATTCATTTCGCCAGAATTCAGGGCTCGCATTTGCTATTGTTGCAAACACGCACAACACGATAGCGGCAAAAAGCTGGATCAAACGCATGAAGGTCTCCCCTTTTAGCTTTCAAGGGTGACAGAGAGGGGGCTATACGGCTAGCCCCGCTCACGCGAGTTTGATGTTTCGCTACTTAACAACTGTTACATGCGCCATCTGGTCCGGATCAAGAACAGCGCCGTTGTGTTGGGATGAACCCTTTTTAATCGCATCGACCACATCCATGCCTTCGATAACACGGCCAACAACTGTATATTGGCCGTTCAGATGTGTTGCCGGTTCAAACATGATGAAAAACTGGCTGTTCGCAGAATCCGGGCTGGCAGAACGTGCCATCCCGACAACGCCGCGCTGAAATGGCACGTCCGAGAATTCGGCAGGAATGTTTGGCCGGGAAGACCCTCCCATACCCGCACGAACAGTATCGCCACCTATTTTGCCAAATTCGACATCACCCGTCTGCGCCATGAAACCTTCAATAACCCTGTGGAAAATAACACCATCATATGCGCCTTCTTCCGCCAGAGCCGTGATCTGTTCAACGTGCAACGGGGCGACATTTGGTAATAGGTCAATGGTAATACTGCCATTGGTGGTTCCCGAAACTTCAATCACGAGATTTGGGCCTTCTGTATCCTCAAATGAAACAGATGCAGATTGCGCGTTGCTCTGCCCTAGAAAGAGGTAGGCGGCCAGACCGGCCGCCCCCATAATTGCAAGAGCGCCTGTGATCAGACTGCTGTCACGCATCGGCGGCAACCTTCACGCTGACCATGCGGTCGGGATTCATTGGCGGCTCACCTTTCTGAATCGCGTCAACATGTTCCATTCCGCTGAGAACACGACCGTAAACAGTGTACTGGCCATTCAGGAAATGGTTGTCGCTAAAGTTGATGAAGAATTGTGAATTTGCTGAATCCGGGCTGGCAGACCGTGCGGCACCCAGCGTGCCCCGGTCATGTGGCAATTTTGAAAATTCTGCGGGCAGGTTTGGAAGATCGGACCCCCCGGTTCCCGCGGAACGGATATTGAAATCTTTCTCCATATTTCCATTTTTCACATCACCCGTTTGCGCCATGAACCCATCGATCACCCGGTGAAAGGCAACATTGTCATAAGCGCCTGAGCGGGCCAGTTCTTTCATCCGCTCGGCGTGCTTTGGCGCAACATCTGACAGCAGTTCGATAGTTACGGTGCCATCTTTAAGTTCCATCAGGATCGTGTTTTCTGGGTCTTTAATCTCGGCCATTGGGCGCTCCTTGTTTCCTTGGTTGGCGCAGACCCTAAAGGGCAACACCCCCAAGGAAAAGCAGAAACCGCTGCTGCGCTGTTGACCTGCGCGGTCTGATCGGGTGTTAAGGAGCAAATTTCTGCCGAAGGACACGACATGACCTGGAAAACACTTGATGACATGGACCTGACGGGGAAAACCGTCCTGACACGCGTTGATATCAATGTCCCGATGGAAAACGGGGTCGTGACCGACAGCACAAGAATCGACCGGATCGTACCGACGGTTCAGGAGATTATTAAGCGTGGCGGCAAACCTGTTTTGCTTGCGCATTTCGGCCGTCCCAAGGGCGTAGTCGTGCCAGAGATGTCCTTAAAACATGTTGTCCCTGCATTGACACAAGCAATGGGTGTTCCCGTGAGTTTTGCAGAAGATTGCATCGGACTGCCAGCTAAAAAGGCTGTTGCGGCACTGCGTGCGGGTGAAGTTTTACTTCTTGAAAACACGCGGTTCCACGAAGCGGAAACGAAAAATGACCGCGCCTTTGCGGCATCACTGGCTGCACTGGGCGACATCTATTGCAACGATGCATTTTCGGCAGCGCACCGCGCACATGGCTCGACCGAAGGAATTGCACAATTGCTGCCCTCATGCGCAGGACGGCTGATGCAGGCAGAACTTGAGGCACTGGAAGCGGCTCTCAGCAAACCCTCCCGCCCCGTCGTTGCCGTTGTTGGTGGCGCTAAGGTTTCGTCAAAACTCGATCTTCTGGGCAATCTTGTAGAAAAAGTAGAATTCCTGATTATTGGCGGCGGTATGGCAAATACTTTTCTCGCCGCAAAAGGACTAAATGTTGGAACATCTCTTTGCGAGCGCGACCTTGCAGAGACAGCTCGGGAGATTATGACCAAGGCTAAAAACAGTGGTTGCGAGGTTGTCCTGCCGAAGGACATCGTAGTCGCGCAGGAATTTAAAGAGAATGCACCGCATGCGATTCTAGCCGTCGAAGACTGCCCAGACGTCGGGATGATCCTCGATGCCGGTCCGGAATCGACCAAGGCAATCATCAACGTATTCGAGCATTGCAGTACGCTGATCTGGAATGGCCCACTTGGTGCCTTTGAAATTGCGCCGTTCGACACAGCAACCAATGCGGCCGCTGCGAAAGCGGCCGAGCTTACCAGAGCCGGTTCTCTAATTTCAGTCGCAGGGGGTGGTGATACTGTTGCCGCGCTGAACAAATCTGACGCTGCAAAAGGCTTTTCCTACATCTCGACTGCGGGTGGCGCTTTTCTTGAATGGATGGAGGGAAAAACCCTTCCAGGTGTTGCGGCACTTGACGCCTGAAACGACTGTTAGCGCGAGCATAATTGAAACCCACGCTCCGCTCGCTTAGAAGCGGGGGACGGGGACGTTCCCCAACAGAGTATTTTTTTAGGCGAGGTTGCACATGCCAAATCAGGAACAACTGAATCAAATTCGCAAAGGCAAAGGCTTCGTCGCCGCGCTGGACCAGAGCGGTGGCTCTACTCCCAAGGCGCTGCGTCTTTATGGGATCAATGAAGATGCCTATTCCAGCGATGCCGAGATGTTTGACCTGATGCACGCGATGCGCAAGCGGATCGCTAAAGCCCCAGCCTTCACCGGAGACAAGATTGTCGGAGCGATCCTTTTTGAAATGACGATGGATCGCGAAATTGACGGCAAACCGACCGCCACATACATGTGGGAAGACCGCTACGTCGTACCCTTTCTGAAGGTCGACAAAGGGCTAAACGAAGAAGAAAACGGCGTTCAGTTGATGAAACCGATGCCCGAGCTTGATGCCTTGCTGAAACGTGCAGTGGATGCCGGAATCTTTGGCACAAAAATGCGTTCAGTCATCAATGCTGCTAACCGCGAGGGGATAAAAGCGATTGTCGCCCAGCAGTTCAATATCGGCAAACAAATCCTGAAGCATGGGCTGATCCCGATAATTGAACCCGAAGTTAACATCACAATCACGGACAAAGCCGAAGCCGAGGAGATGCTGCTTGCCGAACTCACGGCGCAATTGGACGCCCTGCCCGATGGCCAGGAAGTCATGCTTAAACTGACTCTTCCGGAAACCGCAAACCAGTATAAATCGCTTGTCGATCATCCACGCATTCTGCGGATTGTTGCGCTGTCTGGCGGGTATTCGCGTGACGAGGCAAACGACCGCCTTTCGCAAAATGCTGGTGTGATCGCCAGTTTCTCTCGCGCGTTGACCGAGGGTCTGTCAGCAAATCAGAGCGATGAAGACTTCAATGCAACCATCGCTGCAACGATAAATTCGATCTACGAGGCATCGATCGCAGGGTAACAAATCACGCACTCCTTACGAAAGGCGGTTCAATTGAGCCGCCTTTTTCAATGTCTGGGCTCGTTTGGGGATTCACAAAGCGAATCACTTGTGGCATTGTGCTCAAACCCACCCATAAAGAGGTGGGACGAGGCAGATAGAATGACCGCAGTCCTGAAACGCCCAACGCTTGGTGCCATTGCTTACTTTGCAGTGTGCTTTTTGCTTGGCGCTTATTTCACTTTCGCTGCTGTGCAGGGTGACTACGGGCTTTTTCAACGCGTCAGAATTGAAGCTGAAACCAAAGTGCTGCGTCAGGAACTTGCCGCGTATACAGACAGCGTAACGCGCATGGAAAACAAAACGCGCCGTCTTTCAGATAGCTATCTTGACCTCGACCTTCTTGATCAGCAGGTGCGCGAAGTTCTAGGTATGGTGCGCACTGACGAAATCGTCATACAGTAGCACCCAAAGCTCTCAGAAATCCGATGCGACATTTTCTTGCTCGCCCAGAGTGGCGGAATGCGTTATAGAATAGTTTAATGCTAAACTATTTAAGTCAATGCCGGGAGATTCACCTATGGCTGTAAGAAAAACATCAAAGAAACCAAATGTTTCGAAGGATGAACTGCTCGCCTTTTACCGCGAAATGCTTTTGATAAGACGATTCGAAGAAAAGGCGGGCCAGCTTTACGGCATGGGGCTTATCGGTGGTTTTTGCCATCTGTACATCGGGCAAGAGGCAATTGTTGTTGGGCTGGAAGCGGCTGCAGATGAGGGTGACAAGCGCATCACTTCCTATCGCGATCATGGCCATATGCTCGCGTGTGGGATGGATCCGAAAGGCGTAATGGCAGAGCTGACAGGCCGTTCAGGCGGCTACAGCGGCGGCAAAGGCGGCTCGATGCACATGTTCTCGAAAGAGAAACACTTTTATGGTGGTCACGGCATCGTTGGCGCTCAGGTTCCGCTTGGTGCGGGTCTTGCCTTCGCAGACAAATACCTCGGCAACGATCGTGTTTCATTTGCCTATTTCGGTGATGGCGCGGCCAATCAGGGCCAGATCTACGAAACGTTCAATATGGCGTCCCTCTGGAAGCTCCCCGTAATCTTTGTAATCGAGAACAACCAATATGCGATGGGCACATCATTGCAGCGCGCATCGTCGTCTCCTGAACTTTGGACGCGCGGCGCTGCTTTCGGCATTCCAGGAGAATCTGTCGACGGAATGGATGTTCTGGCGGTGAAAGAGGCTGGCGAAAAAGCGATCGCTCACTGCCGGGCTGGCAAGGGGCCTTACATTCTGGAGATGAAAACCTACCGCTACCGCGGCCACTCTATGTCTGATCCCGCGAAATACAGAACGCGCGACGAAGTTCAGAAGGTGCGCGACGAACGGGACGCGATTGAGCATGTAAGAGAGCTTTTGCTGCAAGGCAAACATGCAACTGAAGAGGACCTGAAAGCAATTGATAAGGACATCAAAGTTATCGTGAATGAAGCCGCTGAATTTGCCAAGGAAAGCCCCGAGCCCGCGCTCGAGGAACTTTGGACTGACATCTACGCTGAAGCCTGAGGAGACACGTATTATGGCAACAGAAATTCTTATGCCCGCACTGTCCCCCACCATGGAGGAGGGCACCTTGGCTAAATGGTTGGTCAAGGAAGGCGATGAAATCACCTCCGGCATGATCATGGCCGAAATTGAAACCGACAAAGCGACGATGGAGTTTGAAGCCGTTGACGAAGGTACAATGGGCAAAATCCTGATCGCCGAAGGAACGGATGGCGTAAAGGTAAACACCCCAATCGCCGTGCTTCTGGAAGAAGGTGAAGATGCAAGCGCCGTTCCTGATAGCGCCCCTGCGTCTACCCCGGCGCCGGCAGAGGCGGTAGCCTCGGCCCCTGCGCCTGCGCAGGCCAAAGCCCCGGTCCCAATTGTCGACGCTCCGCCTGCTGAAGACGAAATTCCCGCAGGCACTGAAATGAAATCAACCACAGTCCGCGAAGCGCTTCGCGACGCCATGGCCGAAGAAATGCGCCGAGATGATACCGTCTATCTCATGGGTGAAGAAGTAGCTGAATATCAAGGCGCCTATAAGGTCAGTCAAGGTATGCTCGAAGAATTCGGTACCCGACGCGTTATTGACACTCCGATTACCGAGCATGGATTTGCTGGTATCGCGACAGGTTCTTCTTTTGCGGGGCTCAGACCGATTGTCGAATTCATGACCTTCAACTTTGCTATGCAAGCCATTGATCACATCATCAATTCGGCAGCGAAAACACTCTATATGTCCGGGGGGCAAATGGGCGCGCCAATCGTGTTTCGGGGTACGAATGGTGCCGCAGCTCGCGTTGGCGCGCAGCACAGCCATGACTATGCATCTTGGTATGCACAAGTTCCTGGTCTTAAAGTCGTGATGCCCTATTCGGCAGCCGACGCAAAGGGACTTTTAAAATCTGCGATCCGCGACCCTAACCCGGTCGTTTTCCTGGAAAATGAAATTCTTTACGGGCGAAGCTTTGATGTCCCCGTTATGGAAGATTTCACAATTCCTTTCGGCAAAGCAAAGATCTGGCGCGAAGGTAGCGATGTCACAATCGTAAGCTTTGGCATTGGAATGCAATATGCGTTGGAGGCCGCTGACAAGCTTGCAGAAGACGGGATCAGCGCAGAAGTTGTCGACCTGCGCACCCTTCGTCCAATGGACACCGACACTGTTGTTCGGTCCGTGATGAAAACAAACCGCTGTGTCACGGTTGAAGAGGGCTTTCCTGTCTGCTCCATCGGTGGGCATATTTCCTCAGTACTTATGCAGCAGGCCTTTGACTATCTTGATGCGCCTGTCATCAACTGCACAGGCAAAGATGTCCCGATGCCCTACGCGGCCAACCTTGAAAAACACGCACTTTTGACAACCGCCGACGTTATCGGCGCAGTCAAATCTGTAACCTACCGCTGAGGAGAAACGTGATGCCAACAGAAATTCTGATGCCCGCGCTTTCCCCAACAATGGAAGAAGGCACATTGGCGAAATGGCTGGTAAAGGAAGGAGACGAAGTCTCTTCCGGTGACCTGCTTGCTGAAATTGAAACTGACAAAGCGACGATGGAATTCGAAGCCGTAGATGAAGGAATCATCGGAAAAATTCTGGTTGCAGAAGGCTCTGCAAATGTAGCGGTCAATACACCAATCGCTGTTTTGCTGGAGGACGGTGAATCTGCAGATGGCATTGGTGCAACAGCCGCACCTGCTGCTTCAGCTCCATCTCAGGAACCTGCAGCCACAACAGCAGAACCAGCGAGTTCTGCTCCGTCTGCGCCTGCTCCGGCAGCGCCGCTTGCCGCTACGGGTGAACGCATTTTTGCTTCTCCGCTTGCGCGTCGTATCGCTGCAGGCAAAGGTTTGGATTTAAGTCAGATCTCTGGTTCAGGGCCGCATGGCCGCATCGTAAAATCTGATGTGGAATCCGCCGAAGCGTCTCCGAAAACAACCACCGCTTCTGCGGCTTCTTCAACCGCTCCTGCAGCAGCCGCTGCCGCTCGTTCTTACGCACCTACAGGCATGGCAACGGAAACGGTTCTGAAAATGTACGCAGACCGCGAATACGAAGAGCTGCCTCTCGACGGAATGCGCAAAACAATCGCCGCGCGACTTTCAGAGGCAAAGCAAACAATACCGCATTTCTATCTTCGCAGAGACATCAAACTCGATGCCCTGCTAAAATTCCGCGCAGACCTGAACGCGCAGTTGGCGGATCGGAATATAAAACTTTCCGTGAACGATTTCATAATCAAGGCCTGCGCCTTGGCCCTACAGCAAGTGCCTGCTGCCAACGCAGTGTGGGCGGGCGACAGAGTTCTGCAACTTAAACCTTCCGACGTTGCAGTTGCGGTCGCTATCGAAGGTGGGCTGTTCACCCCTGTCCTAAGGGACGCTGAAATGAAATCTCTTTCAGCACTTTCGGCACAAATGAAAGATCTTGCAGTCAGAGCCCGTGAACGCAAGCTTGCGCCACATGAGTATCAGGGTGGCAGTTTTGCTATTTCCAATCTGGGGATGTTTGGCATCGACAATTTCGATGCGGTGATTAATCCCCCCCACGGGGCAATCCTAGCGGTCGGTGCCGGGGTCAAAAAGCCAGTGGTTGGAAAAGACGGCGAACTGGCGGTCGCGACAGTGATGTCTGTAACACTTTCGGTCGATCATAGGGTGATTGATGGCGCTCTTGGCGCAAAATTACTGAATGCAATTCTCGAAAACCTCGAGAACCCGATTGCAATGCTCGCCTAGAAAAAATCAAATAGAGAAAGAGTAAGGCGCGATGCTAATCGCGCCTTTTTCTTATCCAGCGCTTTCGTTCAGCAACTGATCCATTGTCACGGCTGGTTGTGCACAACCCGCTTCGCCAACGATTTTCGCAGGAACACCGGCAACGGTTTTGCATGGCGGAACTTCCTGCAGAACAACAGAACCCGCCGCGATCCGCGAACAGCGACCGACCTTGATGTTACCCAGCACTTTCGCCCCGGCACCAATCAACACACCGTTGGCTATCTTGGGGTGCCGATCTTCATCTTCTTTCCCGGTCCCGCCAAGCGTGACGGAGTGGAGCATCGAAACATTGTCACCAACAACTGCTGTTTCACCGATTACAATCGAATGCGCGTGGTCAATCATAATGCCGCGCCCAATCTTCGCACCGGGATGTATATCAACGCCAAACGCTTCTGAAATCCGCATCTGAATGAAATAGGCCATATCCCGACGCCCCTGCTGCCACAGCCAGTGACCAACGCGATACGCCTGAACAGCCTGAAATCCCTTGAAGAACATCATGGGTTGCAACAGACGATGACATGCTGGGTCACGGTCAAGAACTGCCATTAGGTCTGCGCGCGCAGCTTGCGACAGTTCTGGGTCATCACCAAAGGCTTCGTCCGCAATTTCACGTAATATCTGCTCAGACATTTCGTTTGAGGTAAGCTTTTGGGACATCCTGTAAGAAAGCGCTCTTTCGATCGTCGCATGATGCAAGATACCTGCATGTATCACGCCACCAAGCAAAGGTTCGTCCCGAATGGCCTCTTCAGCCTCGCGACAAATCCGTTCCCAGACAGGGTCTACTTGCGCCAGTTTTTTTCGTGTTTCAGCCATCAGACTTTCCTCTTTTGCGTAGCCGTCATACACAGATAGGTTAAAATACCCAAGCGCAAAGACCTAATATCAGGAATTCACAAAATGAATGAGTCCTTGCAAGAACAGTTCCGGGCGATGTTAACACATTCTCTTGCAGAATTAGAGCAAGAAGACGAACTGGGAAAATCCGGGCAGAAAACGGTCGAATTAGACCAGCAGTCTGTTGGCCGGCTAAGCCGGATGGATGCTTTGCAACAGCAGGCAATGTCCAAAGCCACGCAAGTACGCCGCAGTCAAATGAAATCAAGGATTCTGACAGCCTTGGCCCGAATGGATGCCGATGAATACGGCTTTTGCTTATCCTGCGGCGAGGAAATAGCCCAAAAGCGGCTCGAACTTGATCCAACACATGCGACATGTATCAGTTGTGCCTCTCGTTAAAGGCTGCTTTTTCCTGCCGCCAATTCACAAGCGAAGTAAAAACCAAGGCCATGCAACTACAATAGTCGATGTCATCCAAAAACGGCTCGATTGCTTTGGGGTATCGTTCAACCGCGCCGCTTAAGCTTCCATTGCCCCAGCGCTGGTGCAGCTTGCCGGTTCTTATACGATATGCATCAGCGGCAGAAGCTTGCGTCAATGCCTGATGGACAGCAGTCGGCCGATCTTTATCTTTCAGTTTCAGCAATGTACGGGCAATAGCCGTTACATCGCCAAATAAAACAGGTCGCATTCTTCGGTTCCCAAAAATTGCACACAAAGACTTTAAAACAAATCCTCCAAGATCAAGCTTGAAGTGAGATGACAGCAAAAGGCCCGGGCCCAAATCGGTCCGACAATTGAGCTACGTGAATTTCAAATGCGCCGCTTATCCCGTCTGATAGCCGGAGAGACTGAGCGTAATTCCAGTTAGGAAAAACAACCTGAGTCTCACGCACGACGTTTCCACCTGCTCGAACCCGAATAAGATAGCTTTCAGCCCCCTCTCCAACCGGGACATCAAGCGAAGACCAATTATCCCCATCAAACCGGGTGCGTCGAACCCATTGAACCTGCAGCGCGCCAGAAGGGTCATACTCCGCACGAAGATGCACCGGGCTATAGGGACGAAGCCCTACCCCCCTAAAAGCATGAACCAGATGAACATAGGACGGATCATCATAGCCTCGGCTAGCGGGGCCAATACGATAGTGCCGCGCAAGGTCCCGCGTGGAAGAAGCAAGCTCAACTTGCTTTGGAACACCGTCAAGCAAGACAAATATGCTGCCGACAGGCCATGCGGTCGGAAGCAGGGCATCCGTCCCGAATTGCCCGCGCAAACGACCCGAAAGATCATAGGTATCTGCTTCAATAAGTTCAGCTTTTTCAAACTGGAACATTTCCCAGTTGTCAGAAGACCCGTCACCAATTGCCGCGAAATTTGCCCCGTTCAGAATATCGAGCCAGTTGGCCGAGGACAGAGCCCCACTACTTAGCCTGACTCGCAACGGGCCACCCTGATCTTTCAAACCTGACCTTGCCCAATCCAGCGATGTCAGAGTTTCACCAATCGTTGCAGAACCAAGGATCAGGCTGTTCAGGGTGTAACCGCTATCGCTCGTTGAACTGTAAACTCCGACCGAACCGGGCCACGGCGTGGCGGTTACAGCAAGATAGGGCGCATGTGGCGTTTCGCTATCTGCCGCCAATGGTAAATCCATAAACACAGGATACGCAGGAACAGCTGGTGTAAACGGCCGCACAACAGGGCTTTCGTCTATTGAATCACCTGACTGATAAACTCCTGGGTCGACCCGTACGGCTTCAACAATCTGGACCCCCGATTGTTCAATGTGATCTATCCGAAATTTGGCACCATCTGCCTCCCCCGGGAGCTGCACAACATCGCCTGCCCCGATTGAAAGCGCAGAAGGTGGGAGCGCAAAGCGAATCCCATCTCTCGCGACCCGGGACTCCGCAAGCCAACGTTGCGCAATTGCGCGTCCCTCAGCTTGCGTCAGAGCAATCGGTAACTCCGATTGAGAAACGCCATATGTGGTTTCGTCGGGAAATATAGCCTCGGTTGCACGAACAGCGTAATCGCCATCTGCCTCCACAAAGTTAAGTCGTACACGTCCGGCAACTTCGGCTGATGGCGCGCGCGACACTTGAACTCGCTGGTTTTGTTCGTCTGTCACCGCCAGCAAGTCTGGATCAAGCAGTGTTTCTGCATGACCGTCACGTGATCTAAAAAACAAAGTCCCCTCGCGCTCTACCGCGTCAAACCCATAGGCCAACATCAAGGGTTGCAAGGCAGAGCGCGCGTTCCCCGCGCCATCTGCCTCATATCCACGCACGTAACCAAATAGTTCTGAAACATCAAAAGTCTTAACTCCCGAGCGAATGCAGATTTCGGAAACGACCGACGCTAGTGAACGCGCAGCGGTACGCCCGTTTATCCAGTGACCGCGGGCATAGTTTTCGCCGTCGCCCCATAAATCCAGATTGTTCGGAAAGTAAGGATATGGCCGCGCATCCCACGCCCAGACATGCGCGCGCGAAAGGTCCAACATCTGCACACCAAACTCATCAGATACCGGGTTATTTTCTGATTTCCTCCAAAACCGATACATCGCACTCAGGTATTGCATCTGGATAAGCTCGTCTCGCCTTCCATCTGAGAAATACGGCAAGCCTGATTCAGACGATTTCGGATCGACAAATTTGTTGGGCTGGTTGGACCCTTTATCAACTGCAGCACATCCAAACTCAGTAAACCAGATGGGCTTTGACCCGGGTGTCCAGTTCGTCGGGGTTGCAGCACGAACACCACCAAAGCGTTCATAATGTTCGTTAGACCACCAACTTTTCAGATCTTTGTAGCGAAAGACCCAAGGCTCGCCGTAGGCACCGTCTGTGATCTCTGTTCGGATCTGTGCATCGCGCGCTTCTGGTGAATGGTAAAACCAATCAAACCCCTCACCCCCGGCAACATTCTCCTCAAGATACTCCAGATTGTAGACAGCACCCCATTTCGCATCCAGGTGCTCTGAACCGTCACGCCAGTCGGACAAGGGCATGTAGTTGTCTATCCCGATAAAATCTATGTTGGGGTCCGCCCAAAGTGGGTCGAGATGGAAAAATACATCACCCGAACCATCCTGTGGATGATAGCCAAAATATTCAGACCAATCTGCGGCATAACCGATCTTCGTTTCCGGCCCCAGAATTGAACGCACATCTGATACAAGTTGCCGAAGGGCCTGAACCACAGGAAAGCTGTTAGAGACCCCTCGAATCTGTGTAAGACCGCGCAACTCCGAGCCGATGCAAAAGGCATCGACACCGCCTGACACCGCGCAGAGATGCGCATAGTGAAGGACAAACCGACGATAGCTCCATTCTTTGAGACCAGTATAATGTACAACTGATTCATTCACGACAAAGTCCTGGGGAGTTACGGTTCCGAAAAAGGCGGAAACCTCATCTTCAGCGGCTGTCGTTCCATCCGGAGACCCCACCCGTCCCGGCGCAACAGACAGCGTCAACCTTCCACGCCAGGGCAAAACAGGTTGATCAGCATCGCCACTCCAAGGATCTGACAATCCGTTTTCTTCCAACTGCTCCATAAGAGTAAACGGATAAAAAACAACCTTTTGATCGATAGAGTTAAGGTGTTTAATGGCTTCAACATCCGATTTGTCTGTCGGGGTGCCACCATAAACAGGCCTTTCATTGCGTGTTGGAAGGGCCTTCGCTGTCGCGCGCATTACCGAAGACACCCGCCAAGGCATTCCCGTACTATCTTGTACTTTTTGCTCTACTTTGGGCTGTATACTGCAGGTGCCGCAGCGCAAATCGTCACCAAACCAGGACACAACCAAAGAAACTGAAACGCAATTCGGCAATTCCTCTTCCAGCGCCTCTACCGATGATAGAAAATCTGTTTTTCCCGTTGGTGAATTCACGTTAACGGACCGATTTTTACCCATCCCTAGCGTAAAATGTACGGGTGTTGTCGCTAACGCGTATTCACCTGTTCCCGGCACCATTGCCACACCGCGCACGCTGTTTCGCATCTCTAGATCAGTGTCCTCGGTCCAGTCCTGCGAGGGGCGTAACACCTCGAAGGTAAACATCGGCAGCCGGTTGCCAAACTGCTCCAAGGCTAGGTCTTCCATCACGACATAGGCGATTCCACGGTACGCCGGTGCGTTACCAGCGCCTTCGACGGCTTCAATCTTTGGGTCGGGCATCTGGTCTTCGCTGCCCGAGTAAACACGTAAGTTAAGGTCATCACGTAGAAGTTCGATACCATCTGCCCATATCCGGCCCACTCGTGAAATTTCCCCCTCGCATAACGCAATCGCAAGGCTCACGGAGTAAGAAAACGTCGTCGTCTTTGGTTTCGGGGGGCCGCCCTTACCTCCACCCGCTGTCGTGGATGACTCAAGAAATCGGGTTGCCCAAATCACTTGGCCAGCAACACGCATTCGGCCATTTAATTGCGCAACCGGTACCCCTTCACTGGCGCCTGTAAGCCGGAACCGCTCGATCCTGCCCGTTTCAACCGCCGCTGAACCGGCACCAAGAAGCGTCTGATCCAGCGCACGCCCTAAACTTGCACCAACCGCCCTGCCGATCACTGCTGTCGACATTCCTAGTACTTCGCCGCCAATTCCAGATCCGATTGCAGCGCCAACTGATCCTAAAACGATGGTTGCCATTTATTACCCTCCCTGGGAAATTCGAAACGTGCTGCAATTCGGCGAAGCCACGGCTTGCTCAACGGGCTCTCGACAACACCGTGCCCGGTGTAGGCATGAATAAAACTTGGCGCGTCACCGACACGCCCCTGTAGTCCCAAGTGCTTTGCCACAGATTGATTTCGCATTCGAAACAGCAGGACATCGCCCGGCGTGGCCATATTTCTTGGTTTTTCGTGCAAATGCCGTCTTGCTGCCTGCCAGAGCTGTTCTTCGCCTTGAGGTTCAGACCAGTCAGGCGTGTAGAAGGGAACACTTTCCGGTTCTTCGCCATAAAGGCTGCGCCAGATTCCGCGTAAAAGTCCAAGACAATCTGTTCCTGCATTTTTGGTTGCCATCTGGTGCAAATAGGGCGTTCCGATCCAATCGCGCGCCTGTGCAACAATGTAATTTTCAAACGTGCTCATCGGGTCAGACTTTCACCTGTGTTCAAACCGGCTCGTTGTGGGTAGCTGGCCAGCCAATCGTCACCTGGAATGTCAGGAAAACCGCGAAAATTCAGAAAGTTATTGAATTTTAACCTGCAAGTTTTAGCACGCTTGTCACATCCAGCCTCAAGACGGATCAGATCACCTTCAGCAATCGGTGCACGAAGCGCATCCCACAGCTCAACGCTTCGACTTTCTCCGGTAAGACGGTCATTTTTGATCAGCCCGACGAGCCCCGTTGCGTCGCCTGACAATACGCTTAGGCGCCCTCTTTCAAACCACTGGTGTTCAAATCCATTCATCTTGGCAAATGTAAAAATCCGCTGATCTTCAACAGTTTCCACCTGTAATTCAGCCTGATATCCCGGGACATCGAAACTGAATTTACAACGTGAATCCCCAAGCACCGCAGAACAAGGTTTTTGATAGATCCGCCCTTGAGGCTGGTTCAGCGCTTCGGTGAGACCACGCAATTCCGCGTTAAAACTGCCGGAACTGTACGAAATCTCGCCAATAGAGCCATTGAACAGCATCAACCTTTGCGACGTGTCAGTCCAATTTACCAACCAAGACCGTACATTCGCACCATTAAAACGGCCTGCCTGAATATCTGCCTCAGTAACTGCAGTGTCACTCAATACGCCCAATGCCTCACTGTTATCTACAGCCAGCCCTGTCGTTTGCTGCAACGCCATAGATGTCAGGCCAGAATTTGCTTTGAAGACAACCCCGTCAAACCAAAGGTCCAGATCGTGATCTGTAAAACCAAATTCGCGTCCATCGTTGCGCAGCACAGCCCAACAGCGACAGAGGTTCGTATGACCGGTGTCTAGATGCGCCTGAAGCTCTTTTGAAACTGCCATCAGACCCGAACCTCTATCACCGGAACATTCGGCACGTCGCCCGCCTGAAAGCTGGCTACCGACGTCTGGATGCGATCCGTGTCGAACCGCACGGGTACATCAAATTCGTACCCAGCCGTAATCTGCACGCCAATATCAGGAGGGTGATTGAAATGAATAATGCCCGTGGTGCTATCGATCGAATAATCAATCGCCTCTTGCAGCGGGTCACCCTGCACGCCGACTTTCACTGTTCCCAAAACCGGCTTTTTTATCGGGCGGGCATAAGCCGCCTCGCCCGACTGGTAAGTTTTCGTGATCTGAAAAGATGAAGTCAGCCCGTCACCCGTGCCAACAATCTGATCTTCAAAGGTTATTTCTTTAGAGGATGGGCAGGACTTGAAATCTGACCAGTCTTTCCAACGAAACCCATAGAGCTGCCCACGTCTTGCCTCAAAGAACGCGATCAGTGTTTCAACGTCGTCCAGAGACCGCATTCCCAAGCCCGCGTCATAGCGACGCCGCGAATGCGCCCACGGTGTATTGCGTTCTTCAAACCCATTCGCCAGCGTTACAATTTCGGTACGCCGTTCCGGCCCGCCGACAGAGCCAAAGCTCAAGCTGGCGGGAAATCTCACATCGTGAAATCCCATCGTATTTCCTTTTGAGGTTGTTCAGGCTCAGGTGGCTAGTTTCCGCCACCGCCAGAAGGTGCGGCTGCCTTTAACGGTTGCGCTGACCCCGGCTAAGAACCCGACCCATCTGTGCTGCGATCTGGCTGTTACTACGGTGAAAGCCTTCGACATCAGGCGTTGAAATATTCATCACAACATTCACCGCGCGCCCTGACCCTTCCGCGCGCACCCCGAGCTGACCATCAGAACCACGTGTGAGAGGCATGATGACCTCTGGCCCGGCTTCGCCCATTAAACCAAAACCGCCACGCATGGGAAACATTGTTGGGCCGCCCACGACGCCGCCACTTGCAAAGGGTGTCACACGCCCCTGAGCGAAACTGCCACCGTTTGCAAACTGAAAAAAACTCGGGAATATCTTACTCAGTCCATTCGCGAGTAAATCCCCAGCCCCCTCTGTCACCGGGCCCAATGCAATGGAATAGGCAGAGTCGACCATAGACTTGGCAATGGTTCTAAGGGCATCAGACAATTTATCGCCATCAAAAACCAAACCGTCGATTGCACTTTTCAGACCACTCCTGATACTGCCTGAAAGCGTCCTGACATCGCGGGAAGCTTCGGCTAACGTTCCGTTCATCTGTGCAACATTATTGTTAAATTCCGTGGTGACTGCTGATGCACTACCGAGTGTGTTCTCAAGTTCCTCTGCACTCTGCTCCAGCGCTTGCATACCAATGCCGTCATAATCGCTCATTCGTTTTTTCTCCGTCTTTATCGGGAAAGGCGCGGGCCAGTTCGTCCAATCGAGCACGACTTAAGGGCGCGGTCCTTGCGTCGCGACCCAAAAGCAAGATGAGCTCTGCCGGTGTCAGCCGCCAGAACTGATCAGGGCGTAGCCCAGCCCCGCGCATTCCCGCCTGCATCAATGCGGGCCAATCAAACCGCATCAGTTTTGCGTCACATCCGGCAAAGCAAATGCCCGCACGAGCAATTGCGCGGCTACGCGTGCCGCTTCAAGTGGCCCACCGGAAATGTCGGCCTCCAGCAGATCAGCCGCTGATCCTTTCCATCCTCCACCGCGAAGTCCCGCAACAACAACCGCCAACACGTCGCGCGTACTGAATCTCTGCGCTTCAAACCGTTCAACAAGCTCAATCAGCGTTTCAGTTTTCAGCGCTGCCTCCAACTCTGCCAAAGCACCGAGTGACAATTTGCAGATACGCGCTTCGCCATTCAGTGTCAGCGCAACTTCTCCGGCCCATGGGTTTTCCATCAGATTGCCGTGAAGCTCAGGATACCAGCTGACGCCAGCGCAAGCTCATAGTTTGCTTCACCGTTATGGCTGCCGGAGTATTCGATAGACGTAATCTGGAACGCCCCTTCGATCACACCAAAATCAGGCACAATCACCTGAAAATTGGGCGTTTCCCCATCAAAGAAAATCTGGCGTGCACGCTCGTCCGTGCCTGCGTCTTTAAAGATACCGGAACCAGATACCGAAGCCGATTTGACACCAGCCCCGGCAAGCAATTCTCGCCAGCCCCCCTGGCTTTCAAGGCTAGTTACATCGACAGTTTCTGCGTTCAGGCTGATACGCGTCGCGCGCAAGCCCGCAATTGTGCTGAAAAGCCCATCTCCCGTTAGATCAAGCTTAATCAGTAGGTCTTTGCCATTTTGGGCAACCATAGCCAACTCTCCTATTTTTTAAATCAGTCGTCTTCCACGCGTGCCTGGAAGTTCAGGTCAATGCGCCGGGTTTCACCGGTACCAACCCGGCGGGCGGTTGCCCGGTCAAAGCGAAAATAAACCAGACTGCCGCGCGTCAGTGTAAAATCGGCATCCACCAAAGCATCTGAAACCGCGGCCGCTACGGATTTGGCAGTCTGAAACCCGGCCGAATCCGTCACCACGCTCACGGTCACGAAGTGCAACGCACCCATGCCGGTGTTGTCGGATTTATCGCGAACGTCTTCAGGTCCCAGGCTTACATATGTCGTCGGAACTGTCCCCGGCGGAACAGTGTCAAAAATCGCATTTCCCACCAACCCGGTCAATTCCGCATCTGCAATCAGTTTTTGGTAGACGGCTGATTGCAACGCCGCCGAAACACCATAGCTCACGATGCCACCTCCTCTCTGGTAAAACAGATCAGATAGCGCCCATCCAGATCACGTTCTGTAACAGCCAGAATGCGGAACACGCGGCTTCCTTCAATAAAACGTTGATCCGGTTTCGGGCGTGACGGGGCACCATCTGGCGCGCCCCGAACCGTGATCCGGTAGGGCACCGAAGACAGGGTCAGCAACTGGTCAGCACTCTCACTGCCCGAGCCGGGCTCCAACTCGGCCCAGAGTGTGCCCAGTGAGGACCACGTCTTGGTAAACCCTCCCGCTCCGTCAGCGATTTGCAAAGCTTCCTGCAGTTCCAGTTTTCGATTAAGGCGAACAGCCATTACCGTAACCCTCCACCCAGAATTCGCACTGTGCGATATGGGGCAATCAGGGATGTCACACCAAACGGCATGACCCCGCCGTTTTGTTCCGCTTCATGCCGATGCTCGTAATAGTGGTTCGCCAGCAACAAATCAGCCTGACTGATATCAGCAGGCATTTCAATCCAGTCCGAGCCAAAGCCAGCGACGAAACTTACTTCTGCCAGCCCCCCCACGGGGATCGCTGGCAAGCAAGCACCGGTCGCAACCAACCGCGGGCGGTGTGTATCTTTTTGCAAAGCATATTTTGCCGGATCGACAGCGGTTTCAGCACTGACCCGATCAAAGGTTTTTACACCTATGATCGACTGTACAGGTGCCACCGGCAGCGCCTGATACGCAGCTTCGCGCCACCCTGTGAGTGACCACAGAAAATCCCGCGATATCAGGATTTTCCCGGTGCGGGCTTCTATCGCTGAAATGGAAGCGCGCAATACCTGTTCCAGTATGCCATCCTGAACAGGGTCATCCGCGAACCCAGTACCCAACCACAAGTGATCTCTGAACATTGCGACAGGCAGCACCGCGGTTGGTACTGATGTCTGCTCGATTAACATCATGGACGTTCTCCAAAATCAGTGCTCCGTCCCTTGGTAAACAACGCTCTTCACGCGTTATAGTGGGATTGCAGGCCCGCACCTCCACGTCGCTCGAACGGAGGAAGGCAGCTAGACAACATGGAATCGTTGGCACGGGCCCGCTGGAGAGCCCGGATGGGCACTCTCTTTGCGGCAGCGTCTTAGCTCAGCGCAAATTTCAAAACCTTGATTGCTGCAAAGTCGCTGACATCGCCACCAACCCGCTTGGTTGCATAGAACAAAACATGCGGCTTGGCGGAAAACGGATCGCGCAAAACTCTCAGGTCAGGGCGTTCTGCAATTGTGTAACCCGCGTTGAAATCACCAAAGGCGATCGCTGTGGTACCTGAACCAATGTCCGGCATGTCTTCAGCGATCAGTACGGCATACCCCATAAGGCGCGCTGGTTCGCCCGCCGCCAGACCGTCCGACCACAGGAACCGGCCATCGGCATCTTTCATCTTCCTCACAGCGCCCGCCGTTTTGGAATTCATAACGAAGGTCGCATTTGCACGATATTCAGCCCCCAGCGCATAGACGAGATCAACAATCGCATCTGCAGGGTTTACGCCGCTAAAATCTCCGTCCACACCCGTCGCGATGTAACCGATATTGTTCCAGCCCCAGCTACTCTCGGCCACCACAGGATGAGTTAAGAAACCAGTTGGTTTATCAATGCCGTCGCCGTTCACAAAGGCCGCTGCCTCGGATCTTGCGAATTTGTCAGCGATGCGACCAGCAAGCCAACCTTCAACATCAAACGCCGCATCATCCAACAACCGTTGGCTTGCTTTTGGCATCGCCGAAAGCTCGTGCAACGGAATGGTAATCCGGTCGAACTGTGGTGTTCCTGTTTCCGCAGTTGCGCCAGTTTCAGTGGCCCAGCCGGCCCCCAAATCCGTGTGATCCACCAGGACATCATATGATGTCGCCTCGACATTCACGAGGTTTGCAACCGATCGCAAAGAAGACGCGGCATAAAGAACGCTCTTGATCGATTCAGCTGTTTGGGGGTCAACCAGATATCCGCCGTCAGCCGCCACATTTGACGCAAGTGCTTTGCCTTCCAGCTCAAGACCGCGCAGGGCGTCATCGTCGCCTGAGCGCAAATATGCGTTAAACGCTTTCTGATGCGGTGCCTCTGCATCGGCAGCTGCGGAAAGGGCTGGGCGCCCATAAGTCATTGTTTTTCGTTCAAACATGGTTAGTCTTTCATTCTTTTGTTGAAGCTTGGAATTTATGTCGTTCATAAGGCCCGCCAGCGCAGCCGTAACATCTGCAGTTGGTGACAAGCCTTTAGGCACAGCCTCTGCGGCCCGAGCCTTGTTCTCGGTTGTTTTCATCAAAGATTTCCTGATTTTTAGGTTTAGAAAGGCCCGCGCGTGTCGCAGGCCAGCATCAGGCGGGCATCGTTAATCGTCTCCACCAGATCGTTCAGCAGATCAACCTCGGGCTCCTCGCCCTTCGTTCCGACCCGTGCTTCGGAAAGCATCGGGAATGTGACCAAAGAAACCTCCCAAAGCTCCAGTTCCGTCAAGCGCCTCAGGCCCTTGGCGTCTTTTGTTGCTTTCAACGTGCGATACCCGATCGACAATCCGTCAATTGCACCGGCTTCAACCAGTGCGGCGGCTTCGCGGCCCTTGGCAATCTCGGTAAGCAATCGCCCTTTCACGTAAAGGCCACGCTCATCCTCACGCACGTCTTCCCAAACTCCAATCGGTTGTGCCGGGTCATGTTGCCAAAGCATTTTTATGGCGCGTCCCTTTTGGGCCAGCCCCTGCAACGACTTTGCATAGGCCCCCTTTTCAACTACATCCCCGCCTTGATCGAGCTTGCCAAAAAGGGACCCGTACCCTTCAATAACCGCGCCATCTGACACGCTTACGCCCTCTTGAAACCGGCAAAACTTGGTCTCAAGCCCAAAGCCATATTTCGTTGATATCATGTCTTTTTCACCTCTTTTACCTTACTTAGGGGCTGTATCAATCAACGAGGCTATGCCCTGAGACAAAATCACCCCAACCACGCCATACACCATCAGCCAAAGCCGCTTTTCCAGGCGCTCAATCAATGTCTCTATTCGCCCTAACCGCTGATACATCGTGTCAAACTGAAGCTTCGCGATCCGCTCATTTGCCTCGATCCGGGCAGAAGCCGCATCAAAACTCTCGTAGAGAAACCGTGAGCCGCCGGTTTGTGCTTTTCCGTCGCTCATTCCCCCTCCGCAAGCTTCGCCAAACCAAGTATCGCGCGTTTTTCCGCATCCGTTAGGAAAGAGGTTTCACTGATCCGTCGCCATTGCTGGTCGCGTTCCATTGACAACGCCGGCACTTGATCAAGATCGGGCTTAAGGACAAGCTGTTCACCCGTAAACCGCGATAGCCAGTCAGACACACTGACTGCAACACGGGTCGCCAGCGGCACGACAGTTAACCGGTAAAAAGCGCGGTTCGCTTCCTGATAATTGGCATAGGTCGCGTCGCCAGTCAGACCCAGCAACATCGGCGGAACGCCAAACGCAACAGCAATCTCGCGTGCGGCCGCCTCTTTGGTTTTCTGGAACTCCATGTCCGACGGTGAAAACCCCATCGGCTTCCAATCAAGACCGCCTTCCAGCAACATGGGCCGCCCGGCGTTTGCCGCGCCCTGATGGTAGCTCGCCATCTCGTTCTGAAGCCTGTCATATTGGTCAGACGTGAGGGACGCCTGCCCCTCCGCCCCCTTGTAAACAATGGCACCTGACGGGCGCGCCGCATTGTCAAGCAGCGCTTTGGACCAGCGTGAAGCCGCATTATGCACGTCAATCGCGCTTGCCGCCGCCTGCATCGGCGACAAACCATAGTGATCATCCTGTGGATGAAAACTTTTAACGTGGCAAACGGGCGGCGCAGCCCCGGTCATGTCAAACCGGTGTTTACGCCCGCCCACAGCATATTCATAGGCGACCGGCCAGCCATCTGCCCCCGGCACCAATTGCATTCGGTCAGACCGCAGCACATGTAGTTCCAGCGGCTTTCCGGTCTCTCCAACGATTGCCTCCAGATACCCGTTTCCTGAAAGCAACAAATGACCGTAAAGCGCTTCAAACAGCTCTGCGCGTCCCTGCGCCAGATTTGGGTTCTGTATCAGATCCATCACCGGATGCGTCTCATAGCGCCGTTCACGATCCTGTAAAACCAAAGGCAGCGCCGCCGCTGCCTCCGCAATCAGCCTGACGGAACGAAAACCAACCGGGTTCCCTGTGAAACCCGTCCGTGTCAGTGAAACCGTGTCTCTCGGACTCCAGGCCACCCGCCCAGCGCTATGATAAGCAATCACAGGCCCTGCGGACGACGCCTTTTGTTCCGGGGTTTTCACCACATTGCGGCGGAAAAAATCAAATGCCATTATTGGCTACTCCTCTTTGTCCTTCGGGCATGACTTTGACAACGCCACAGCGTTTTTCTTCACCATCACCAGTTTCCATAAATATCCCCGCCGGAGGCTCCGGCAGCCCTGCAAACGAAACGGTCTAAAGTGTGCGCAGCCTCGGCCTGCGCCACTTCGCCGCCGGAACCAGCAACAAGTCATGAAGCGCCCAGACAAGCGCATCTACCCTGTCCGGGCTGCCACGTCCTTCAAATCCGCGCTGGGTCATCCGGCACATCTGATCTTCAAGTTCCGCCAGGTCCCTTAAGTGACGCACCCTGCCCTGTTCATAAAGCGCCGCTACCGGCTCTGCCCGCACGGCTTTGCCACGGGTGGCCCGAACGGCTTTGTAAGGCACCATAGGGTCGATCTGCCGGACAACCGTTTCAACAAGGTCACCCCCCTGATTGACTTCGGCAACCAACCGCTCTGCACCAAATTCTTCCATCGCGGATATTGCTGCCTGCGCCCATTGAGTGGGCGACGAGGCTTTCAGAGATGCGTCCTTTAGCACCACCGCGTGCCAATCCTGCGGCGGTCCCTGCGTCACCGCGCCAACAACTATGATGCCGCATTCATCAGACCCGGCATGACCCGTTACAGGTGGGTCAACCGCGACCACAATCCGGTCAAGAGCCGGCGCTTCGCTAAGACGCGCTGCCTCAAGCCCTGCAGATGTCCAGAGCGCCCCTTCGGCGTCCTCCAGCAACACCCCGTCCAGCTCCTGCCGCCCCAACCGCGTACCCGCATAGCGGGCGCGCACTTCTTCAAGGAAGGAGGCCGCGAGATAGGCGCGGTTTGCCTCGGTTGGGGCGCGGGTAGTAACGGTCGACAGATTGTCCAGAATAGCCTTTAGGACCGCTAAGTTTTTCGGCGTTGTGGTCACGCATTGCCGCGGGCATTCGCCAAGCCGCAAGGCAAATTGCAGCATGTCCCAGGCGTCTTCGGCTTTCTTCCATTTTGCAAGCTCATCGACCCAGGCCGCGTCAAACTGTGGCCCGCGCAGGCTTTCCGGCTCATGAGCAGAATAGACCTGCGCCACCGCGCCGTTTGGCCATAAAAGCCGTTTGCGTGTTGCCTGCCATTCCGGGCGTCGGTCAGGGGGTGAACAGGCCAATATCCCGCTTTCACCAAAGATCATGACCTCGCGCACCTGATCAAATGTTTCGCCAACAAGCGCCACCCGCGCAGAACGCCCTGCATCAAGCGGCTTGTCGCCTTCAACTTCTCGTCTGACCCATTCGGCGCCTGCGCGAGTTTTTCCAGCCCCACGCCCGCCCATAATGACCCAGGTTCGCCAGTCTCCTTCCGGCGGCAACTGGTGTTCCAGCGCCCAGAACTCAAACAAATAGGGAAGCGCCAATAACGCTCCCCTGCCAAGATCATTCAAAAAATGCTCCTGTACCTCTTGCGGTTCTGAGCAGAGCCATTCTGCGCCCAATCTCATCGCGTGCGCTGCCGAAGTCGATGGCATAGTCATGCACAACTCCTGCCTTTTTTCTGCGATGTTCCTCAAGTCGTTCCCTTTCTTTCAGGGCAAGCACAAGCAATGCTGACGCATCCCGGACAACGCGTTGTGCATCTCCCGGGGCATCAAAATCGCCCGCTTCCCATTTGTTGATCAATCCATTCAGCTTGCCGACAGCGCGCTAAAAATGTTCCTGAGTCACCGAAAGCATCCGCTCCGAAGACGCGTCTTCCCCATCATTGGGCGTGATCAATGTCATAAAGTCTGTAACCTGCCTCTCATGCACTCCGCACGAGCGAAACAGAAAAACGGCCTCCGGGTCACCCCGCGGCCGCTTGCCCACTTCTTCTAGCTTGATTTAATGTATACTTCAGGGAGTTCTGTGAGTCAAGATTAAACTCTTAGGTTGTGTTTCTAGGAGAGTACGCGCACGGCAACAACTTGTTAAGAAAAACAGGTATGTATTTATTTATGAAAGAAATTTTATCCTGGCCTACATTGGGGCAATGACCCACACATCACTCGTTCAACAAACGATGCGATTCACCAGATAACCTTAAGTCTAGCAAAAATTAACTACAGATACAGACAAAACGCGTGGTAAGCTCACCATTATAAGGGCGGGCCTGTGTCCCGCATGACCTTATACAAGGCCATGACATGCTCTTCTTCATAACCTGCCTCAATCGCCCTATCGAAGAAGCTGCCAACATGGTCAGGAAACTCCGTGTTTATCCGTGCATCACGCGCTTGCTGCCGAAGAAGTTCAAGCGATGCTTGCCATACCTTGAGCGTCGCGGTGTTCTGGTCGAAGGTACCATCTCGTATAGTGCCAGCGTGATGTTGAATCTGCTCATCATCCGGGAATAGAGAAGTAAACTTATCCAACCCGACAGCCTCTGACTGACACAAATTCGCGGCGTGAATAATACCCATGAACCTACCAAAACGTGTTGATAGCCATGCTAGGTCTAATGTCGAAGCTGCTGCGACATTCTCTCCAAGATACTCGATCTTCTCGCCAAGGCCGCCTATCAGCTTTTCCACTTTCTTATAGGTTTCCGCTTTCCCGGAGATCAGCAACTGCCCATTTTCAGTTCCCAAATCGTTTGGCCCACAAAGAATTGCACCATCCAGATACTCAGCCTGATGACTAGAAAGCCAGCTTTCAGATTCTCTTGCTTCCTTTGGCAAGCATGTACTGAGCTGAACGAAAATTCGTCCGCTAAGACGCTGTGCAACCTGATTAGATCTAAGGATTGCACGCGTGGCATCGTGGTGATCTATACAGATAATCGTAACCGGACTTGCCAGCACAGCTTGATCAACGTCATGCGCGCCGACAACTCTGCCGCCTACCAAGGGTTTCATTTTACTGGCCGAGCGGTTCCAAATAGTCAAATTGTAACCTGATTGCTGGAATGTTTTCACCAGCGCCGATCCCATCAGTCCAAGTCCAATGATCGTTACATCACTCATGATTACTGCCCCCCAGTGGTATAGTGGTACCCTAACAGAGTTTGGTCAACTTCCACCGGTTCCAAACAACTATCAGCAACTGGTTGTCGTGGACCCAATAAGCTAACCAAACCTCGTTGCGTCCACATAGCAAGCCTCCACCATCTAGCCGTGTCGCGGCGGCTTTACCTTCTTCAGGTTGCTCAATTGTTGCTGCGTTCCGCCTCGATTGCGCGCCATTTCGCGACGTTCTCATTGTGCTCTGCCAACGTTTTGGCAAACGCATGTCCACCCGATCCATCCGCGACAAAGAACAGATAGTCTGTCTCCTCCGGATTGAGCGCAGCCTCTATGCTGGCCTTTCCGGGGTTTGCAATTGGTGTCGGTGGAAGCGCGTCGATCAGGTAAGTGTTCCAAGGAGTTTCGCGCCGCAGTTCACTTTGGCGCAGGCCACGCCCCAACGATCCCTGACCCAGGGTAATTCCGTAAATCACCGTCGGGTCAGTTTGTAGCCGAATACCCTGACGCAACCGATTCACAAAGACCGAGGCAACCTGCCCGCGTTCCTCTGGTACGCCTGTTTCCTTTTCGACAATCGACGCCATAATCAATGCTTCTTCGATTGTCTCATAGGGAAGGTCCGCTGCGCGGTTGCGCCAGGCTTCTTCCAGAATCGCTTTCTGAGCCTCGGTCATTTGCGTGATCAGCGCGCTGCGCACCGTTCCGGACGCAACCTCGTAACTGTCCGGTGCCAATGTGCCCTCGACCGGAACCCCGGCAACTTCACCATCCAGAAAATCCGCCGCTTTCAACCCTTCGGTGATCTGCCAGCTTGTGGCACCTTCCGCCAATGTTACGCGGAAACGTACATCCGGATCATCACGCACCTCAGTATAATCTGTAGGAACCGCATCCTCTGCCGGATCAAACGACACACGAACAACATAGCGGTTGGTTTCCGGATCAAGCTCGCTCACAACAACCTGATTGCGCAAAATGCCAATCCTGAAATTTACCTCTGTGCCACAGGTTGACCGCCCGCTTCCGGTAATGATTGCGTTGATTTCCGCCATGGAAATCCCTTCACGCAGCAGAAAACTACCTGCTTTTAGTGATCTCGCGCTGTCCGAGTACTCAGCACCGATCTTAAAGATCGTTTCATTGCTGATTGCACCCTCTTCATTCAATTGCCTTGCAACCGAGGGGATCTTGGAGCCGCTTTCGACCCTAAGGCAAATCGCATCTGCCAGTGGTCCGGGTTGCGTGTACTGGTTCTTGGCCCATAAAATCACACCGCCCGCCACAAAAACGATCAGCACCAGCATCGTCAACGCGTTAGAGGCAAAATGACGCCACATCAGTCAGCGACCCTGCCAACCACCAACGAGGCGTTGGTGCCGCCAAATCCGAAAGAGTTTGAAAGTGCAATGTTGATTTCGCGTTTCACGGCTTTCAACGGCGCAAGGTCAAGTTTTGGTTCAACTTCTGGGTTGTTTAAATTCAACGTCGGTGGTGCGATCTGATCCCGGATCGCAAGCATGCAAAAAATTGCTTCAATCGCTCCCGCAGCGCCCAAAAGGTGCCCTGTGGCTGACTTGGTTGAAGACATCGTCGCTTTTGCAGCCGAATTCCCCATCAAACGCTCTACAGCGCCCAGTTCGATGGTGTCCGCCATGGTCGATGTGCCATGCGCGTTGATATAGTCAATATCACCGGGGCTTACATTGGCACGCGCAAGCGCTGCTTTCATCGAACGATAGCCGCCGTTTCCGTCAGAGGACGGTGCGGTAATGTGATACGCGTCACCCGACAAACCATACCCAAGAACCTCGGCGTAAATTTTTGCACCACGCGCCTTGGCGTGCTCATATTCTTCGAGGACAACAATGCCGGCACCTTCGCCCATAACAAAACCATCACGGTCACTGTCATAAGGTCGGCTGGCTGATTTTGGGTCATCCGCAAATTTGGTGGAAAGCGCTTTGCAGGCGTTGAAACCGGCAATGCCAATCTCGCTGATCGGGCTTTCAGCGCCGCCGGCGACCATCACATCCGCGTCCCCCCACTGAATGAGACGGGCTGCATCACCGATTGCATGCGCGCCCGTAGAACAGGCCGTCACAACTGCATGGTTTGGCCCTTTAAAACCAAAACGAATTGAGACCTGACCACCAACCAGATTGATCAGCGCGCTTGGAATAAAGAAGGGCGAAACCCGTCGTGGTCCCTTTTCGTTCAGCAAGATCGCAGTGTCGGCAATTGCGCTCAGCCCACCGATGCCAGATCCAATCATAACACCCGTGCGTTCACGGCTTGCTTCGTCCTGGGGCTGCCAGCCCGCGTCTTCAACCGCCTGAACAGCCGCTGCCATGCCGTAAAGGATGAAATCATCGACTTTACGCTGTTCTTTCGGCTCCATATATTTGTCCGGATTGAACGTATGGTTGTCGCCATTGCCACGCGGAATTTCACAAGCATATTTCGTCGCGACGCGCGCCGAATCAAAACGTGTGATTAACCCCGCCCCCGACTCGCCGTCCAGAAGACGGCGCCAGGTTGCTTCCACGCCATCGGCCAATGGCGTGACAATTCCCATTCCAGTTACAACGACTCGACGCATGCCTTAGTCCCTCTTCTGTCCCGAAGTTCCAGAACGGATACCGCACCTTGGGTAAGAGGGGCAAGCCAAAGCTCTCAGAAGTTGTGGTTTCCTGCCGTCAGATAAATTCCGCAACGCTCTCAACCTCTGATCGCGCGGCTGCCAAAGCCTCTTCGAGGCTTAGCGTTTTGCGGAACAGAGCGCGACTTACAATAGCGCCAGCAACGTTGCCAGCATATTTCAAGCGCGAAACGTCATCAGCAACGCGTACAAGCCCGTTGGCGATAACAGGCGTGCGTGTCCGTCCAACCAACGCCGAGACCAGGCTAAGAGAGGCTTCAGTGTCTTCAACATCTGCATCAATATCTGTGATAATAATCGCGGCAAAAGGGACGCCATCAAATTCTTCAAGAAACGCAGCAGGTTCAAAGGCGCTGGACGTTTTCCAGCCTTCCGTCATCACTTTGCCCTGCCAGACGTCGACAGCCAGTACGATCTGGTCCGGATAGAGCCGCGCCAGTCTTTTGACGAGAACCGGGTCAAGCGCGGCAAGCGTGCCAATGACAACGCGTCCGGCACCCTTCTCGATCCATCCACTAACTTGTTCTTGCGTACGAATGCCTCCGGCAATCTGCACCGGAATCCCGGCTGTCAGAATGATTTCCGCAATCAAATCTTCGTTACAATCATCCCCGACGATTGCATCGAAATCTGTTATTTGCATCCATTCTGCGCCCGCCACCGCAAATTCACGCGCTTTTTCGACCGGATCTACATGCCAAATCATTGGCTCATCCAGACGACCACGGTTCAGGCTCACACAGCGGCCTTTTTGTAGTTCTATTGTTGGATAGATAATCATAAGATCCTCCTCACGTCGAACGACGTTCAAAAGCCCTTACCTGGCAATCTACACGCTCAGGCAACTTGGCGTTTCGATCTAACTCTTCCTTTATTAGCTCCCTTGAGGCGTGTTCTGTCAATCGTCAGATCACCTTTCTGGGTATGCTATCGTAAATTTGATGGATCAAGTTTCGATCTTGAGGCCGTCTATAGAGACACGCAAACAAACAACATGGTCTAAAACGACGAACGGCGCCCCAAAAGGGACGCCGTCATCAATTTTGGTTGCTTAAATAAGCTTAGGAAGCTTCGGTGATGAACTTCGTCGCATCGCCAAAAGTCTGAATGGTCTCGGCTGCGTCATCCGGAATCTCGATGCCGAACTCTTCCTCAAACGCCATAACCAATTCAACGGTGTCAAGGCTGTCTGCGCCAAGGTCGTCAATGAAGGAAGCGTTTTCGACGACTTTTCCTTCTTCCACACCGAGGTGCTCAACGACGATTTTCTTAACGCGATCTGCGATGTCGCTCATTTTATTTCCTCACAGTTTTCGGGTCTGGCCCGATTTTCTCTTGACCTTCCGGCCGCTCATGTCCCGATGCGCGGGACTGCCTGACGTTCAGAACGTCCAGCAAAATCTTCGCCGCCTATAGCATACTGATGCGCCAAGGCAAACGCTTTCGAAGCCCAAAAGGGTTGCTACAACATGGCCATACCACCGTTCACATGCAAGGTCGTTCCTGTGACATACCCTGCTTCGGCGCTGGAAAGGTATAGAACTGCGGCCGCGATTTCACCCGCTTCCCCCATGCGCCCGGCAGGGACATTCGTCAATATCCCGGTTTTCTGATCGTCCGTCAGTTTTTCTGTCATCGCCGTCGTTATGAACCCCGGCGCAACACAGTTGACGGTGATTCCCCGACTCGCGACTTCGTAAGCGATGGATTTTGACATTCCCACCATGCCTGCCTTTGAGGCTGCATAATTCGCCTGCCCCGGGTTGCCGGTTGCGCCGACAACTGAACTGATATTCACAATCCGTCCCCAACGCGCTTTCATCATTCCACGCATCACGCCGCGGCACAGGCGCATCGTTGATGTCAGGTTCACCTCCAACACACTCGACCATTCCTCATCCGACATACGCATGAAGATATTGTCACGTGTGATGCCCGCGTTATTGACCAGTACATCAACACTTCCCATCGCCTCAGCCGCTTGTTTGGGGAGCGTAGTCACAGCTTCGGCGTCGCTCAGATTGCAGGGCAAAACATGTGCACGCTCTCCAAGCTCTGCGGCCAAAGCCTCAAGCGGGTCAACACGCGTACCGGACAGAGCAACCGTGGCACCCGCTTCGTGCAGCGCCGCCGCAATTGCGCCGCCTATCCCGCCGGATGCTCCGGTGACCAACGCGTTCTTCCCCGTCAAATCAAACATATACCTGTCCCTCTTTCTAAATTTGGCAACTGCCCTCAAAGGCCTGCTGCGTCACTTTTGTTAATTCGCATTGCCCAACGCCTTCGCGTGCAAATACGTGCTTAGGTTTTTAAAGCTTCAATCACTGCGGACACGTCTTCCGGTGTTCCGATTGCACGCGTTGCGACAGATCTGTCGATACGCCGGATCATTCCGGACAAGGCCTTGCCTGCACCGATTTCCCATATTTCGCTCACGCCCTGATCCGCCATCCATTGTACGGACTCGCGCCAGCGCACGGACCCGGTAACCTGTTGAACCAGCAAATCGCTTATCTCTGACGCATCGCTCACTGCTGCAGCTCTAACGTTCGCCACAACCGGCACAGCAGGTGCCAAAACCTCGACACCTGCAAGCGCTTCTTCCATTGCGCGAGCAGCGGGTTCCATGAGGGCGCAATGGAAAGGGGCAGACACCGGCAGCAAAACGGCGCGTTTAGCACCGCGAGATTTCGCAATCTCCAGCGCGCGCTCGACCGCCTTTTTGTGGCCTGACACAACAACCTGACCAGGATCATTGTCATTTGCAGCCTGGCAGACCTGTCCTTGTGCCGCCTCAGAGGCCACTTCGGTCGCTGTAGCAAAATCCAGCCCAAGGAGTGCCGCCATGGCACCGACGCCGACAGGCACGGCCTGTTGCATCGCCTGCCCACGGATGCGAAGCAAGCGCGCCGTATCCGCAACGCTGATGGCTCCAACGGCTGCCAAGGCAGAATATTCACCCAGCGAATGCCCCGCCACATAAGACGCTGACGCTGTTGTAACGCCTTCGGCCTCAAGCGCGCGCATTGCCGCCAATGAGGTCGCCATCAGTGCAGGTTGTGCATTTTCCGTCAGCGTTAGCGAATCTTGGTCGCCTTCCCAGATCAGCGCGCTCAGTTTTTCCCCAAGGGCCTCGTCCACCTCGTCAAAAATGGCCTTCGCTGCCGGGTATGCCTCGGCAAGGGCACGACCCATCCCTATCGTTTGGGCGCCTTGACCCGGAAAAACAAATGCACGGCTCATGATGTCTCCTCGTGATATTTAGGTTTTTCTAGCAGATACCGCGCGCAAAGCCATGCTGCAATCAATTGGCTGCATTCTTGCAGAGGGAATGTGCGTCAAAGGCGTTGAAAAAACCGCTCGACCCGCCCAATGTGCTGCGACACATCCGGAGACTTTTATGGCCCTTCAGAATACATCCACACGCTTTGGCGCCGTCACCAAAATTTTTCACTGGTTGACCGCCCTTCTTATACTGACACTTATTCCGCTCGGAATTATCGCACATGGCGCACCTTTTTCGACCGGAGAAGAGATTGCTTTTAAAGCGCTTTTGTTTTCAATCCATAAAACGCTGGGTGTTACCGCATTTTTTGTTGCCTTGACCCGTATCCTCTGGGCGTTAACGCAGCCCAAACCGCGCCTGCTGAACGCAGATCACAAGGCTGAAGCGTTTCTTGCTGAAACAATTCACTGGCTGCTTTACTCTGCCCTGCTGCTGGTACCCCTGACGGGCTGGATCCATCATGCCGCCACAACAGGGTTTGCGCCAATCTGGTGGCCGTTTGGTCAGGAACTGCCGTTTGTTCCAAAAGACACGCATCTTGCGCATCTGTTCGCTTCGCTTCACTTTAGCTTTGAGCGGGTTCTGGCTTTCTCTGTGCTGTTGCATATCGCAGGCGCGGTCAAACACCATTTGATAGATAAAGACGCGACATTGCGCCGGATGCTGCCTGGTCAGCCGCCACTACCTGCACTATTGCCAGACCATAAAAACCGCCTGCCCATCCTTGGGGCAGTTGCTGTATATGCGTTCGCCCTGACAGTCGGCGCGTTTCTCTGGTATTTCCCAGGTCTTGAAACGGTAGAGGTCACCCCGACCACCGAATTGGAGGAATCCTCAGGAAACTGGAAAGTAAGCGAGGGAACATTAAGCCTGACGATCAAACAATTCGGAAGCGATGTTACCGGCGAATTCGGCGAATGGTCAGCGGACATTACGTTTGACGATACACCGGGGCTTCAAAACCCGGGATCAGTAAAAGTTACGGTTAACACTACGAGTTTATCCCTCGGCTCTGTCACGGATCAGGCCATGGGCCCAGATTTCTTCGATGTGCAAAACCACCCGCAGGCGGTCTTTTTGGCCAAAATTTTTCCGGTTCCTGACGGGTATGTCGCAGAGGGCACGCTGACACTGAAAGGGATTGAAGTTCCGATCACACTGCCCTTCTCGCTTCGCATCGAAGAAGACGCTGTACGAATGAATGCGAACACGACGCTGCAACGGCTTGATTTTGGGATTGGCAGCAACATGCCCGATGAATCTTCGCTTGGCTTTTCGGTTGGAGTGTCGATCGAACTGAATGCCTTGCGCAACGACTAAGGTACATAAAAAGGCCGCCGGATTTACCGGCGGCCAATCTTTTTCAACGATGTTTTCAGCTTACTCTGCTTTGCCGACTTCGATAGAAATCATGACTTCTACTTCGTCGCTTACAAACGGCGCAAACTTGCCAAGGCCAAAATCGCTCCGCAGCAAGGTTGTTGTGCCGTCAAAACCAGCCCAGTCCTTGTTGGCCATCGGGTGCATTCCCGCCTGATTAAGTTTTGCATCAAGAACAACAGGTTTTGTCACGCCATTCAGCGTCAGGTCACCTGTGATCAGCGCGGTATTTTCACCTGTTACTTCAATTCCGGTTGATTCAAAGCTGATCATTTCTTCTGCGCTAGCATCAAAAAAATCTGGTGTCATGAAATGGTCAAAGCGGGCCTGCCAACCTGTCAGCATTGACGAAAGAGGCATCGAAACTGAAACAGTTGAATTTGCAGGCTCATCCTTGTCAAACACGACAACACCTTCAAAACCCGAGAACATCCCGTAAGTTGTCGAATAGCCGAGGTGGTTGTAGGAAAATACGATTTGGCTGTGGCCACCATCCAACATATATTTTTCGGCTGAGCCAACGCCAGCATTCGCAATTGTTGAGATACCAGCAAAAGCAGCGGCGAGTAATGCAGTTTTCATGTGATGTCGTCCCTAAACAAAAAAGATATCTTTTCTTTTCCACTCAAAGGAACTGTGCGCAATTCACTATACTGTCACATTATATGTTCAAATTTGAACAGTTCCCGGGCTACTGCCCCATTGCAAGAGCTGCAGCCTTACCAACGCCAGCAGCAGTCTGCCGCTCATTTCTGGTCGTTTTATGCATACCGGGCCGCGGCGTTACACCTTTGATATCTTTACTCAAACGGCTCTGGATTTCCAAAAGCTCAGTTTCCAGCGCTTCGACACTTTCAACTGTTTGTTCATCGTCAGAGATCTGCAAAACCAATGTTGCCCGTTTTTCATCATCTTGCTGGCGAACCACGAAAATGTTACCAACCTGGTCAAAGGAGTGTCTAGCAATTTGGGTGGTCTGACCCTTTTTACTCCGCAAAACTTCACGAAATTCACCTTTGTTCAGGTCGACCTGCAGCTCATATTTCTGACTTGTCGTACCATACCAAAGCGCCAAAACGCCAAGTGCGCACAGAATAACGGTCATTCCCAATTTAAGGACGGCAACGTCGCTTCCCATAAAGGAACCAGGTAAGACCCAAAGACCCAAAGCCGCTACAACAGCACATAACCCAACGAAACCGACCAGCGCTTGTGTAATAATCTCTGACGATTTCTGCCTTGTCTTATCTCGCAGAATGTAACCCCAATAGGTTTCGTCGACATTCAGGCTGCGTGAATGGGCTTCTTTGGCAACGTCGGTTGGATTGCTGTTAATTTGCATTTTCCAGGTCTCCTGATCTATCCAGGTCTTATTCCTGCGCGTCTAACAGGGCAAAAATTAGGCACCCTTGCATCAATTTCACGACCGTCTTATAAGGCCGCTTCCTTCCGCAATTTTCGGAACCAGTGCAGCCTCTCGTGAGTGGGTCGTGGAAGGGTTCAGTCCCCGCTCTTTGAAGTGCGCTTAAAATGAATGGAATACACATGCCGCTCTATGAGCATGTCTTTATCTCGCGTCAGGATATATCCAGCACGCAAGCCGAAGGTCTTATCGAACATTTTGGAACCGTATTGGCGGACAATGGCGGAAACGTTGTTGACCACGAATATTGGGGCGTCAAAACGATGGCCTACAAGATTAACAAAAACCGCAAAGGTCACTTTGCCTTCCTGCGCACCGATGCACCCGCACCGGCCATTCAGGAAATGGAACGCCTTATGCGACTGCATGATGATGTGATGCGCGTTCTGACCATAAAGGTTGATGAGCATAAAGAAGGCCCATCCGTGCAAATGCAAAAACGTGATGATCGCGGCGACCGCGGTGATCGTGGAGATCGCGGCTCACGCCGTTAATCTTGCAGATTAGGAAAGGACCATAAACCATGGCATCTAAACCATTTTTCCGTCGTCGCAAGGTTTGCCCCTTCTCAGGTGATAATGCCCCTGCGATCGATTACAAAGACACCCGCCTGCTGCAGCGCTACATCTCTGAGCGCGGCAAAATTGTTCCATCGCGCATCACGGCCGTATCCGCGAAAAAGCAACGCGAACTGGCACGCGCCATCAAACGCGCTCGCTTTCTCGCCTTGCTGCCCTACGCTGTGAAGTAAGGAGAAAGCACAATGCAAGTAATCCTTCTTGAACGCGTCGCAAAGCTTGGCCAGATGGGCGAAGTGGTAGCAGTCAAAGACGGCTACGCACGCAACTTCCTGTTGCCTCAGGGCAAAGCGCTTCGTGCATCTCAAGCGAACATTGCTTCGTTTGAAGCGCGCAAAGCGCAGCTTGAGACCGAAAACCTCGAAACCAAAACAGAAGCCGAAGCGATGGCTGCAAAGCTGAACGGTCAGCAATTCATCGTGATTCGTTCTGCGTCTGATTCTGGTTCGCTCTATGGCTCTGTCACAACACGTGACGCAGCTGACGCAGCAACCGAGAACGGTTTCACCGTGAATCGCAAGCAGATCATCCTGATCGCCCCAATTAAAGAATTGGGCATACATGATGTGACCGTCCACCTTCATCCGGAAGTTGATGCAACCATCAGCCTCAACGTCGCGCGTTCGGCTGAAGAAGCTGACCTGCAGGCTGCTGGAAAATCCATCCGGGAACTGGCTGCTGAAGAAGAAGCGGAAGCAGAATTCGAAATCTCCGAACTTTTCGATGATATCGGTTCCGCTGCTCTGGAAGACGATATCGGCACTGACAAAGCAGAAGCAGAGCCTGAGGAAGAAGCAAAAGCAGAGTCTGACGAAGACTGATCTGCAATTCATCCAGAAATTTAATGCCGCGTGGACACTTCACGCGGCATTTTTTATGTCGTTTTCGCTGTGTCCTTACTGCCATCTTTGTTAACGAAAAGTTAACAATTGCAGAGCACCATCTGGCTGATCAGCAACTAATCGCTTATCGTTGCGTAAAAATTATTGAAGCGATCAGCAGATGCGTCTTTCAAAATCACTTCTTTCCGCTTTGGTGCTTTCCGTTGCAATTGGGGTTTCGTTAAATGAAGCAAATGCCACAGAACGTCAATTCAGTTTTGGCTTGATCAGCACACCTGATGCATCTCACGACATTGGCGGGTTTAATTCTAACGGTGGATTTAGCAACGTCGATGATAGAAACGCATCCGTAAACGGGCTTTACATCGCATACGGCGCCAAAGATTTGTTTCGGTTGGGTACTTTACCAATTACCGTCGAAGCCGAAATAGCGGTGACCAACAGCGATGTCGTCACCAACAGCTTCCCCGGAGCACCCGGTCCAGTTTTGTTTTTCTACAATACACACATAAATTCCCAGCGCCTTGCAGCCAATCTTTGGACGCCGATATGGAGCCAATCTGACTGGATGTTAGAAGGTGGTACAGGTCTTGGTGTCCAGGCCCTGAATATTCGTGTTTCTGATGGCGTCGTTACCGGTAATAGCAGTGACTACGTCCTCTACGGTATGCTAGGGCTTAGAATGTCAAAGGAAATAACGGAGTCTTCGGGCCTCGAACTTGGACTCCGCTACAGCGATACTGGTACGGCCAACATTCCTTTGGACGGTGGGGCATCAGGCAATTACGAATACAGTCAAAGCGGCCTGTCAGTGCTGCTGGGCTGGCGTCTGGATATGTAATCAAACCCTCGTTACAATCGACTGAAGTTCAGAAACGGGTAAAGTATTGAAACCACTCAGCAATGTGCTTCGATGCTTTGGTTTTCGTCACAGCGTTATGTTTTGCCGAACAACAGTCTTAAGGGTTTCGAAATGGCCAATCCTGCTTCAAGTACGCTTACGCCCAAAAACATTGTTTCCTTTCTGGAAGACATATTTGAGCGTCGAGGGGGTGAAGAATACCTGGGTGAACCTGTCACGATGGCAGAGCACATGCTGCAGGGTGCGCATTTCGCGGAACAAGCCGGTGAGCCTGAAATCATTGTCATAGCAGCGCTGCTGCATGACATCGGCCATTTCACAAGCGAATTTGGTACCTTTTCGATGGATGACACCAAAGATCGGCTGCACGAAGAAGCCGGTGCAGACGTGTTAGAGCAGTTTTTCCCAACGCTGGTAACCGACTGCGTCCGCTATCACGTTGCCGCAAAACGCTACCTTTGCGCTGTAAAGCCGGAATACTTCAACCGGCTCTCAGAAGCCTCTGTTCATTCTTTGAACCTTCAGGGTGGGCCTATGAACGCCGAAGAAGTCGCGATCTTTGAGCAAAACCCGAACCTGAAAGAAATCATTAAAGTTCGCTACTATGATGAGGCAGGCAAACGCGCTGACTATAAAACCCAGCCTTTTTCCTACTATGCACCGATGGTTCAGCGTGTTGTTGATCAACACTGCGAGCGCAGTTATTAGGTGAACTTATTCACTTTAGTATCTGTTATTTAAAGTAAAAAAACCACCAGACTCATCCGCTCTTAGAATTTTAGAAATTCTAAAACGTCGCCTTCCATAACCTTTTCAGCATCCGCCGGGATAAGGGCAAGCCCATCAGCCGCGCAAAGCAAAGCGACACGCGCTGAATATGAAGGCGATAGCACCTCAGCAATTTCGGTACCGTTTGCATCATATCCCACCAGCTTGGCTGGCCGAAACTCGCAACGCCCCGGTCTGCGATTTGTAGTGAACCCGGCTTTTACCGTGGTTTTACGCGGCGCAATTTTCGCTGCTCCGGCTCGCTTCGCCAATATAGGCGCACCAATCACATGCCATGTCACAAAGGCTGAAACCGGGTTGCCGGGCAGACCAACATAGATTGCGTCGCCCATTGTTCCAATCGCTACGGGTTTTCCGGGCTTCATGGCAACACGCATTGCATGAATATTGCCACCAGCGGCACGGAATACTGCTGGCATATGGTCTTCGTCACCAACAGACACACCGCCGGTTGAAATAACCATATCCGCGTTTTCCGCTGCCTTGATCAGCGTTTTGGTCAGGCTTTCAGGGCTATCCTCGACAGTTCCAAGGTCAACAAGTTCGATCCAGGGTTTGTTGAGTGCGGCGAGCAGCATATAACGGTTAGAATTCCAGATCTGACCCGGGCCAAGGTCCTCACCGGGTGCTTTCAACTCTGATCCCGTGCAGAATATCGCAACACGAAGCTTGCGTCGCAAAGTTACATTTCCGTGCCCGGACGCCGCCAATGCGCAGGCCTCACGCGAAGTAATTTCAGTTCCGGCCGGAAGGATTGCACCGCCTTTTGGCATGTCCTCGCCCAACAATCGTATGTTTTGGCCCGGCTCAGGTCTGCTTTTTAAGGTAATTTCTGCGCCGATACGTTCAACGTATTCCTGCATCACGACGGCATCCATATCAGACGGCACGGGTGCGCCTGTAAATATCCGCACGGCAGACCCTTTGGGCGCACCGGTACAACCCGGGTCACCCGCTGCAATCCGCCCCGAAACTGGTAAAGTCCACGACCCGCCCCCCGCAAGATCAGCAGTCCGCAATGCATAGCCATCCATCGCTGAATTGTTGAAAGGTGGCAATGGCACAGGAGACACGGCTGCCTCTGCCGTAATGCGGCCCATCGCCTTCGCAAGTGGAACCGTTTCGGTCTCTGCCACAGGTTCGGCAAGTGCAAGCCCGGTTTCCAGAGCCATATTCACAGGAATGAGTTTTCCAGAAAGTTCCGGATCATCACATCCACATCCTACTGGTTTTGTTTTTGCAAGATTTATCATGCCGTTATCCCGTTATTCGATATATGTTCAGCGCGCACGGTACAATCAAGATCGCGCAGCAAACCGTCCTTCAGACCGTAGATCAACCCGTGCACAGACACGTCCTTACTTTGTCGCCACGCGCGTTTAAGAATTGGGGTACTGGCGACACGCCCCACCCCATCAATGACGTTCAATTCGGCCAGGCGTTCCAGCCGCATTTGAGGCCGACGTATCTGGTTCAGAGCCACTTCATAGGTCACGGCAAGCCTGCGTATTGGCTCTAACCAGTGATCTGCCAACCCGTGGGGCATATCCTCGCAAGCGGCCTTAACACCGCCACATCCATAGTGACCGCATACAATAACTTCACGGATGTTGAGCGCGTCCACCGCAAACTCCAGTGCAGAAAGGAAATTCATGTCGGTTGAATGCACAACATTTGCGACATTGCGGTGTACGAACACCTCTCCCGGATCCAACCCCGCAACCACATTGGCAGGCACACGGCTATCAGAACAGCCAATCCAGAAAAACTCTGGTGATTGATGCGTGGAAAGGCGCTTGAAATAACCGGGCTGGTTCGCGTGAATGGTGCTCGACCAATTGATATTACGTTTTAAGAGATCATCAAGCATCTGGCTCATCCGGTATCAGGCAAAGACCGCGGCGCGCCGCAATTCTAAGGGCGAGTGTTTTACGATCAGTCTCTGTCAGGCGCGCACGTGCCAGCGGCAGGATAATCGCGTTTTCTACAATCAGATGCCGACGCTCATGGTCTGCAAAAGCGTGCAGCCTCGCTGCCTCAGCCTTTGTAAGATGTGTTTTCCCAGCACTGACGGCTTCCAGAACAACGGCTGCACTTTCTGCTAAAGCTTTGCCTGCCTCGTGATCTCCATCCAGCCGGAACAGCGTTTTTTCCAGTTCATCTTCCGGGTGCGCGCGGCGGCGCAAAAGAAGAAAAAGATCTTCTTCTTCGTCCAGCATATGAAGCGGGAGTTCGTCCCGCGTATGGGCCAGAATTTTGCGCGCAAGGTCCGAATCTGCCGGTTCCTGCGTTGCCAGCCTGTCAATGTCTGCGCAAACAACGCGCTGTCGCATGTGTTCTTCAACAAAGAATTCGATGGGGTCGGCCGCAATACGGATGTCGATGCGGTCTTCACCCGACCCCCTTATTCCATGCGGCCCTTGTTCCATCGGTCCTCTCTGACGTCAGGCCGCTATGTGAAGGTCTAGACCTGTCACATCAGCACCCTGCAGTAACTCCTCAACGTAGCGCTGCGCAGCTTTCGCCCATGCCATTTTTTCATACGCTTCGGCAATTTGAACACGCACAACCTCAAAAGGCAGAACAGCACCCGGGGCTTTGGCATCAAGCCGGATGATATGCACGCCATAGCGTGTCAGAACCGGCGTTGAGGCAATTTGCCCCTCATCCAGAGATAAAAGCGCCGCTTCGAATTCAGGCACGGTGTCACCGCTGGCAATCTGACCAAGCTGACCACCATCTCCGCGCGACGGGCAATCACTGTTGTCTTTCGCGATACGCGCAAACTGATTGGGAGCTCCCTTCAGAATTTCCAGCGTAGCCTTCGCTTTATTCATTGCCTTGTCAGTGGCTTCGGTATCGTTTGGATCAACTGCAAACAAGATATGTGCCGGCTCGAACAAAGACGGTGCACAAAACCGATCAGGCGCCTTGTCATATGTCGCGCGAAGAACGTCGTCGCTGGCGGCTTCCGGCGTGATCGCGTCTTCCAAGACAGCCCTGATCTGGGCTTCTTCGTCGGTTTCAAACTTGCCTTTCGCAACTTCGCGGGGATCAGGTTTCAAACCCTGATCACGCGCTTTTTGCAACAGCAATTCACGTATCACCAGCGCCCGGGCCGCCTTGCGCCACGCGAGCCCCGGTTTGCCTTGTGGGGCTTCGTGGTTCTGTGCCTCTGCCGCAATATCTGCGGCAGAGATTGGTGTACCATTCACGGCGACATCCGCCATTAAGGGCTTTGCCATTATTTTGACCCCTCTTTACGACGCGACCGTACAATCTGATAACCCGGACGCGTGATATAGCGCAGCGGAACAGACAGCATGTGAACCAGCCGTGTGAACGGAAACAGCAGGAAGATCGTCAGCCCAAGGAACAGGTGTATCTTAAAGATCAGCGCGGCTTCCGAGATATAGCTGGCCGCCTGCCCGTCAAAGGTGAAAATCCCCAAGGCCCAGGCCATAAACGTTGTCATTTCATGACCATCCAGATGCTGAAGCGAGATAAAGATCGTACCGAGCCCAAGAACCAACTGGATCAGCAGAAGCGCAAGGATTGCGATATCTGCAAAGCTCGATGTTTTGCGAATACGCGGATCGGTCCAGCGGCGGTGAAACAGCATCAAGCCACCCACCAGCGCCATAATACCCGCGATCCCACCAGCAACAACGGCCAGTACTTGCTTGAAGCCGTGTCCAATACCCAGCGCATCGAACACCTGAATAGGTGTCAGCAACCCGACAAGGTGACCGAAAAAGATGATCAGAACACCCACATGAAACAGGGTCGAGCCGATCACCAGTTGTTTACGCCGCAGCAATTGTGACGAGGACGTTTTCCAGGTGAACGGATCACGCTCATACCTTGCGATGGACCCCAGGATCAGAACCGTAAGGGCGATGTAGGGATAAATGCCAAACAGAAACTCATGCATATCCTGTCTCCTTATTCTGCCGCCGTGGGCGGCGCGTTACGTGGGGTATCCATCTGGGCAAGCATGTCGCGCACTTGCGGACATCCTGCGTTGGGATCGGGGCCAAAAGTGACCTCACTTTCCTCCCAGACCGCATCAAGCGCTTCCAGATCATTCGGATCATCATCCGGCGTCTCAAGCAGTTCTGCGACAGCTGCTGTATCAACCTTTTCACCGGACAGATGTACCAGCGCTTCCATTGCAACAGCATAGCTGCTTTCACGACGTGTCAGCCGCGTATGAAGCGCCTTCAGGATATGGGCCGTATCTGCCAGTATATCCTTGCCCTCGCTGATTGGGCGCGCAGACAGGAACTCCAGCAAAACAGGCAGATGATCCGGCAATTCAGTGGTGGCAGGTTCAAACCCTGCCGCCCTGTAGGTTTCTACCAGATCAACCATCGCGCCACCCCGGTCACGGCTTTCACCGTGGACATGCTCAAACAGGTTGAGGCTGAGTGTGCGCGAGCGGTCAAACAGCTCCACGTACCGCTCCTGCGCGACGTAGATGTCTGCAGTGGCAATTTCATCCATCAGGCGATCAAGGTCGGCAATCAGATCAGAGGACAGCAAGCCCTCTGACGTCAGGGCCGCCATGATCTCTTGTTTGGCTGATTGCAACTCTTCTGTCGGATAGCTCAGAAGGGCTGACATCGCTTTGTATGTCATAATCATCAGAATGCCTCCGACGGAAGGGTAAGGGTCTTTTTCTTCTTCTTGCCACCAAACAGGCTGCCTTGGCTGATACCCGGTGAACATCCATTGCCATCGGTAAAGCCACAGCCACCGCGAATATCGTAAGCCTCTTCCACGGTTTCGCGGTGTGTGGTCGGGATCACGAACCGGTCTTCGTAGTTCGCGATCGCCATGATTTTGTACATGTCTTCGATCACACGACCCGACATGCCGACACGGGCTGCAACACCTTCGTCGATCACACCGTCCACCGTTTTCGCACGCATATAGGCACGCATGGCAAGCATCCGCTCTAGCGCATGAACCACAGGTTCCTCGTCACCTGCTGTCAGCATGTTGGCAAGGTAACGAACCGGAATGCGCAGAGAGCGGACATCCGGCATATCACCGTCATGGCCAATTTGCCCTGCTTCAGCAGCGTTCTGAATTGGTGAAAGCGGCGGAATATACCAGACCATTGGCAAGGTGCGGTACTCCGGGTGCAGTGGGAAAGCGATCTTCCAGTCCATCGCCATCTTGTAGACTGGTGAAACCTTAGCGCTTTCAATCCAGTCGCCAGGAATACCCTGCTCCAGCGCCATGCGCTGAACTTCGGGATCATGCGGATCAAGGAACATATCAAGCTGCGCCTGATAAAGGTCCTTGTCATTTGGCGTATTGGCCGCTTCTTCGATCTTGTCGGCGTCATAAAGCAGAACACCCAGATAGCGGATGCGACCGACACAGGTTTCCGAACAGACAGTCGGATTGCCACTTTCGATCCGCGGATAGCAGAAGGTGCATTTTTCCGATTTTCCAGTGTCCCAGTTGTAGTAAATCTTCTTGTAAGGACAGCCCGACACACACATCCGCCAGCCACGGCATTTTTCCTGATCAATCAGAACAATGCCGTCTTCTTCGCGCTTGTAGATCGCGCCCGATGGGCAGGATGCCGCGCAAGCCGGGTTGATGCAGTGCTCACAAAGCCGTGGCAGATACATCATGAAGGTGTTTTCATACTCGCCGTAGATTTCTTTCTGAATACCCTCAAAGTTCGTGTCAGCAGACCGCTTGGAGAATTCACCACCAAGAATTTCTTCCCAGTTCGGTCCCCATTCAATCTTTTCCATCCGCTCGCCGGTGATCTTTGATCTTGGGCGTGCCGTTGGAAAGGCCGTCATTTCCGGGGCTGATTTCAAATGGTCATAGTCGAAATCAAACGGCTCGTAGTAGTCGTCGATTTCCGGCAAGTCCGGGTTGGCGAAAATATTCGCCAGAATCCGCCATTTTGACCCCTGCTTGGGTTGCAGTTTGCCGCGTTTTGTCCGCTCCCAGCCGCCATTCCATTTGTTCTGGTCTTCCCAGTTTTTTGGATAGCCAATACCGGGTTTGGTTTCGACGTTATTGAACCAGGCGTATTCAACGCCATCGCGGCTCGTCCAGACGTTTTTACAAGTGACCGAGCAGGTATGACACCCGATGCATTTGTCCAGGTTCAGAACCATTCCGATTTGTGCACGAATTCTCATTCTGCTGCCTCCACGTTGGTTGCCGGCGTGTCGAGCCAGTCAACTTTTGTCATCTTGCGAACAATCACAAACTCATCACGGTTGGATCCGACCGTTCCGTAGTAGTTGAACCCGTAAGACTGCTGGGCATAGCCACCAATCATATGTGTAGGTTTCAACGTTGCGCGGGTGACCGAGTTGTGAATACCGCCCCGGTTTCCGGTCCTTTCAGACCCCGGTGTATTCACGATTTTTTCCTGCGCATGATACATGAAGATCGTACCTTCCTTCATGCGCTGGCTGACAACAGCCCGCGCCGTCAAGGCACCGTTTGCATTGTAAACTTCGACCCAGTCATTGTCGACCAGACCAGCAGTCTTCGCATCGACCTCGCTAAGCCAGACAACAGGGCCACCCCGGTTCAATGTTAGCATCAACAGGTTGTCTGAATACGTGCTGTGAATGCCCCATTTCTGGTGCGGGGTGATGAAGTTCAGCACAACATGCGGCTTACCTTCGTCCGTGTTGATTTCAGAGTTGATTGTCTTCATGTCGACAGGAGGACGATAGGCACAGAACCCTTCACCAAAGGCCCGCATCCACAGGTGATCCTGATAAAGCTGCTGACGGCCTGTCAGCGTGCGCCATGGGATCAGCTCGTGCACATTGGTATAGCCGGCGTTGTAGCAAACGCTCTCGCTCTCAATACCGGACCATGTGGGCGAACTGATGATCTTGCGCGGCTGCGCTGCCAGATCGCGGAAGCGGATTTTCTCGTCTTCCTTGGGCAATGCCAGATGCGCGTGTTCGCGACCTGTTGCTTTGGACAGCTCTTCCCACGCTTTTACCGCAACTTCGCCGTTGGTTTCCGGCGCAAGCATCAGGATCATCTCGCAGGCATCAATAGCCGTTTCAAGAACAGGCATCCCTTTCGAGATTCCTTCGTCCAGCACAACGCCGTTCAGGTCACGCAGATGCTGCACTTCGGGCTCGGTGTTCCAGGTGATGCCCTTGCCGCCATTCCCGAGCTTGTCGAGAAGTGGGCCGATTGCTGTGAACTTTTTGTAAAGGTTCGGGTAATCCCGTTCGACCGCAATATAGTTTGGAGCGGTCTTACCGGGGATCAGATCACATTCGCCTTTCTTCCAATCCAACACCTGATCCTGCGCAATCTCTGCAGGTGTGTCATGCAGAATTGGCAGTGCCACGATATCGGTTTCAGTCCCCAGAATTTCCGGGGCGACTTCTGAAAACTTCTTGGCAATCGTCTTGAAGATATCCCAGTCCGACCGGCTTTCGTACGCCGGATCAACCGCAGCTTGCAGCGGGTGAATGAACGGGTGCATGTCTGATGTGTTCAGATCATTCTTTTCGTACCAGCTGGCCGTTGGCAAAACGATGTCCGAGTAGACACAGGTCGTGCTCATGCGGAAGTCGATTGTTACAAGAAGGTCGAGTTTGCCTTTCGGCGCGTCTTCATGCCACTTCGCCTCTTTCGGCATCACGCCGCCTTCTTCGCCGAGGTCCTTGCCCAACACACCGTGTTGGGTGCCTAGAAGATGCTTGAGGAAATACTCGTGACCTTTGCCGGAAGACCCAAGCAGGTTCGAGCGCCAGACAAACAGGTTACGCGGCCAGTTTTCCGGTGCATCCGGGTCTTCACAGGACATCTGCAAATCGCCAGATTTCAGCTGCTCCGCAACGTATGCCGGAATTTCCTTGCCAGCCTTTTTCGCAGCGTTCGCAACATCCAGAGGATTGGTTTTGAGCTGCGGTGCTGACGGCAACCAGCCCATCCGCTCGGCGCGAATGTTGTAGTCGATCAGGCTGATGTCCCAATCACCCTCAGGTGCGGTGGGTGACAGGATTTCACTTGCCGAGATTTGCTCGTAGCGCCACTGATCCGTGTGCGCATACCAGGCGCTGGTTGAATTCATGTGCCGCGGCGGCCGTGACCAATCTAGGGCAAAGGCCAATGGCTGCCAGCCGGTTTGCGGACGCAGTTTTTCCTGCCCCACGTAGTGGCTCCAGCCTCCTCCTGACTGGCCGACACATCCGCACATCACCAACATGTTGATGATACCGCGGTAATTCATATCCATGTGATACCAGTGGTTCAGACCGGCACCGAGGATGACCATGGATTTCCCTTTGGTCTTTTCTGCATTGAGCGCGAATTCACGCGCGACTGTTTCGATCTTGTCGGCAGAGACGCCAGTGATCTTTTCAGCCCATGCAGGGGTGTAGGGAATGTCTTGTGAGTATTTGCTTGCGACCCAATCCCCGCCAAGACCACGATCAAGACCGTAGTTTGCGCAGAACAGGTCAAACACGGTCGCAACAAGGATTTCCTTCTTGCCGGACTTGATGCGCTTAACCGGAAGGTTCTTTGTCAGAACATCCGGATGTTCGCATTTCACGAAGTTCTCGGATGCTTCACCACCGAAATATGGGAAATCAACGCCCATAATATCGTCATGGTCTTCGTCCAGAATGAACGACATTTTCAGATCGGTGTCTTTTCCCTTGGCGCGTTCTTCAAGGTTCCATTCGCCGTCTTCGCCCCAACGGTAGCCAACGGTGCCATTGGGTGAAACCAGACCACCTGATTTTTCATCCCAGGCAACGGTTTTCCATTCGGGGTTATTCTTTTCACCGAGCTTGCCGTGCAGATCGTCGGCACGCAAGAACCGGCCCGGTACAAGTTTGCCGTCTTTTTCGTCGAGCTTCACCAGCATCGGGAAGTCGCTGTATTTACGGGTGTACTCTTCAAAATACTCGGCTTGCCGGTCAATGTGGAACTCGCGCAGAATGACGTGGCCCATGGCCATCGCCAACGCACTGTCTGTTCCTTGTTTTGGAGCGAGCCAGATGTCGCCAAATTTTGCGGCTTCTGAATAATCCGGACAGATGACAGCGGATTTCGTGCCGCGATAGCGGGCCTCTGTATAGAAGTGCGCGTCAGGTGTTCGGGTTTGCGGAACATTACTGCCCCAGAGCAACAGGAAGCCCGCATTGTACCAATCGGCACTTTCAGGCACGTCAGTCTGCTCACCCCATGTCATCGGGCTGGCAGGTGGAAGATCGCAGTACCAGTCATAAAACGACATGCATACACCACCCAGCAAGCTGAGGTAGCGGCTGCCTGCCGCGTAGCTGACCATCGACATCGCAGGGATCGGAGAGAAGCCAAAGACGCGGTCGGGACCATAGGTTTTAGTGGTATAAGCGTTTGCAGCAGCGATGATTTCGGTTGATTCATCCCATGTCGCGCGCACAAAGCCGCCCTTACCGCGGGTCTGAACATAGCTTGCCCGCAAGACCGGATCTTCCTGCAACGCTTTCCATGCTGCAACCGGGCTCATGGTTTTACGCATTTTACGCCATGCGCGCATCAGCTTGCCGCGTACCAGCGGGTTTTTTACCCGGTTGGCAGAGTAAAGATACCAGCTATAGCTTGCTCCACGGGCGCACCCACGCGGTTCGTGGTTCGGCAGATCGGGCCTTGTGCGCGGATAATCCGTTTGCTGGGTTTCCCAGGTCACGATGCCGGATTTCACATAAATCTTCCATGAACACGAACCGGTGCAGTTCACCCCGTGGGTGGAACGCACGATCTTGTCGTGCCGCCAGCGGTTTCTGTAGGTGTCTTCCCAATCGCGGTTCTCACGCGTGGTCTGGCCGTGGCCATTGGAAAACTTGTCCAGTTCTTTTGACTGAAAGAAGTTCAGGCGGTCGAGCAGATGGCTCATCTTTTCTCTCCTAGCTGCTGCTTACATGCCCCCTGCGACTTGCGCAGGGGGCAGGCTTGTTCTTGGATCAGGGGTTTTTCACGTAGGCGCCTGGGCGCAAGTAAAACCACCAGTTGATCAGGATGCAGACCCCATAGAAAATCGCGAAACCATAGAGCGCGTATTCAGGGGTTGCGGCTTTGATTTGTTCACCAAACACTTTTGGGATGATGAAGGCGCCATAGGCGGCCACAGCGGATGTCCAGCCAAGGACAGGGCCAGCCTGTTCTTTGTTGAAAACCACCGCGATGGTGCGGAAGGTCGACCCGTTGCCAATACCGGTAGCCGCAAACAGGATCAGAAAGAGCACCATGAATGGGAAGAAGTATTGCTCGGGTGTTGCCGAAACATAGGCTTGCTTAAGGAAGTAAGCCACACCCAGTGCCGAAGCCACCATGATGATCGAGATCCATTGTGTAACGCGTGCGCCACCCAGTTTGTCAGCAATCATCCCACCTACAGGACGGATCAAGGCGCCAATGAATGGGCCCATCCAGGCGTACATCAACGCAGATGGCCCGTTCGGGTTGGCAATGTTATGCGTCAGCACACCGTCAACTTCGAGGTGCTGGAAGCCAAAGACAACTTTGATCGCCAGCGCGAAAGTTGCTGCGTAACCGATGAACGACCCAAAGGTCATCGTGTAGATCACGGTCATGGCCCAGGTGTGCTTGTTGCCAAAGATCTTGTACTGACGTGTCAGGTTCTGTCCGACTTGTCCGGGGATCAGTTTCAGCAAAATCACGGTCAGCGCAATAACGATTGGCAACACGATCCATTTGGAAACCATGAAGCCAGAACCGCCCACATTCTCTGGCAACATCAACCAAAGACCAAAGGCTGCTGTTACGAACCCGACAAGCAACATTCCAGAGATCGTACCAAATGCCCCGATTGGGTTTGGTATTTCAGGTGAAACATGTTCGTCCCGGATGTTGTTCATGCCAAACCAGCCAAGGAAGGCCAGTGGAACAAGCGCAAGCAACCAGACGAAACCAGCGTTCTGGATATACGTCACCGTCCCTGCCGGGATTTTCCCGATCAGGGTTCCGGAGGTGTTCACCAACTCACGACCATCACCACCAAACAGACCGAATGTCATCACCAGTGGGATAACGATCTGCATCGTAGTCACACCAAAGTTGCCAAGACCCGCGTTCATGCCCAGCGCATACCCCTGAATTTTCTTGGGAAAGAAGAACGAGATATTCGACATCGAGGACGCGAAGTTACCGCCACCGATACCGCTAAGAAATGCCAGAGCCTGGAATTTCCAGAGTGGCGTGTTTGGATCCTGAAGCGCGAATCCTGCGCCAATCGCAGGAAGCATCAAAAGTGCTGTCGTAAAGAAGATTGTGTTACGCCCGCCTGCGATGCGGATAAAGAAGGTTGACGGAATACGAAGCGTTGCCCCCGTCAGACCCGCAATAGCGGCCAGGGTGAACAACTGTGATTTTTCGAATGCAAAGCCAAGGTTGATCATCTGAACAGTGATGATCCCCCAGTAAAGCCAGACGGCAAAGCCGCAGAGCAAACTGGGGATGGATATCCAGAGATTGCGGTTTGCAATCGCCTTACCAGTTGATGCCCAATAAGCCTCGTCATCTGGTGTGTAGTTTCTCAGATCTTGTCCCAAGGTCAGATCCTCCGATATTTGGGATTGTAGCGGGCCGTTTCACCGGCCCGCCGATTACTTGAAAATCAAGTGTTAGCGTGTGGAACATCCGACAGATGTGTGTGTTCACGCAGTTCAGGATGTCTTTCGCGATCCATCTTGCGAATAGCGAGATGCATCCAGATCGTACTGACCGCGACGATTATGAACATCAGCATGAAGACAGCTGACCACACGTGGAATACGTCCAGCAGGATGCCGAAAGAGATGGGCAGGATAAAACCGCCGAGCCCCCCGATCATGCCGACAAGACCGCCAACAGCGCCAACGTTATGCGGGAAGTAAACCGGAATGTGTTTGTAAACGGCTGCCTTACCAAGGCTCATGACAAAGCCAAGAACCACTGTCAGGAAGACAAAAACATAAAGTGGAATGCCGAAGCTGAATTCAATGAGCCGCTCAGAGCCGTCTTCGTAGGGAATACCTTCAACCACATAGGTGGTTTCCGGGTAGCTCATGATGAACAACACAACCAGGGACACGATGAATGTCAGATACATAACAAAGCGTGCACCCCAGACATCCGACATCCAGCCTCCAAGCGCCCGGAAAACCGAACCCGGCAGCGAATACATCCCGGCAAACACGCCTGCTGATGTCAAGGCGACGCCATATGCACCGACGTAGTAGCGTGGCAGGAATGAAGCGAACGCAACGAATGCACCGAAAACAAAGAAGTAGTAGGTCGCAAAACGCCAAACCTGAATATCTTTCAGAGGTTCGAGTTGTTTAATCGCTGATACGGGTTTTTCACCTGTTTTCTTTTGGTGAGCCCGCACAGGGTCTTCCTTGGCGAAGATGTAAAAGGCGATTGCCATGATAACGAGAACCACAGCGTAAATACGCGCGGTATCTTCCCATCCAACGGCAACAACCAGAAATGGTGCTGCAAAGTTGGTAACTGCGGCCCCCACGTTACCAGCACCAAAGATGCCGAGTGCCGTTCCCTGACGCTCTGCTTCGAACCAGCGAGAGACATAGGCAATACCGATGATGAATGACCCACCGGCCAGACCAAGCCCCAGCGCGATCATCAGAAAGACAGCGTAAGTCTGAACTGATGCCAACAACCAGACCGAAACCGCCGTAATCAACATTTGAAGCGGCAGCATGATGCGCCCGCCAAACTGGTCGGTCCAGACGCCCAGAAAAATCCGGCTCAACGAACCGGTAAGAACAGGTGTCGCAACCAGCAACCCAAACTGAGTTTCCGTCAGTCCCAGGTCTTGTTTAATTTTCACACCGATGATCGAAAAGATCGTCCAGACCGCAAAACAAACGGTAAACGCCAAAGTACTGAGACCGAGCGCACGATACTGGTTACCACGGGTAACACCCTCGATATTATGCATGTTCCATACCTCCGATATTTTTGCAGCCGACAAGCCATGATAGTCCTTCCATCATGCCGCTTTGAGGGTGCAGTTCCTGGCGCACAACAGCCATTGCGGGGACTGTGCCAAGCCAAACAGAAAAACAGGAAAGGAACGCAAAGCCATCAATGTGGAACGTTCTGATCTGATCCATTCTCGCGTTGAAGAAATTTCGTAAAAGGCTTGTTGCCTTATTTTGGATTTCCATATCCCCATTCCCTTACCAAGAAGACCACCCTTTTTTTGCCATAAGCGCGACACAGGCGGTTCTTCATTGCGGGGAAGATGAAAGGGTTTCGGAATTCGGAAGTTGACCTAGATCAACAAATGGCCTGATGGGTTGTGAAACAAGGTGGTGTTGAGAAAATGTATGTCACACCGGAAATTTTTGTTTATTGTCGAGTTCGTAAATGGAAATATCGGCTTGACAAATTTCGCAATTGTAATTGATTAATGTCAAACCACAGATAGGGGCGACTCAGAAGATGCGACCAGAAGAACAGCCGGTAATTCGGTCATTGCCCTTGTTTCAACAAATGACGGAAGATAATTTCGACCGCCTGATGCGTGGCGCATATGTGCAATCCTTCCCGCCGCAAGTTGAACTCATCACGGAAGGCGACCCCTGCGATTTCCTGCACATTGTTGTCGACGGAGAGGTTGAGCTGGTGGCCACGTGGTGCGGTCGTGAGACGACCATGGGCATCGTGCGCCCCGTCTCGACTTTCATTCTCGCCGCCGCGGTAAAGGACGCGGTGTGCCTGATGTCGGCCCGTACACTTGAAAAGACCCGCCTCGTTCTGCTTCCTGCAATTGATGTGCGTGAAGTCTTCGAAATCGACAACGGGTTTTCCCGCGCAGTTGTGACAGAGCTGGCAGTGGCCTATCGAGGCGTTATTCGTAACACCAAGAACCTGAAGCTACGTAGTTCTTTAGAGCGGCTGGCGAATTATCTTCTCAGCCAAAAGAATCTGGCTGGTGGTGCAAAGTCTTTTGAACTTGTGATGGAAAAAAGGCGGCTTGCGTCCTTGTTAGGTATGACACCAGAAAACCTGTCACGTGCCATAAAGGCGCTGCGCCCCTACGGTGTCAAAGTTGACGGAAACTGTATTGAAATCGTAGATTCCAGCGATCTCGAAAGGTTGGCAAAACCAACGCATTTGATTGATGGCAACGGCATATAGATTAGGATGCACACCTGGGTGCCGTAGGTTATCCTAAATCGCGTCCGGGTTTGTGGTAGCATCACGCCTTATTTCTGAGAACGGCGGAGCTATATCGTGATCGTAAATATTCATGACAAATATCGCCTGACACACGTAATAAACATGCGCGGTGTCTTTACCCCGCTGGGTGTTTCTAGATCGTCAATCGGTGTCAGCAATGCTGTTGCTCATGCTCTCGCAGAGCATTTTGTGATTGACGAGCTTCAGCAAATCGCGAGCCGTAAGATCGCCGAATTCGCAGGGGCCGAGGCGGCAACTGTCACCCACTGCACCGCGTCCGGCGTAACATTATCTGTGGCTGCAGCCATGACCGGAATATCACCTCAACGAATAGCAGCCCTGCCCGACAGCACCGGAATGCAGAGCCGTGTGGTCCTGCCAAAAAGCCACAGCGTGAACTACGGGCACCCGATCGAACAAGCAATCCGGCTGGCCGGGGCGACACCGGTTTTTGCCGGCGCCAAGGATCAGTGCACAGTGACAGAACTCGGGCAAACGGTTGCTCACGAAGACACCTGTTGTCTTTTGTTAGTTTCCTCTCGTCTCGTTTCAGGCGAACCGTTAGATTTCGCAAGCGCGGTGAGCCTCGCTCATAAAAAAGGTATTCCAGTGATAATCGACGGCGCAGCACAGGATAGGCGTATCAAAGAGCTGCTTGCCACGAACGCCGATATTGTTCTGGTCAGTGCCCAAAAATACCTTGCAGGCCCAACAGCTGGACTTGTCCTCGGAAGCGCCTCTTTGGTCGCGGCTGTTCGTGCGCAGGAAAAGGGCATAGGGCGTGGAATGAAGGCTTCTAAAGAAGCGATCATTGGCGCACTCGCTGCTTGCGAAGAAAGAAGCGCAGAAGACGCCCCTGCCTGGGCAGAGATGCAGGCGCAAAAACTGCCCGGCTTCATTGAACGCGCAAATGCGTTTCACGGCGTTAACGCGTTTACGGTGCCGGATCAGACTGGCCTGCCGTTTGAGCGCGTGCACCTAAGAATTGATCCCGACACCGCGAAAATGACTGCATCGCAGCTCGTAGCGGCCCTAAAAGAAGGCACACCTTCAATCTGGGTCATGGACCAGCGTGCGGCCGAAGGCGAGATTGCATTTGAACTCGTGCAATCAACGCCTGATGAAATTGAGACTGTGCTGGAACGCTTGTCTGACCTTCTCTCGAAGCAATAATGCCCTTGGCAATGCCAATATGCTCAATCAAATTTGCGCAGGCGCCTTAGCAACGACGACGTATCCCAGCGCCCGCCACCCATTTTCTGAACGTCTTTGTAAAACTGATCGACCAAAGCCGTTACAGGCAGGCTCGCACCATTTTCGTCCGCTGTGCTGAGACAGATGCCCAGATCTTTGCGCATCCAATCAACTGCGAAGCCATGCTCAAAGTGATCGTCCAGCATGGTTTCATAGCGGTTTGACATCTGCCAGCTACCCGCTGCGCCCTGGCTAATCACCTCAACCACAGCGCGCCCATCAAGGCCGGATTTTTCGGCAAAATGAAGCGCTTCGGACAAGCCCTGCACCAACCCTGCAATGGCAATCTGGTTGCACATCTTGGTCATTTGCCCGGCACCGCTGTCACCGATCCGCCGACAAATGCGGGAATAGGCCTGAATGATCGGCTCCGCCCGGTTGTAGGTTTCCTGAACACCGCCGCACATGACGGATAGCACCCCGTTTTCAGCACCGGCCTGCCCACCTGAAACTGGCGCATCGACAAACCCAACGCCCTTATCCTCGGACGCCGCAAAAAGCTCGCGTGTCACCGCGGCCGAAACTGTGGTGTGATCAACAAACACACTCCCCGCTTCCATCCCGGAAAACGCACCGTTTTCGCCAGAGCAAACTGTGCGCAGGTCATCGTCGTTGCCAACGCAGCACATCACGAATTCTGCACCCTTTGCAGCTTCGGCCGGTGTCGCGCCCATTGCGCCGCCATGTTCTTTGACCCATGCCTCGGCCTTTGCTGCAGTTCTGTTAAAGACAGTAACCTCATGCCCCGCAGTCTGAAGATGCCCGGCCATCGGATAGCCCATCACACCAAGTCCCAAAAATGCTACTTTCGCCATTGTATTCCCTTTCTGACAAACGCCATCGGCGTTTGGTTAGTAATTATGAACTAAATCCTGAGGCAGCCCCGGCACCCATTCAAAGTTGGTCTTTTGGAGTCTTCCCTGCAAAAAATGCATCAAGATTATCCAACGCGCGAAAACCCATTGCGTCACGTGTTCTGGTGGTTGCACTACCTATGTGGGGCAGCATGAAAATGTTTTTGTACGCCGCAAAGGCTGGGTTACCACCCGGCTCTACCGCGAAACAATCAAGCCCTACTGCCGAAAGTTTACCGCTTTTCAGAGCTTCAAGAAGTGCCACCTCATCAACCAGAGCACCGCGCGCCGTGTTCACAACAACCGCACCATCTGGCAACAGCGCAAAGCGGTCTGCGTTCATCAAACCTGTCGTCTCCGATGTTGCCGGGCAATGAAGCGATAGAAAATCAGCAACGCTTAGCAGGCCCTCGATCGTTTCGTGAAAGATTGCACCCTGTTCCTTGTCTTCTGACAATCTGGAGCGGTTGTAATAGTGAATCTCCATATCAAAGCCAAGCGCCTTGCGCGCAAAGGCCTGCCCCACACGTCCCATCCCAATAATGCCAAGCCGCGCGCCGGTTGTTTGTTTGCCCACCATGAAAGACGGGCTCCAGAAATCCCAGTTACCGGAACGCACCAGATCGTCACCTTCTACCGCATGGCGCGCAGCTCCCAACATAAGAAGCATAGCGATCTCAGCAGTCGCATCTGACAGGACGTCAGGTGTATTCGTAATCGTGATTCCACGGGCTTTCAGCGCGGGCAGGTCACAATGGTCCACCCCGACAGAGTGGTTGGCGATAATCTTGAGCCGCGGATCAAGACGTGCCGCAACCTCGGCGCTGAAAAGTTCTGAGTGGCAGGGGATGATTGCATCGACCTTCGCGCTCATTCCGACAATATCATCGGCCGAACTTAGCGTATCATCGGTATTGACGATGACATCATAGTCACGCGCGGCACGTTCTAGCGTGGCGTCAGACAGACGACGGGAAATCCAGACAACGGGCTTGGTCATAGCTTACTTTCGGCGCACGCATTCATCCCAGAAATCATAAAGCGCCATACTCAGCACCGCGATCACGATAACAGTGAAAGGCAAGCCACCCCAGAATCCGGCAAAACCGGTGGAAATCGAATGGGCCAGCCCGATGATAAAGGTAAACATCAGTGCGGTCCCGAATAAGCCGACAAATAATTTTGTTCCGTTTGACATGTCTAATTCCTCCGGTTTCAGGCTTCGGCCTTCAATTCATTCAACACCCAATTCGCGGTGCGCAGCAAGCGGTCATCTTCTTCTTTGGCGCCGATGAGTTGAACGCCAATCGGCAGGCCAGTTTCACCGACAAGCAGTGGCATTGTAACACAGGGCAGTCCGGCGAGGTTCCAGATTGTGCAGAAAATCGGGTCCCCGGTGCTGTCGCCAAATTTCGGGGCCTCGCCCGTCGCCGATGGGGCGATGACCGCGTCATAGTCATGGAAAAACTCTTCAAAGAAGGTTTCGGCAGAGTCCATAACCACAAGCGCGTCTTCGTATTCTGACTGACTTATCTTGCGACCACGCTGCACGATTGGTTTCAATGTATCGCTGACCTGATCCCAATGTGTATTCAGTGTCTCAGAAAGATGATGACAGAATTCATACTCGTGAATCGTGTGCTGAACATCGACGAGCGCTGCAAGTTTTTCCGATGTTTTGATCCGTTCCACCTGCCCGCCCAAAGCTTCGGTAACTGCGGCAAACGCCTCGATGGAATCTGATGTCAGCTTGTCGTGATAAGGCATCTCAAGCCAGACGAGTGAAGGCTTCACCGGGGCTTCGGCCTGAACCCCTGCCCCCATATCTGGTCTGGGACGTGGGTAGGACATAGTATCCGAAGGGTCATAACCTTTCACAGCATCGCAAAGCAGTGCCGCGTCTTCAAGCGTTCGGCCAAAGCAACCAACCTGATCCAGCGTAACCGACGTCTGTAGAATGCCGCGGCGTGACACCACCCCACGGGTCGGCTTCAACCCAAAAATACCGCAGTAGGACGCAGGCCGAATGACAGATCCGTTCGTTTGCGTACCAATAGCCAGCGGCACGTTAAAGGCCGCCACCGCTGCTGCGGAACCGCTTGATGACCCCCCCGGCGAATAGTCCGGGTTATGCGGGTTACGTGTTACTGCGGGATGCGCGAAGGCAAGTTCCGTCGTGACCGTCTTTCCAAGGATCACGGCACCCGCATCTGTCAGGCGTTCAACGATTGCCGCATCGTGGGTCGGCCTGCGCCCGGAAAAGATGGGTGTTCCGCGTTCGGTTGGCAGGTCTTTTGTGTCAACGATGTCCTTTAACGCAACCGGCACACCGTGAAGTGCCCCAATGGGCCTGCCTGCCTTTCGAATCCGGTCCATTTCTGCAGCCTGTTTAAGCGCGGCTTCTTCCTCCAAGCTCGCCCAGGCCCTAAGCGTTGGTTCAGTCTCTGAAATTCGCTGCAAGCAGGATTTCACCAGATCGACGGAACTGAGCCGCCCTTCACGTATGTGACGGGCCGCTTCAGTTGCCGACAAAGCATTCGGCGCAGTGCTCATGGAACGTATACACCGAACAGGTAGTCAGGGAACCACAGCGCAATCCCCGGAAACTGGTACATCAGCACCATGCATAGGATCACGATACCCAGGTAAGGGATGATGCCTCGGAAAATTTCCATGAGTTCGATCTGTTTTTTTAGCACGCCCTTCAGATAATAGGCCGACATCGCCATCGGCGGCGTCAGGAACGAGGTTTGCAGATTAAGTGCAACCAGCATCGCAAAGAAGTATGGGTTCACGCCAAAGACTTCGAGCATTGGCAAAAAGATCGGAACAAAGATAATCAGAATTTCAGACCATTCCAGCGGCCAGCCAAGGAAGAAGATGATGAGCTGCGCCATGACCAGGAACTGCCAGGGTTCAAGGTTCATACCAACAACCCAGTCAGAAATCAGGTCATGCCCGCCGAGGTAGGAAAAGACCGAGGCAAACGTCCACGACCCGACAAAAAGCCAGCACACCATCGCGGTGGCCTTCGCGGTCAAAAAGACGCTTTCCTTGACTTTGAGCCACGTCAGAGAGCGGTACAAAAACGCCAGAACCAAACCACCAAGCGCACCCATGGCCGCAGCTTCGGCAGGGGTTGCCAGACCGCCAAGGATTGAACCCAGAACCAGCATGATAAGTACCGTCAGCGGCACAAAGGATATCAACAGATCGAGGTAGATTTTCCTGCGCGGTGGTATATCGTCAAGGTTGGGTTTAGGCGCGATCGCCGGATTGATCCATACGCGGATCATCACATAAACAATATAGAGACCCGCCAATAGAAGCCCCGGAAAAACAGCAGCCGCGTACAGGCGCAGAGGCGAAAGCTCTGCAATTGCGGCGTAAACGATCAGCATAATCGACGGCGGAATCAGAATACCAAGCGTACCCCCAGCGCAAATAACACCCGAAGCAAAGCTTTTGTCGTAGTTTGCTTTTGCCATAGCCGGATAAGCCAGCAGGCCCATCAGCGTGACAACCGCCCCCACAATACCCGAGGCTGTGGAAAAGACCGCGCAAGTCAAAAGCGCAGCAATCGCTAGCGAGCCGGGCAAATTCCGCGCGGCCATATAGAGCGAATAGAATAACCGGTCCACGATATTGGCACGCTCAACCACGTACCCCATGAACAAAAACAGTGGGATCGCGACAAGTGTGTCGTTCTCCATCACCGAATAGGTGTTCTGGTTTAACAGGTAGAAAATGTTGTTGTTGAAAATGTCCGAAAACGTTTCAATTCCACCTTGGTAGTAGGCGTAATAGCCAAAACCCACGCCCATCGCGAGCAGAGTGAAAGCAATTGGAAAACCGAGCAGCACCAGCAGGATAAACAGGCACAGCATCAGGATGGCAACTTCAGGATTTGTCATCTTATTCTCTTTGTCCTAGGGGGCTTTGTCTGCTCAGAATTTCGGTTCGTTGATATGCATCAGCATATCTTCGGTCTCTTTCACGTCATCCAAACGTTCCATCCAGACACCGGTTTTCATCGCCTTCCAGCACCGCATCAGCTCTGCCAGACCTTGCAGCATCAGCAAGAGGCCAGCGGCAGGTATCAGCGTTTTGAAGAAATAGATTTGGATTCTGGCCGGGCTGTTCCAGCTGACTTCCTTGTACCGCCAGCTGTCGCTTGCGATTTCCCAGCCGTACCAGAAAAGCGCAATCATGCCGGGGAAGAAGAACAGAAGGTACAGTAAAAAATCAACACGCGCCTGCCAGCGGATCGAAAACAGGCGGTAAAGAACATCACCCCGAACATGCGCGTCCTGCGCAAGCGCATAAGGCCCTGCCATCAGGAAAAGGGCACCATACATCTGAACCATCATATCGAAAGCCCAGACTGTCGGAGCGTTCAGGACATATCGCACGAAAACTTCGTAGGAAACTGAAAGTGTTAGGATCAAGATGCACCAGCCGAAAGCGCGCCCTACCCATAGGCTCAAACCTTCGATCGCATAGACCAGTTTTTCCATATTTCAGTTTCCTTAGTCCAATAAAAGTCCGGGGGCCTTTTGCAGCCCCCGGAACAGTTTTTTGTAGCAGCGATCAGCCGAAGTAATGTGCGTAGGCCAGCTTATAGTCAGGCTGGTTCAGATTCAGATAATCCATCACGTTCTCAGCGTAGGCTTTTTGTGAATCGATCACCTTCGCAAAGAATGCGTCCTCGCCCGAAATACGGTCAACCACGATATCCCAGGCATCCAGCTGCGCTGACATAACACTGTCTGGTGTGCGGTAGACATTGACACCCTGCTCGTCGCGCAGAGTTTTCAGATCATCCGCATAACGCTTTGTGTTGTGCCAGTAGAAGTTGGAATTTTCAGCTTCGGACGCATATTTCAGGATCGCCTGAAGCTCTGCTGGCAATGCTTCATACTTGTCTTTGTTGAACGTCACCTCAAAGAATTCCTGTGACTGGTGGAAGGATGCAAGATGGTAGTGTTTGGACACGTCCTGCATACCGAAGTCACGGTCAGAGGTTGGGTTGTTAAATTCTGCCGCATCAATCAGTCCGGATTTCATGGCCGGCTGAATTTCACCGCCCGGCAGTTGGACAACGGACATACCCATTTCGAGCAGAACGTCGGCAGCGAGACCGACAGTACGGTATTTCAGGCCGTCCATTTGTGATGCGTCTTTGATCTCTTCTTTGAACCAGCCCAATGGCTGCGCAGGCATTGGAGAGTTGAAGAATGAAACAACGTTCAGGCCAAGCGAGGCCATCAATTCGTCAAACAGTTCCTGACCGCCGCCATAGTTGACCCAACCCAGAACTTCTTGGCTGGACCAGCCAAAGCAGGGGCCAGTTCCAAACAGCGATGCAGTTTTTGATTTCGAATACCAGTATGCCGGCACGTAGTGTGCGGCATCCAGAACGCCGCGGTGAACGGCGTCTTGCATCTGGCTGGTTTTCACAACCGAGTTTACAGGCAGAAGGTCGATTTTTAGGGCGTCTCCCGCCATGGCGTGAACACGGTCTACGTATGATTGAGCGTTTTCAAGGAAAATACCACCGCCCCAGGCAGCTTGCATTTTCAATACGGTGCCTTCTGCGCGCGCGATTGAAGGTGCTGCAAGTGACGCAGCCGCCGCTACGGCCGAGCCGCGCAGGAATTTCCGACGATTTACGGAGTTTGTCATGTTTCCTCCCAAGGAATAGAGCAATTTATTAGTAATGTTTGTTGCTTTCGGAGCCTGATGCCCTCTTTTCACCGTTTAAAAATACTTGAACAATTTCGATGCGGCAAGAGAATTTTAACGTTTTGGTAAGGTTTTATTGCCAATTAAGCGATTTGGGTTTCTTGGGGCCACTCTGAAAATTGGGTTGCGAAAGCACAAACAGAGTTTAAGCGTCGGCTCTCCGATAAGTTAATCTTCAAGTTTCACAGAAAACTACAGAAGTTTTTTTGTTTATTTACTAATATTTATACTGGGGTGAATCCACGTGTGCTCATGCAACGTTTTACTGCAAACGACATAATGCAAGGCTCTTCGCAGGGAACCGATTTGGTTTTGGCACGGCCAGAAGCTTCCAAACGGAAAACCCCTTAATTTAGCCAATCACAAGGCGGAATGCCTGTTAGCGCCAGAGTCGCGGAAATCTCTTTCGGTCGAGATTCCAAGGCTTCTTTCACAAAACCACGTCGTTTACGGCCCATTTAAAAAATCATGCTGTTCTCAAAAATCCAGCAAACACAATACGAAACAGAATTCCAGACCGCCTGTAATACAGCGTGGCAAGATGAACCAACCTGCCCACTGGACGTCGGTTGTTCTAATCCTTATATATTCGCTCAAGTAATATAAGAGGCACCTATGACCGCCGAAGCACCACATCAGATGGAGGGTACCCCTCTCATCAAACCATCGACAACGGATCATGCGATTTACGATACCGTGGTCGAGGCTTGTCGCAGCGTTTATGACCCTGAAATTCCAGTTAATATCTATGATCTGGGGCTGATTTACACCATCGAAATCAGTGACGAAGGCGAGGTAAACATCCTGATGTCACTTACTGCGCCGGGGTGTCCGGTTGCCGGTGAAATGCCGGGGTGGGTTGCCGAAGCGGTTGAACCCCTGCCCGGCGTAAAAACCGTGGACGTACAACTGGTATGGGAACCGCCATGGGGAATGGACATGATGTCAGATGAGGCACGTCTTGAACTGGGTTTCATGTGACGAGACGTCAACCAGACCCCTCACCGCTTGAGATTAGCCCTCCAGCACCCTAAATTAATAAGCGAACAACCATAAACGGAGCCGTCATGTTTGGCATCCCAGGAAAACAAGCGGTTAGCATTAGCCCAAAGGCCGCCGCGCAAATCGTGCGGCTGATGCAAAAAGATGGCTCAAAAGGCCTGCGCATTGGCGTTAAAAAGGGCGGCTGTGCGGGTATGGAATACACGATGGACTACGTAAATGACGTAGACCCCCATGACGAAGTGGTTGAGCAAGATGGCGCACGGGTGATGATTGCACCGATGGCGCAGATGTTCCTGTTTGGTACCGAAATCGACTATGAAGTTTCGCTCCTCGAATCTGGTTTCAAATTCCGCAATCCTAATGTTGTTGATGCCTGTGGCTGTGGTGAATCAATAAAATTCGCAGATATGTAATGGCGACCGATCCGGAATTTGTCCTGTTCGCCAAAGATTTGTTTGCCGACATTGGACCAATTAAGACAACTCGCATGTTTGGCGGAACGGGCATCTATACGCAGGATGCGATGTTTGCTGTTCTGATAAATGGCTCCATTTACATGAAGGCTGACGAACCCCTGATCGCCGAATACCTTGCAGCAGGATCAGAACCCTTCAACTATGAAACGAAAGACGGCCCCCGAACAATTCATGGTCTGACCACCCTGCCCGACAGCGCGTGGGATGATCCGGACGAAGCAATGGCCTGGGCACGCAAGTCGCTGATCCCAGCATTGGAAACCGCTGCTGCCAAAAAAACAAAAAAGCCAAAAAAAGCAAAGTGATATAGCGCTGATCGGGCACTATTGCTGTTATATCTGCACAATTTCGGCTGTTGCTCTTGACCTGTCCCTGCAGGATTGCGATTTCCGTAAAAGGTCTCAAACGCCGCAAGCAAAGGATACTGACAATGCGCCAAAAACTCGCTGCTGGGAACTGGAAGATGAACGGCACTGCGGCGGCACTTGCCGAAGTGGACGCTCTGAACTCCCATTCATCAATTGCGGCAGTCGACGTCGTGATCTGCCCGCCTGCGACCTTGCTTTCACGAATGTCCGAACGCTTGACCCACAGCTCGATTGAAACGGGAGGCCAGGATTGTCATCCCGCAGCTTCCGGCGCGCATACAGGTGATGTATCTGCAGCAATGCTGGTCGACGCTGGCGCAGCTTATGTCATCCTTGGCCATTCCGAGCGGCGCGAAGACCATGGCGAAACAAGCGCGCTTGTCTGTGCCAAAGCCGGTGCTGCGATGAACGCCGGTTTGACAGCTATTATTTGCGTTGGTGAATCTGAAACCCAGCGTGACGATGGCACAACGCTCACAGTGATTGAAGATCAGCTCGCCGGGTCGATACCGGATGTTGTGACCGCGCGAAACCTTGTCATCGCTTACGAGCCGATCTGGGCGATCGGAACAGGCCGTGTACCAACGCTTTCGCAGATCGAAGAGGTGCATGATTTCATACGTACCAACCTGATTACCCGGTTTGGTGAAAAGACCGGCGCCGCAACGCGTATTCTTTACGGCGGATCCGTGAAACCCAGCAACGCAGCTGAAATATTCCACGTCGTCAATGTGGACGGCGCGCTTGTTGGTGGCGCGTCACTTAAAGCCAACGATTTCTCGGCAATCATAACGGCACTGGCCGCCAGCGCATAAGACCCCTACCCGACGGGTAATTTAACTGAAACACAAAACCGCCAAAAGATAACGGGCCGCTGCATGATGCAGCGGCCCGTTATTAATTTCTTGGTGAGGAGGTGTCGTTAAACGTCACCCCTACTGCATGATGATTTCCGGCCCCATCATCATGTTCGGCAAGAACGTCGACAGGAACGGGATATAGGTAATCATGATCAGGAAGACGAAGAGCACAGCAAGGAACGGCAGCGCCGCCTTCACCACACTCATCATCGGCATGCCAGCCACACCAGACGTCACGAACAGGTTCAGACCAACCGGTGGTGTGATCATCCCGATTTCCATATTGACCACCATGATGATCCCAAGATGGATTGGATCAATCCCAAGCTGAATGGCAATGGGAAACACGAGCGGCGCAACAATCACCAAAAGGCCCGATGGCTCCATAAACTGCCCGCCAATCAGCAAAATAACGTTAACAACCACCAGAAACATTATCGGACCAAAGCCTGCAGACAGCATCGCGTTTGCAACGTGTTGCGGAATTTGCTCCTCGGTCAGAACATGTTTCAGGATGAGCGCGTTCGCGATGACAAACATCAGCGTGACGGTCAGCTTGCCGGCCTCAAACAATGTGCGCTTTGTGTCGTGATGGAAAAACGCCGTCACCACAGCAATAGGTTTGCGCAGAATGCTGATCTTTCCATTGTCGCCCTTCGCTGCGAGCGGCCCCATATCGCGATAGATGAAACTTGCGACAAAGAACGCGTAGACAGAGGCGACAGCCGCCGCTTCGGTCGGTGTAAAGATCGCGCCCGTCACACCGGGAATACCGTAAATCCCGACCATAATGATAACAATCAGCAAAAGGCCCCAGCCCGCATCGCGGAAGGAATCAAACACTTCGCCCCAGCCAGCCCACTCACCACTGGGCATGTTCTTGACGCGTGCCATCACATAGATTGCGATCATCAGCATGAGACCAGCAAGGATACCCGGTATCACCCCGGCCAGAAACATTCGTCCGACGGAAACTTCAACAGCGGCAGCGTAAACCACCATCACAATCGATGGCGGGATCAGGATACCCAGAGTACCGGCATTGCAGATAACACCTGCCGCAAATTCCTTGGAATAGCCCGCCTGTCGCATCGCTGCGATCACGATCGAACCAATGGCGACCACCGTCGCCGGGGAAGACCCGGACAAAGCAGCAAACATCATACAGGCAAAAACCCCGGCGATTGCAAGACCACCCTGGAAATGCCCAACACAGGCGATCGAGAACCGGATGATCCGCTGCGCAACCCCGCCTGTCGACATAAACGACGACGCAAGAATAAAGAATGGAATGGCGAGCAGGGTGAAATGACCCTCAAAAGCACTGAACAAAGTTTGCGCAACAGAGGCGAGCGAACTGTCAGAGAACCATAACAGGAAAAGAACAGACGACATCCCAAGCGAAACCGAGATCGGCACACCGATCAGCATAAAGCCGATCACCATGACAAAGAGTAATACGACATCCATCAGTCTTCATCCCCCAGCTGCTCACGAATTTCCTGAATCTCGTCTTCAACCTCGTGGCTGGCGACAAGTCGATCCATCTTCCCGCTCCAAATCGAAAGCGCAACTTGAATGAACCGATACAAAAGCAGCGCCATTGAAAGCGGCAGAACAGCGTAGGGTATCATGCGCGGTAATTTGTTGTAGGATTCGCCTTCGTTGAACGCGCCTTCCATCCAGCCGAGAAAACCGGGGTGTGGAATATCGTTCACTTCATACCAGCCGCGATAGCTGGTTGGGCGCATGTCTTCAAAGCCGGTCGGGAACCAGCGGCCCGTGGTACCGGGCAGGTTGGCAAAGTTTGCCCAGTAATCCCAGGCGCCCTTCAATAACATCACGCTAAAGGCGATGCAGACCGCGACAGAGATCAATGCCAACAGCCGCCTGGTGCCTGGTGAAAGTATGTTGATGATTGCATCAACACCAAGGTGCGCACCTTTTTTGACTGCGTAGGATGCGCCCAAGAGGACAAGCCAGCCAAACAAGAACACCGTCATCTCGAGCGCCCAGAGAATATTTGAATTGAAACCGTATCGCGCGATGACATTGGCAAAAGTAATCAGTGTCATTGCACCCAGAAGAATCGAGATAAGCGTTTCTTCTATCTTGTCGACAAAAGTTTCACCCGGTTTCGGATGCATGATACTCCCCCCTATATCTCAAAAAAGGCGCGGCCCCTGTTAGAGCCGCGCCGATCTTTCTTAGTTCAGGTTTGCATTGATAGCCTGAGCGGCGTCGATGTTTTCCTGACCCACGTCCTCTGCAAACTGAGCCCAGACGGGTTTCATCACATCGACCCATGCCTGACGTTGTTCTGGCGACAGCTCACGAATAACTCCGCCAGCATCAAGAACAGACTGTCGGGATGCCTGATTAACAGCATAGGACTCTGCGTTGCGCACTTCTGTTACCTCATGAAGAATAGTCATGAACTGATCACGCACGGCAGGATCAAGGCTGTCAACCCATTCGGTCGACGTCACGACCAGATAGTCGATGATGCCGTGGTTGGTTTCAGTGATACCATCCTGCACCTCGAAGAACTTTTTGCCGAAGATATTGGACCAGGTGTTTTCCTGCCCATCAACAACGCCTTGTTGCAGCGCACCGTAAACTTCGGAGAAGGCCATTTTCTGAGGGCTGCCGCCGATTGCTTCCATCTGTGCGACAAGAACATCAGAGGATTGCACCCGGAATTTCAAACCGTTTGCATCTGTGGGTGCAACAAGTGGTACGTTCGCTGACATTTGCTTCATGCCATTGTGCCAGAACGCCAAGCCCTGAAGACCGCGGCGCTGCATTGAATCAAGCATCGCCTGCCCAGAATCTGAAGCCTGAAACGCATCAACCGCTTCAATGTTTGTAAACATGAAGGGCAGGTCAAAAATGCGGAACCGACGGGTGAACGCCTCGAATTTTGACAAGGAAGGTGCTGCAAGCTGCACATCGCCCTGAAGCATGGCTTCCAGAACTTTATTATCGTCATAAAGGGTTGAGTTCGGGAATACCTCCATACAGGCAACGCCGTTCATTTCCTCATTGACGCGCGACTCTAAAAGTGCGGCCGCAATGCCTTTGGGGTGGCGGTCGGTGTTTGTCACGTGGGCAAACTTGATAACGATCTCACCGTCTTCGCATGATGCAAATGCTGCCTGTGCGGTGAATGTAAGTGCCACAGCGGTTGCAGCAGCGGTTAGGAATTTCATCTTGGTTTCCTCCCAGATTGATCCAAAAAATTCTGACAACGCACCCCTCTGGTGCATCTGTTGAAATAAGAGCGGTTGAGCGTTGGTCGCTCAAGAAAAACCTCATACGCTCATGCTTATCTGTATTTATAGCTATATATCAGCATTTTACGCAACATACCTCTTTCGGACTTGCCACGTCGGGCAATCGAACTGGCGGTATTTCACACAGGCAGAAGCGTAGATTGTGTGGTTTTCCGCACAATCCCTAACGGTAAAATTCTGCGCGAATCCCATGCTTTGAAAGTTTATCGTAAAAGGTTTTTCGCGGCAGTTTCAGGGCGCGGGCCGCCTTTGATGCGTTTCCCTGCTGTTTCCTGAGCGCTTCGACCAAAAGGGATCTTTCGACCTTTGCCATCTGTTCCGCAAAGCCTATTTCTTCCACTTCTTCCCCTTCCGAAAGGCCCATTGCAAACCGCATAGCTTCGTTCATCAGGGCGCGGGCATTCCCGGGCCAGTCTTGCGCCATAAGGCGGGAAATAACTTCGGGCGTGATTTCGGGCAGTGGCAGTGCCGCTTGCTCGCAAGCAATCGCGACATAGTGCCGAAACAAGACCGGTATATCTTCTGCGCGCTCGCGGATCGCTGGAATTCGAACGCTCATAACCTCAAGCTTATAGTAGAGGTCCGGGTTAAACCGCCCAGCCAGGGCTTCTGCCTGTAAATCACGATAGGTTGCTGCGATCACGCGGGTGGATTTCTCTGTTTCAAGGTTTTCCAGCAGCGCAAACTGCGTTGCTGGCGTCAATGCCGCAGCTTCGTCAATGAATAAGGAGCCATCTCCCGCAGCCTCAAAAGCCTGTCCCAGCGTTTCCGGAGACAACGACGCCGCAGAGACTTTTTGAAACGGCCGCATGGATGCCGCAGACAATAAATGGATAACTTCCGCCACCTTTGACGTTCCTGTGCCGGGCTCTCCGTAGACCAGAACTTCGGCAGAGGAGTGCGCGACAGACCTTACGCGCGTGCGCAAATCTTCGGCTTGCGGCGATATGCCAAACAACATGCGCGAGGCCGCATCGCCCGTTTCCAATTGACGTCTCAGTCTCCGGTTTTCAAGAACGAGCGCGCGCGTCTTCAGCGCCTTTTCGACCACCGAAAGCAGGTCTTTTGGCGCACATGGTTTTTCCAAAAACCCAAAGGCGCCAGCGGAAATGCCTTTGACCGCCATTGGAATGTCCCCCTCGCCTGTCAGCAAAATCACGGGCAAGTCCGGGTCAACCTCTTGTGCGTATTCAAGCAAGTGAAACCCGTCTTTTCCGGGCATTCTCACATCGGTGACAATCACACCGTCAAAATCAGGAACAATATGATCCTTTGCTTCGATATAACTGCCTGCCGGAATGGTGCTTAGATCAGCGAGTTCCAGTGTCTGGCCAAGCGCATCGCGCACATTCACATCATCATCAACCAATAAGACGCGATGTGTCATGCCGCCTCCTCTAGCCTGGCAGACGTCAGTTCAACGGTGAAAATGGCGCCACGTTCCGGGTGGTTGCGCCCACGGATTGCACCCCCAAAGCTTTGCACCAATCCGTAGGATATGGACAAACCCAACCCCATGCCTTCGGATTGGCCAACCTCTTTGGTGGAATAGAACGGGTCAAAAATCTTTTCAGGATCATCAATGCCCGGGCCTGTATCCCGCACGTGCAGCAAAACTTTGCCGTCCTCTTGCTCTAAAAAGAGTTCCAGGCGCTTTTCAGATGTTGCGCTCATGGCATCCATCGCGTTTGAGACCAGATTCATCACCACCTGTTGCAAACGAACGTCGCCCCCGCGCACAAATACGGGGTGGTCTGGCGCGGCCCAGTCCAACTTTACGTTTCCCTGTGCAATCCGCGCCTCTGAAAGTTCGAGCACAGCTTGCACTACAGCACAAATATCCACATCAGAAATCGGCTCGTTTTCCTGCCGCGCAAAAGCGCGCAGGTTTTTTATGATCCGTCCCATGCGCCGCGCCAGTTCTGAAATACGGGAAAGGTTCTGGCGTGCGACGTCTGGTTTGTTGCGCTCAAGGAAGACCTCGGCATTCTCTGAAAAGCTTCGGATTGCCATTAGGGGCTGGTTAAGTTCGTGGCTGATTCCCGCAGACATTTGACCAAGGGCCGAAAGTTTGCCCGCTTGAACCAGATCGGCCTGTGCCTTTTTCAACGCGGCTTCGGCTTCTTCCCGTTCTGCAATCTCGTGACGCAGGCTTTGGTTGACGGAAACCAGTTCTTCCGTACGTTCCGCAACACGGGTTTCAAGTTCTGCATTGGCAATTGCCAGGGTGCGCCGCCGCTCTGTCGCCCAAAACAAAAACGCACCAAATGCAAGGCAAAGCGCACCGGCAACAGCCGCCTGCAATGTCGCAATTCGTTCGGCCGGGGCGGTATCGACAAGGGCTTCACCAGTCATGCCAATCACTGGAAGAGGCTGCACCAGATGCAATGCGCGCTTGGGCAAGTACCGACCAGCATCAAGCGACCAAACCGAAAGCCCGCTAATCTGCCTTTCCTGATATCGAATGAATGGCTGCAGAGCATCCTGATTATAGCGTATCTCCGGCATCAAATCCCGCGTACGAAACAACAACTCTGATCGGTTTGCGACAAAGATAACTCCCTGATCATCCGTAAAAAAGATGGCCTGTGGATCACCGCGCCAATCTGATTCCTCGACGGTTTCCATGTCGACGCGCACGACAACCGCACCCGCCGGAAAACCAGCGTCAAACACCGGTGCTGCGAAAGCAAACGCGCGCCGCTGGCCATTTCCAACCTGCGCGTGTTCAACACCAAGCGCACCCTGCATGGCCCGTTTAAATTCGGCGGTGTTTGACAGGTTCAACCCAATCGCGGTCTTGTCTGACGACGCCAAAACCCACCCGCTGCGTGACAAGAACGAAATTTCAAGCGATCCGCTTTGGTCGGCTGTTTGCAACAAAAGGGCGCTTGCCCTGTCCCTTTCGCCCGCGCCTTGTGCAAGGGCGACCAATATCGGGTGGTCCGCCATCAGGACCGCCACCTGGCGAAACCGTTCCAGCTGACCAACGAGCCGTTCTGCCGCCGAGGACAGGTCTGCACGACCCCGGTCAGCAACCTGTTGCAGCCCAGAGGTGTAGGCAAACCACCAGACCCCACCGGCAAAAACCGAGACGGCAACTATAAATCCCAATACAGCCAGCAGGCGGCGCGGCATGAATTCCCCTTTAAGGCATTCCGGATACGAGGAAAGTTTATGCAGCCCGTCTTGCAAAGACCAGCGTCTTTCGAAAAACTCGATCCGAAACAGAAAGGTCCCCGTGCAACGGTTTTCGCAATCTCCGACAGACGCCGCGTTTGTTCAGAACCCTTACGCGTTTTATGAACGGGGTCGTGCGGCCGGTGAGTTGATTTGGTGGGACGACTATTCGTTGCCCTGCGCAACCAGCTACGACGCCGTAAACGCGTTACTGCGCGACCGGCGGTTCGGGCGCGAAATTCCCCAAGACAAGCGCCCTGAGATTCCGCAACATCTGGAACCATTTTATGCGGTTGAAGCGCATTCGATGCTGGAACTTGAAGGTGCGCGTCACACGCGCCTGCGTTCGCTGGTACTGCGCGCGTTCACATCACGACGTATTCAGACGCTTGCGCCTGAAATAGAAACCCTGTGCCATCAGTTGATTGATGTTTTTCCAGCAGAGGAGTTTGATCTGCTACCTCAATTTGCGCAGAAGCTCCCTGTCATCGTCATTTGCCGCCTTTTGGGCATACCGGAAGAGATGGGCAGCGAACTTTTGCGCTGGTCCAACGCAATGGTCACAATGTATCAGGCACGCCGCACAAGAGAGGATGAGTTTGCTGCGGTGGCTGCGACCGAAGCTTTTGTCAGCTTCATGCGGTCATATGTTGAAGAGCGGCGAAAATCCCCGCGTGATGATCTGATAACCAGCCTGATTGCAGCCGAGGAAGTGGGGCAAAAACTGACAACAGACGAGCTGATTACAACCTGCATCCTGCTTCTGAACGCGGGGCATGAAGCAACGGTGCATACGCTTGGCAACGGTGTAAAGGCGCTTTTGGAACACAACACTCGTTCAGATGCTTATTCATCTGAAAACATTGAAAGAACGGTAGAGGAGATTTTGCGCTTTGACCCACCGCTTCATATGTTCACACGCTGGGCATATGAAGACGCAGAAGAACTGTTCGGCCATTCCTTCAAGGCGGGTGACGAAGTTGGATTACTTCTCGCCTCTGCCAACCGCGATGATGCCGCCTTTGAAAATGCGGCCCGTTTTGACGTAAGCCGAGCTGTAAAACCTCACACTTCTTTCGGGGCCGGGGTTCACTTTTGTGTCGGCGCGCCGCTCGCTCGGTTGGAATTGCAGATTGCCATACCCATCCTGTTTTCACGCTGCCCCCAACTGACCATGACTGAGCCTGCGTTATACGCAAACCTCTATCACTTTCACGGTTTGAAAACCCTTATGGTATCGCGCTAGGCTACGATCAAATCGGAAGCATCGTTGTTGATTTCAGCTCTTCCATCGAAAGCAAGGCCGTCACATTGTAAATCCGCACCTCGGCGATAAGTGCCTGATAAAACACATCATATGCCCGCGCATTCGCCACACGCACCTTCAGGATATAATCAATATCCCCGGCCAGCCTGTGAGCTTCTTGCACTTCGGGTCTGTCTTGCAAAGCTTTCAGAAACTTTTTCTGCCACTCCGCTTCATGTTCTGATGTTCGGATCAAAACGAAAAAACAAGCCTCAAACCCAAGCGCCTCGGCGTCGAGCAGCACCGTCTGCTGTCCGATAACGCCAGCATCCCGCAATTTGCGGATTCGGTTCCACACAGGTGTCTTGGAAGAGCCGACTTTGCGCGCAATTTCGTCCAGAGATTGCCCCGCATCGCTTTGCAATTCCTTTAGGATCTTCCGATCTACATCATCCAGACGAACAGACATACCGCTTCCTTCCAACTTTTAGAACAGGTGTTCCTATTTCGACAATAGCCAGAACAAACGTCCTTATTCATTGCTGAGACTAGCCCATAAACGGGAAAATATCCTATATCAAGGACAGAAACGAAACGCAAAGGCGCAGTGGATGAAACATTTCCCGATCTTTATGGCAGTCGAGGGCCGCAAAATCACCGTATCTGGCGGTGGCGAAGCGGCAATTGCGAAGCTGCGCCTGTTGCTAAAAACAGAAGCACACATTTCGGTTTTTGCCACAAACCCTGCTGAAGAAATCAAGAACTGGGCCGCCTCTGGCAAGCTTTCACTGAAAGATCGGCCATTTCGGGCTGGAGACACAGCCAGATCTGTTTTGTTCTATGCAGCAAACGAGGATGCAGCCGAGGACGCCCGCGTCGCCGCGATAGCGGAAGATGAAGGGGCATTGGTAAACATCGTAGACAATCTGAATGATAGCCAGTTTATCACCCCTGCCATTGTTGACCGCGATCCGGTTACGATTGCAATCGGCACCGAAGGCGCAGCCCCAGTGCTTGCACGCGCTATCAAAGCTGATCTCGAAGAAAAACTCTCTCCTGTTCTGGGCATGCTCGCGCGTATCGGCAAAGCATTCCGTCACAAGGTTGAAGCCCTTCCAATGGGACGCAAACGTCGCGAATTCTGGGCTGACTATTATTTCAAGACGGGAACTGCCGCGCTAGAAGCTGATGGTGTCGAAAGTCTTCGTCCAACACTTGATAGCTTGCTGAAAGATCATCTGAGCCGCTCTGAACAGCCTGGTCATGTTGATCTCGTGGGTGCTGGCCCCGGTGATCCGGAGTTACTGACTCTTAAGGCGCGCAAGGCGCTGGATGCAGCAGATGTGGTTGTATATGACCGTCTCGTTGCCCCGGAAATTCTGGAGCTCGCCCGCCGCGAAGCGATTTTGCTGAATGTCGGAAAAGAAGGTTTTGGGCCTTCCGCCACTCAGGAAGAAATCAACGCGCTTTTGATTGAACATGCACAAAACGGTGCGCATGTTGTACGGCTGAAATCAGGTGATCCCACCATATTTGGCCGTCTTGACGAAGAAATAGACGCACTTGATGCCGCAAACGTTAGCTGGCGCATCGTACCCGGCATCACCGCTGCCTCTGCCGCAGTTGCAGGCATTGGGCAAAGCCTGACCAAACGTGGCCGCAACAGCGAAGTTCGCTTCCTGACAGGTCACGACATGAAGGGTTTTGCCGAACAGGACTGGCGTGCGCTTGCCCAAACCGGCGAAGTCGCCGCGATTTACATGGGTAAAAAGTCAGCCCGGTTCATTCAGGGTCGCCTGATGATGCATGGCGCTGCACCAAACACGCCCATAACCGTTATCGAAAATGCCTCTCGCCCAACGCAACGCATTGTTTTAACAGTTCTTTCAGAGCTTGGCAACGCATTGACCGAGGCAAGTCTGACCGGCCCCGCCCTGACCCTATATGGCCTCGCGCCCCGGGCGGCGCTCGCCCTTGCTGACACATTTGATAAAAAGGTTCTGAGCCTATGAGCCAAAACTTCGCCCCTAAAATCGTAACAGCGAACCACCTTGTTGAAGGTGATGTTATCTACCTGACCGAAAACGGTGACTGGTCTCGCAACCACAGCGACGCTGAGTTCATCACAGATGAGGCACGCGCCGCGATCCGCCTGGGCTTTGCCGAAGCACAACAGGAACGAGTTGTGGGTGCCTATCTGGCGGACGCAAAGCTTGGCCCGAATGGCCCGGCCCCAATCCACTTCCGTGAAGATTTCCGCTCTCGCGGACCTTCAAACTATCAGCATGGCAAACAGTCGGAGCAAACCAATGTATAAGTATAACGACTTTGACGAAGCATTTGTTCGCTCTCGTAATGCCCAGTTCCGCTTGCAGGTCGAACGTCGCGTTGACGGATCGCTAACCGAGGATGAATTCAAGCCCCTGCGCCTGATGAATGGTCTCTATCTACAGCTTCACGCCTATATGCTGCGGGTGGCCATTCCTTATGGCACGCTTGATTCCGCTAAAATGCGCCAGCTTGCCTATCTTGCTGACCGCTGGGACAAAGGCTATGGCCATTTCACTACCCGCCAGAATATCCAGTACAACTGGCCAAAACTGTCGGATGTGCCGGATATGCTTGACGCACTGGCTGACGTTGAAATGCACGCGATCCAGACATCCGGGAACACAATCCGCAACGTAACCGCTGACCATTTTGCAGGTGCATCTGCTGATGAAATCGAAGATCCGCGTCCAATCGCGGAACTGCTGCGCCAATGGTCAACGGATCACCCTGAATTCCAGTTCCTGCCGCGCAAGTTCAAAATCGCCGTATCTGGCAGCCCGACAGATCGCGCTGTGACGCGCGCGCATGATATTGGCCTGCGCATGGTGCGCAATGAGGCGGGAGAGCCCGGTTTTGAAGTCATTGTTGGTGGCGGCCTTGGCCGTACCCCGATGGTTGGCAAAGTGCTTCGTGAATTCCTGCCAAAGGCAGACCTGTTACCATACTGCGAGGCAATTGTAAGTGTTTACAACCTCTTAGGTCGTCGCGACAACAAATACAAAGCACGCATCAAGATCACTGTTCACGAAAACGGGCTTGATAAAATACGCGAGCTTGTTGACGCACGGTTCACACAAATTCGCCCAGAGTTTTCCGGGGTTGATCAGGAACATCTTGCCGAGATCGAGCGCCACTTTGCAGCACCTGAATTCGTCAGCGGCCCAACTGCTCAATATCAAACCGCGCGCGACACCAACCCGGCTTTCCGGTCATGGTCTGATACCAATCTGAGTGCGCATAAAAACCCTGACTACGCGATCGTCACAATTTCGATCAAGGCGCATGGTCAGACACCGGGCGATGCAACTTCTGATCAGATGCGCGTGATGGCCGATCTTGCCGAACAATATGGGCATAATGAACTGCGTATCAGCCACGAGCAAAACGTGATCCTGCCGCATGTTCACAAGAAAGACCTGCCGGCAATCTATGCCTCACTGAAAGAGGTGGGTCTCGCGACCGCAAATATCGGGCTGATCTCTGACATCATCGCCTGCCCCGGCATGGATTACTGTGCCCTTGCGACCGCACGCTCAATTCCCGTTGCCCAGCAAATCGCAACCCGTTTTGACGAGTTGAAGCTCGAGCATGATATCGGCGAACTGAAAATCAAAATCTCTGGCTGTATCAATGCCTGTGGCCACCACCATGTTGGTCATATCGGCATTCTTGGGCTCGACCGTGCCGGCGTGGAAAACTACCAGATCACGCTTGGCGGCGATGGTACAGAAAACGCCGCCATCGGCGAACGTGCCGGTCCCGGTTTCGCCTATGACGAGATCGTACCAGCAATAGAACGGTTGGTGCTTGGATATCTGGACATGCGTCTTGATGCTGAAGAACCCTTCCTTCAGACCTACAAACGCTTAGGTGCCGGCCCATTCAAGGCTGTGCTCTACCCGGAGGCAATCAAGAAAAATGCGGCATGAAACGCTACACCTAACCGTCAATGAGCGGGTGGAGCAGCTAAATGTACGGTACCAGCACCACGGGGCAACCTCGGTTCTGGAACGCGCACTTAGCGACCCATTTGTTGGACAAATTGGCTTGGTTTCGTCCTTCGGGGCGGAGTCAGTCGTGCTGTTGCATATGATTTCGATCATGGATCGAACCACGCCCGTTTTGTTTATCGACACCGAGATGCTGTTTGAAGAAACGCTCGACTATCAACTTGAGATTACAGAGCGGTTGAAGCTTACAGACGTACGGATTGTTCGTGCAACACAAGTGGACGTGAATCGCCTTGATCCGGCCGGAACATTGCATCAGCATGACACAGATGCTTGTTGTGCATTGCGCAAATTCGCACCCTTGCAAAAGGCCCTCTCAGGGTTTGATGCCTGGATCACGGGACGCAAAAGGTTTCAGTCTGACACCCGCGCTGCGCTCGACTTCTTTGAAAACGAAGAAAATAAGCGCATCAAGGTAAACCCGCTTGCCCATTGGACACGCGATGATGTGCGCGACTATATGGAAAACAATCGCCTGCCGCGCCATCCGCTGGTTGCAAAAGGTTACCCTTCGATCGGATGTGCGCCCTGCACATCACCGGTAAACGAAGGCGAAGACCCGCGCGCCGGGCGCTGGCGCGGCGAAGAAAAAATCGAATGCGGCATCCATTTTGTAAATGGCAAAATGGTACCCGGCCCCCTGCCCGTAGGAGCATCATGATGACGACACTTGTAACAGATACCGGGTTTCAGACCGAAGATTGGGCTAATGGCTTTTTCCGCCTTGAGGAACTGCCCGCAAACACACCGCCTGCCTTGGCCGTTGATCTGGACTCTGACGCGGAACCCGAAGCTTTGAAACCACATCTGTCCCATATCGATATGATACGGGTGGATTTCCCAAGCTTCGCCGACGGTCGTGGTTTTACCATTGCCCGGCGTCTGCGCATGATGGGGTTTCACGGTCGTTTGCGCGCCCGTGGCCATGTCATCGCAGATCAATATGCAATGGCGCGGCGCGCTGGCTTTGACGAAGTTGAAATCAGCGAAGACCTTGCCGCACGTCAGCCAGAGGATCAGTGGCAGTTCCGTGCGGACTGGCGTGCCCATGACTATCAGTCGCGGTTGCGGACCTAGACCTGAGCAAAACAAAATCTTATATCTCCCCAGACAGAGGGCGGGGCGCAGTCCCGCGTAAATTATGAACGAGCATGTAACAGTGAATGACGCCGCCCCGGTAAAAGCCGTACCCACCCTGCCCGACGCTCAGACCGTGACGTCTGTTAAACATTGGACCGACAGACTGTTTTCCTTTCGTGTGTCGCGTCCGCAAAGCCTGCGGTTCCGTTCGGGCGAATTCGTGATGATTGGCCTTATGGGTGAAAATGGCCGCCCTTTGCTGCGCGCTTATTCCATCGCCTCGCCAAGCTGGGATGAAGAGCTGGAGTTTTATTCGATCAAGGTGCAGGATGGCCCGCTGACATCACGCCTGCAACACATCCAGCCCGGGGATGAGATTATTCTGCGACCCAAGCCGGTTGGAACGCTAGTGCATGATGCACTGCTGCCCGGAAAACGGCTTTACTTCTTTGCGACCGGCACCGGTATCGCACCTTTCGCGTCGCTGATCCGCGACCCTGAAACCTATGAAAATTATGACGAAGTTATCCTGACGCATACCTGCCGCGAAGTTGCGGAATTGGAATATGGCCGCCAGTTGGTCGAAAGCCTGCGTGACGACCCGCTAATCGGCGAACTCGTCGGGGACAAGCTAAAGTATTACCCGACAACCACGCGCGAAGAGAGCCCGAAGATGGGCCGGATTACCGAACTTTTGAAATCAGGTCAGGTCTTTGAGGATCTTGGCATTCCGCCGCTAAACCCGGAAACGGACCGCGCGATGGTCTGTGGGTCGCTCGGCCTGAACAATGACATCAAGGAAATTCTGGAAGCCGCCGGACTGCGGGAAGGCGCGAATTCCGACCCCAAGGAATACGTGGTCGAAAAAGCCTTCGTCGGATAAAAACCAGACGAGTTAGAAAAGCAAAGCCCCGGTTTTATTCCGGGGCTTTTCGTGTTGTGGCACACAGGAACAGTCTAGTCGGCTGTAACGCGCTGATCTAACTCATCAGCGGATAACAACTTAATATACCGAAAGGATAGCGGCGCTGTGAAATGGTTAGACGGGGTCTTTACATTTCTTTAGGTTGTGTGACTTAATGGATTTATTCGCATTAGCTGATTTGCTTGCTCTGCCGAGCAGAGCGGTGTGAACAAAAAAACACCAAGTAATAAAAACAGGCTAAATCCATGACAGGCAGCTCATCCAAATTTCTGTTTCTGGCTCTGGCGATAATATTCCTTATTTTTGCTGGTTTGCTGTTTTATACTCAACGGGATCAAACAACTGCAGAATACAATATCTGTAGATCTGCGAAGCAAAATCCGGAGGCCGCAATACCTGCCTGTTCGGAGTTATTGTCGACTTCCGACCTCAGTGATACAAACCGCGCCAGACTATACCATTTTCGAGGTCGGGCATCGTTTTCTTTAGAAGACTGGCCGAATGCCGCAAAGGACTTTGAGCGTTCCACGGAACTGGTGCCGGATGACGATCTCTATTGACAGTGGCTAAGTGATGCCCTTGGTGAAATGGATGAATATCAAGCTGCGTTAGACGCAATTGAAATTGCTATTTCTCTCAATCCGTCCAGCAGATTCAACCACCAGCACCATCTGCAAATGTTGTGGCGTCTGGGGCGCATTGCAGAGATGGAAGCGCGCGCCAAACAATTGATGGCAGATTATCCGGAAGCGGCGTGGTTCCCCGAATTCCTAGGCTACGTGCTCCATCGGGAAAAGCGACATCAGGAGGCATCAAGGCATCTCAAAACTGGTTTGGCACTGGATCCGGCAAGCTCCTATGGAAGAAAAAAGTTCTTTGAGGTCTGCAGATCCGCAAATGACGCGTGCCCACCGCTATTTCCTGAAACTCGCCATATGAGGCCTACTCTGGAATGTGATCAGGCGTGGCAAGCAGCGGCGGACTTATTGCCAGCTTCAAGAAACGATGGGGTGGCTAGGACGATACCAGATTTGGTGCCTGACCCAGCCGGTAATCGATCATTGCAAAATCTTGTGGGTGGCCCGAAAGATGGCTGGGCTCTGGCGTATCCAGGGTTTATGGGCGCGGCACTCTCTTTTGAACAGGATGGCGATACAAAGAGTGCTGAGCACCTTATCATTTTCGATCGCTTGCACGAATGCACCCAGCAAAGCTATTTTGACCACCCGCTATTCGATCAACAAATGTATCTTCAGTTTCAGGTTCTCTATAGCAAGGAAATTCGTGAGAACCTTCTCGATCTTGCCCACCTGTCAGATGGATAACAGTAAGTGGAAGTGCTTTGTTTTGGTGCGGACTGATAGACTTGCGTGTGTGAGAAAGTTTTTCGAAACCACATCGATACTTCAGCCTTACGGATTCCAATCATTTACGAAAAAATTGCCTGCCGCGATTTCCGCGACAGGCATTGGTTGGGACTTTTTGTCTGCATGACACGTTGAAATTCAAAGCGCCACTTTAGAGGAGTCGGGTCAGAGACCCAACGCCTCTTTCACTTGTGTCAGGACTGACTCGACAAGATCAGGGTCCTCAGATGCTTGTTCGACTAGGGCTGACATCGTGGTTTTCTGGATGACGCCAAGGTCGGACCCATCAATCATTTCAATGACTTTCGCGGCGTCAAAACCTTCTGCTGTCAGTGCGGCATCAACCATGGGCTCGGTTGCCATTTCCACCGCTGCCTCTGTAGTTGTGTCAGTCACTGCCTCGGTGGCGGTTTCAGCAGCTTCCGTAGCTGTTTCTGTCACGGTTTCGGTTGCAGTCTCTACCGCCTCTGTTGCGGTTTCAGTCACAGCCTCGGTCGTCGTTTCAACAGCTTCAGTCGGTTCCTCGACCGCTTCGGTCACCGACTCGGTCACAGTTTCCACCGCTTCTCCCGCAGCTTCAGACGCTTCTTCCAGCGCGGCTGGCGTTTCAACTTCGCCAGAATCGCTCTCCATAACTTCACTAACTGGCGCGTTGCTTTGATAATAAGCGTATCCGCCAACACCCGCAGCCGCGAGCAAAGCCGCGATAATCCAAGTCTTATTCATTACTTTATTCCTTACTCTGTAATAGATTCGATAACGCCTTGAACGGCGTCTGTAGCTGCTTCTTCCGCTTGGTCGACAGCTTCTTCCGCAGCCTCAGACACAACTTCGCTTGCAGATTCAACCGCGTTTTCAACAGCTTCCGCAACGTCGCTTGTTTCTTCTGCTTCAGCAGCATCATCCGCGACAGCAGGTGTTTCAACGGTTGGTTCTTCCTCTGCAGTCTGGCTTTGGTTAAATGCATAGCCGCCAATTGCTACGACTGCGAGCAAGGCAAGAATGATCCATATTTTGTTCATCACAATATTCCTTTCCGTATTTAAAACGTGCTCATTAACGCGTGCTATGACAGATGACTGCGGATAGGGAAAGCATGCTAGGGGGAAACTGGCGGCTGTTTGCTCATCTTTTGCTGTTATCGGCTTGAATTGGCGGGGTTTGCCGTCTAGTTTCCCGCACAGCATTGCACAACTGTTGAAGGAAATTTGTTATAGCTCGCAGACCCCACAACGCCCCACCGGTGCGTGAAACTGGCCCCCGCGTAAATGAAAATATCAAGGGTACTGAAATCCGGCTAATTGGCGCCGATGGCGAAAACGTCGGAGTCGTATCCCCCGCCAGGGGCATGGTGCTGGCAGAAGAAGCTGGGCTTGACCTGGTCGAAATCTCGCCCAATGCGGTGCCGCCCGTGGTCAAGATCATGGATTTTGGCAAGTTCAAATACGAACAGCAAAAACGTGAATCTGAAGCGCGCAAAAAGCAAAAGATCATTGAAATCAAAGAGGTGAAGTTCCGCCCGAACACGGACACCAATGATTACGATGTGAAAATGCGGAACGTTTTTCGTTTTTTAAACAACGGCGACAAGGTGAAAATTTCACTCCGCTTTCGCGGGCGTGAAATGGCGCACCAAAACCTTGGCCGTGAACTGTTGGAACGCGTCGCAGAAGACACCAAAGACATTGGCAAAGTCGAAAACATGCCAAAAATGGAAGGCCGGCAGATGATCATGATGATCGGGCCACTGCCGAAGTAACGCTTTTCGTTCTGAAAAACGACTCAACGAGTAAAAACGCAAATGCCCCCGCTTTCGCAGGGGCATTTTTGTTTATGCAATCGCACGATCACCTTTGATCCATCTCCAAGCATCAACATAGTCGAATGCCAGTGAAATTACATTTATGAAAAGCAACGCCCAAAGATAGGTTTGATATTCGCCTACAATTGAATCGGATCTGATTGTCGTCCACAAAATCCAGATCAGAGGAGTCCAGCCAACAATGTGGGAAAATGCCATTGCTCTGGAAAAGCCGCGCTCTCTTGCCATGATGTAAAAGTTGGGCATCATGCCGACCACAATGGCCAACACTGCGATCAGCATCCCCCGCGGCTCTGAAAGAAATGCGAGACTTACCATATTGAGCGGGGCCAGAATAAATGCCAGCCAGATTTGCACCCACCCGGGTAATCTGCGAAAGCTTTTCCATATATCGATTATCATTTTCATACTCACGTTATTGGCGAAATTATCACCACAACCTAAACGTGTATTAACATGACTTCCACAAGAAAGGCCGCAGCACTGCTACTGCGGCCTTCAACTTTATGTGACGCTATCAGGCGGCCGAAACGGCACGCCCTGTCATCACCTTAACCAAATGCGCGCGATACTCGGCAGATCCATGCAAATCAGCAATCATACCATCTGCAGGGACCGAAAGTTCAGCAAGAGCACTCGCACTGAAGTTTCCGGAAAGCGCTGCCTCTGCGTCTGACCAGCGAAAGACACCGTCTTCGGATGCCCCGGTCACGGCAACACGCACACCGTCTGCATATTTCGCAACAAAAACACCAACCAGCGCAAACCGCGATGCGGGCTGCAGGAACTTCTGATAGTTCGCGGCCTCGGGAACTGGAAAACGGACTTCAGTGATGATTTCCCCCTCATCCAGTGCAGTCGCAAACAAGCCATCGAAAAAGTCATCCGCTGCAATTTCACGTGCATTGGTCACAATGGTTGCATCAGAAGCAAGGACCGCCGAAGGATAGCACGCCGACGGGTCATTATTGGCGAGCGAGCCGCCAATCGTTCCCCTGTTGCGCACAGCAGGATCACCCACGCCACCCGCAAGCGCAGCAAGTGCCGGATAGGCCGACGCCCCCGCAGCAACGGCTGCATGGCTTGTCGCCCCGCCGATGCAAAGTGCACCGTCGTCAGCCGTACAGATGCCCTGCATCTCGGGAATACCCGTCAAACTCACCAGCGTATCTGGCGAAGCCAGACGTTGTTTCAGCGTTGGGATCAGCGTTTGCCCACCGCCCAGCGCCTGCGCCTCATCCTTGGCCAAAGCGTCGACTGCACCGGCAATGGTAGAGGGTCGTTCAATGTTAAAAGCATACATGGCTCAATCCTCCTCAGGAATTCATCGCAGCCCAGACCCGGGACGGGCTGAGTGGCATATCAATATGGGTAACATTGGTGTGGCCCGCGCGCTGCAGCGCATCGACCACGGCGTTGACCACCGCAGGGGGTGAACCGATTGCACCCGCCTCTCCACAGCCCTTCACACCCAGCGGGTTGTGAGTACAAGGCGTCTGGCAACTGTGATCTACGGAAAACGACGGCAGATCATCCGCACGTGGCATTGCATAGTCCATATATGAACCCGTCAGGAGCTGACCGTTTTCATCATAGACCGTGTTTTCAAGCAACGCCTGACCAATGCCCTGCCCGATACCACCGTGAACCTGACCATCAACGATCATCGGGTTAACAATGTTGCCAAAGTCGTCAGCCGCAGCAAAGCTTGCAATCGTCACCTTGCCAGTGTCCGGGTCAACCTCTACCTCACAGGAGTAAGCTCCTGCAGGGTAAGTAAAGTTCGCCGGGTCGTAAAACGCGGTTTCCTCAAGCCCCGGCTCAATATCCTCAAGCGGATAGTTGTGCGGAACGTAGGCCGCCAGCGTCACATCCCCCCAGGCTACGGATTTATCCGTGCCCGCGACGGTAAACTGACCATCTTTCAGTTCAATATCGCTGTCAGAAGCCTCCATCAGGTGGGCCGCAATCTTCTTGGCCTTGGCGATGATCTTTTCTGTCGCCCGCACCATTGCAGAGCCACCAACTGCGATGGAACGCGAACCATAAGTCCCCATGCCCATCGGCACCTTCGAGGTATCTCCATGCACGATCTCGACCATGTCGGCATCGACCCCGATCATGTCTGAAATCACCTGCGCAAAAGAGGTTTCATGCCCCTGCCCGTGACTGTGGCTGCCTGTCATGACAACAAGGCCGCCAGTCGCGTTCACTCGCACGGTCGCACTTTCATACAGCCCGGCGCGCGCGCCAAGCTGACCAACAAGGTTTGACGGTGCGATACCGCAAGCCTCGATATAGCAGTTGACGCCAAGACCACGTAACATTCCCTTTTCGGCACTCGCAGCGCGGCGTTTTTCAAAGCCTTTGAGATCAGCGATCTCTTCCAGCTTGGCCATCGTCGCCTCATAGTCGCCTGTGTCATATTCCACCGCAACAGGCGTTGCATAAGGAAATTCAGTAACAAAATTCTTGCGACGCAGCGCAATCGGGTCGATCCCCATTTCACGCGCTGCTTTGTCGATGACACGTTCCAACTGAAACGTCGCCTCTGGTCGTCCTGCCCCGCGATACGCATCAACAGGCACTGTGTTGGTAAAAACTGCCTTCACATTCACGTAAATCAGCGGTGTCTTGTAGTTCCCCGCCATCAGCGTGCCATGCAGCCAGGTTGGAACAGACGGCGCGAAGGTTGAAAGATATGCACCCATGTTGGCATAGGTATCTGTCCGCAATGCCAGGAAATGCCCGTCTTTATCCAGCGCCAGTTCGATCTTGGTCACATGATCCCGACCCTGTGCATCCGAGATAAATGCTTCTGAGCGGCTTGCCGTCCACTTCACCGGGCGCCGGACCGCTTTTGCTGCAAAGGTACAAAACGCCTCTTCCGCGTAGTGAAAGATTTTAGAGCCGAATCCGCCGCCAACATCAGGGGCCACGACACGCAGTTTATGCTCGGGAATGCCAAGCACGAAAGCGCCCATCAGAAGCCGGATCACATGCGGGTTCTGGCTGGTTGTGTAAAGCGTATAGTCGCCCGTTCCGGCACTGTATTCCCCCACCGCAACACGCGGTTCCATCGGATTTGCTACAAGACGCTGGTTTTTCAACTCTAACGTTGTCACGTGATGGGCATTCTTAATTGCCTCATCCACGGCGTCGCGGTTTTCCTCAACGAATCCCCAGTCATAACAAAGGTTTGACGTCAAATCATCATGCACCTTGATATCGCTGTTTGCGACTGCCTCTTTCATATCGATCACGGCAGGCAGTTCTTTGATATCGACCACAATCGCTTCGGCTGCATCGCGTGCTGCCTCGGGGCTTTCCGCAACAACGGCGGCAATCGGATCGCCCACATGGCGTACCTTGCCCTGTGCCAGAACCGGATGCGCCGGCTCCTGCATCACTTCGCCAAACCGGTCAGTGATCTGCCAGCCACAGGGCAGTCCACCAATACCCTCAAAATCCGCCCCGGTGAAAATCCGGACGACCCCATCCATCGCTTCAGCGGCGGATGTGTCGACCCCTTTGAGTTCTCCATGCGCAACTTCTGAACGCAGGAAGTGAACATAGGCCTGTCCGTGTAAATTTATATCGTCGGTATAATGACCACTCCCGGTCAAGAACCGCACGTCTTCGCGCCGCTTTGTGCTGGCACCGATGCCTCCGTCTTTTGGCATGTTTTCCTCCCTGAACAAAGGGGGGTTCTCTTGCGAACCACTCCCTTTCTTTATTCTATAAATATCCAAAATCTACGCGTATCAATCGCACAGACATTGGCTTATTCCGCGGCGATTGCTACGTCCTGACCAGATGCAGCCTGAATAGCCTTCACAATGTTATGGTAGCCGGTACACCGGCAAATATTACCTTCAAGATAGTGACGAATCTCTGCTTCGCTTGGTTTAGGATTCTCCGCAAGCAATGCCGCTGCCGACATAACCATGCCCGGCGTACAGAACCCGCACTGCAACCCGTGATGGTCCTGAAACGCTTGCTGTAATGTGGAAAGCGACCCATCGGCATTCGCCATGCCTTCAATGGTGGTCACTTCGGCCCCATCTGCTTCGGCGGCGAACATCGCGCAGGATTTAACGGCTTGCCCATCAACATGCACAACACAGGCTCCGCATTGAGAGGTGTCGCACCCAATGTGAGTCCCGGTCATCTCCAGGTCTTCTCGCAAAAATTGTGATAAAAGCGTGCGTCCTTCGACGGTACCGGAAACGGCCTTACCGTTCACGGTCATTTTGACCTCGGTCATTCGATCCTCCCAGATTGATATGTTTGACAGGAGTAAAGCACGACAAAACGCCGTTGAGAACCGTTTCTTGACCCTTCAGTCTAATTTTATCGTGATTGCTTTGGGTCCCGGGGCTGCGGGCGGGTCGGAATCTCTTTCAGCAAGCCACCGACACCCATGCGTGCAATGTCGTCATCGCTCACATCAAGCCCGCAACATATACGCTCCAGCACCCAATCGGCACCGTTCAACGCAGGCGCACGCGCGCACCCCGGCAGCCCGATAACAGGATGGTTCCCAAAAGCACCCAGAAACAACAGGTTGCCAGGATCGACGGGCATCCCAAACCGTGTAACATGCCCACCGGCTCGGCGCAGACCTTCAGGGGCCACATCGGCGTTGTCCGAGGTCGCAGACGCTGTCAGCAACAAGATGACATCGCCTGTTGCCTCTGCGATGGCCGTCGCAATCGAATTCGTATCATGCTTACAAATCCGGGTTTCGCAAAGATCAGTTCCAAGTGCTGTTAGCCTCGCAGCAATCGCGCGTTGTCCTTTACTATCTTCTTTCTCTGGTGCGTTGTTCAGCTCTGTCAGGATCAGGCTCGCGTTTTTGTAAACCGCTGGCCGCACGCGAATTGCGCCCTCCAATCCCTTCGCAGCCTGCGCCAACGCTCGCTTTTCTACCCCATAGGCAATTATTTTGACGGTTGCGACCATTCCATTCGGTTTCGTGCGCTGGAGCGGGGAAACCGTTGCAAGGGTAATCATCGGCTCGACCCTGTTCGCCGCATGAACGGCCTCTGCGTCAATTTCAACAATACCCGGCACAGTCGCATAAACATTTACCCGCCCTGTAAAAGCCTCGGACAAACGCAGGTTGAGCGCCGCCGGGTCCGGTGCTAACGCATGTGCAAGCTCTGCCGCAGCGCTGTTTTCATCAACGTCATCGGGTGACAATTCAGCGACAATCACGCTCTCAATTCCGGCAGCGCGGAGCGACGCAACCTGCTCCACATCAAGAACAGCACCTTTTCGAAGCCGTCCAGATGGTAATTTCACCGAATGTGCAAGCACCGTACCTTCGGCCTGATCAAGGGGCACAGGGCCAAACCGCATTAGCCTTGCCTCAGGCGTTGTGTAATTTCAGCCATGATCGAGATCGCAATCTCGCTTGGCGATTTCGCACCAATATCAAGGCCGACAGGCGCATGAATGCGCCCGATTTGTTCGTCTGAGAATCCCGCCGTAAGCAGCCGGTCGACCCTTTTGCCATGCGTGCGTTTTGAGCCGAGACTGCCAAGATAGAACACATCAGAATTCAGGGCCGCCATGATCGCAGGATCATCCAATTTTGGATCGTGCGTCAGTGTCACAACGGCTGTTCGACTGTCCAGCCCGCGCGCGGCCAGGGCCTCATCCGGCCAATCATCAAGGATCACCTCGCCCGGGAAACGCGTGTTTGAGCCAAAAATCGGGCGCGGGTCGATCAGCACCGCGTCATATCCGGCAAGTCGTGCCATTTGCATTAGCGGCTGTGCGATATGAACCGCACCAATCACCGCCATACGCAACGGTGGGTTATGGATTGCGATAAACACCTCGTCTTCGAAACCCGACCTGTCACTGCGGAACCGCGTTGCAAACTCAACTCCCAATGCGCCGTCATCTCGCCCGGCAAGTCTGCGTTTCCAAGTTTCAGTGTTAACAACATAGGCGACCGGGATGCGTGCGGCGCGGCGCCGGACAAGATCTTCAAGCAGTTGCTCTGGCAAGACTTTCCCGACAGGTTCCAGCAAAATCCGAATCCTGCCACCACAGGCCAAACCCACTTCAAAGGCAGTTTCATCACTAACGCCAAACTCCAGAATGCGCGTTTCACTCTGCTCCAGCGCCTCTTGTGCCTCGACAATGACAGCACCTTCAACACACCCCCCGGAAACTGACCCGGCAATTTCAGCCGAGCCACTGATTACCAGTTGGCTGCCCACGGGTCGCGGCGCCGAGCCCCATGTTTCAATCACAGTCGCCAGAACAGCACCCTGCCCCCCGCGATGCCAGGCCAGTGCTGTTTCCGGAATATCATCGTGATGAAGGGTCATTCCTGCGTGTTATCCTAAATGTGAAACAATTATTCGTAGCAGAGCGAACATCAACATAAGCAACCTTTTCATCAGAAAAAAGAGTTTCGCAATAACTCTCCACCTCTGACGTCGGAGTTATCCGCCCGGAGCCATAGATAATACGATTATTGGAACCATAGGCTTTCAACAGGCATTCTGACCGGTTTTTCAGAACCGGCGGTTGTGAGGTTCCGCTGTACGCAACGCACGCATCCGCACACAGAAAGATCGGACCGGCTTCCGCGTAAGGCTGCAGTTCGGGAAAGGGGCGCGCGGCACAAATCAGCATCGGGGCCCCTTTTGGGATTTCATCAAGACAGTGACGGCATGGGTTGCCGCCCCCGTCTGAGATACTGCGCTCAGCAGGCTGACCATTTGCATCCGGAGCACCACTACGAATTGCGGCGACCCAATCGCTGTCATAAGGCTGGTATGTAAGGGGCATCATCGTCTCCATTTATTGTTTCTGCCTCTTACTTGGATCAAATTGAAACAGGTTCCGACCCGATTCCTGCGGTTAAAACGTTGCTCTGGTCATTCCTGAAGCGCTGCCAAAAGACGCTCCTTTTCACCAGTATCGTCGGTTCTTGAAATCGCTTCAGCCAAAGCTTCAAGTGACGCGATGTTGTGGCCCGCGCGAAAACTGTCGACATGCGGCAGCATCGCCATGATGCCCCGCGCTTTTGGAGCGAAACCCTGCCAGCGCAGCAAGGGGTTAAGCCAAATCAGGCGGCGCGCAGAGAGATGCAACCGCTGCATTTCTTTGGTCAGTTCCTCCGGCGCATCCCGGTCAAGCCCGTCTGTGATCAACAAAACAACAGCACCTTGTCCCAACACCCTGCGCGACCAGTCGCGATTAAAACTATGAAGGCAGGCGCCGATACGTGTGCCGCCTTCCCAGTCCTGCGCCTCTGACCCGGCGGCGGTAAGCGCTGCGTCCACATCTTTCTGACGCAAATGCCGGGTGATATTTGTCAGCCGGGTTCCAAATGTAAATCCAAAGACCTTGGCCCACCCCGCACCCTTTTGATTGGCGACGGCGTGCAGGAAGTGCAGCACCGCACGGGAGTAGGAAGACATTGACCCGGAGATATCACAGAGCACCACAAGGTTTGGCCAACGTGTTTTAGGTTTTTTCCAGGCGAGGCGTTCAATCTCGCCGCCGCGTCGCATGGCCAAGCGCATTGTGCCGCGCCAGTCAGCGCGTTTGCCAAGGGCATTCGGCGCAGTCCTGCGCGATACCATCGGACGCATCGGCAGTTTCAGACGCGCGAGCATGCGTTTTGCTTCTGCCATTTCGGCGGTGCTCATCTGCTCAAAGTCAAGGCTGCGCAACCGTTCTTCGGCAGACATTGTGAGGGTTGCGTCGATTTCAATCTCGCTTCCCTCTTCTTCGCTCTCGGGCAAATCAGGGACGTCTCTTTCCACTCCGTCAAGCAGCGCTTCTGCGGCGCGGCGCTCTGCAGATTTTGCGGCACGTTCTTCCTGCACTCCGCGCACAGCGGGCAACAACATCGCCATCATATGTTCAAGATAGCGGGGGTCGCGCCAGTAGAGCCTGAAAATCTGGTGGAAAACAGCGCGCTCTTCGGGTTTTGAGACAAAACAGGCGTGGAGCGCCCAATAGAAATCAACTTGTGTGCTGAAACCGGTTGCTTGGACAGCGCGGATCGCGTCGATCACCCGACCGGGACCCGCCTTGAGCCCGGCAGCCCGTAACGCCCGCGCGAAATGCGTGATGTTATGGGTGAGTTTGCCGTCTTCGGGCAGATCCAGCGGGGCATATTCAGGCATGAGCGCAAGACCAAGGTGGGGGGCTGTCTGCCCCCAAACCCCCCGAGGATATTTTTGGGAAAAAGAAAACATCAGGCCGGAACAAGGCTTTGTTTTGCTTCTTCAAGCAGGCGCGTTGTTTCTCCGCCGGTAAGGCGCTGGATGTCATCCTGATATTTAAGAATTGCACCAAGTGTATCCGCGATCACCTCGGGTGAGAGGCTGATCACATCAAGCGCAAGCAAGCATTTCGCCCAGTCGATAGTTTCTGCCACGCCCGGTTTTTTGAACAGGTCTTCTGTCCGCAGGCGTTGAACAAAGGCAACGACTTCGCGGCTCAGCGCCTCTGATGCTTCTGGCGCGCGGGAATGGAGCACCTCGATCTCACGTTCAAAGCTCGGGTAATCAACCCAATGATAGAGGCAGCGACGTTTCAGGGCATCATGCACCTCGCGTGTGCGGTTGGAGGTAAGAATCACGATGGGCGGTTCTGCCGCCTTTATCGTGCCAAGCTCGGGCACTGTAACCTGAAAATCACTGAGGGCTTCGAGAAGGAACGCCTCAAACGGCTCATCCGTGCGATCAAGTTCGTCGATCAGAAGAACAGGGGCACCACCCGGTTGCGGACGCATCGCTTCGAGCAACGGGCGGGTGATCAGATAGTCTTCGCTGAACAGTTCCGCCTGAAGCGCGTCGCGATCCGCGCCACCTGCGGCCTCTGCCGTGCGAATGGCAACCATCTGGGCCGGAAAGTTCCATTCATAAACTGCAGAAGACGCATCCAGCCCTTCGTAGCATTGCAACCGAATGAGCCGCCGACCGAGGGCTGCTGAGAGTGCCTTTGCTATTTCGGTTTTGCCAACGCCTGCCTCGCCTTCGAGAAACAGTGGTCGTCCGAGGCGCAATGCCAGAAAAACGACAGTCGCCAGAGCACGGTTCGCGATATATCCCTGCCCCGACAGCAGCGTTTCCACCTCATCAATGCTCGAAACTTTCTGACCCATAGAATTCTCCCTTTGTGCCATAGCTCTGCATGTGACCCGCTGACGGTCAAGGGGGAGGATTGACAAGACTTACTGTTGAACGCCAGATAACGGAGTTTTGAAAGGGAGTCCCCATGTCACTTGAGCTTTGGTTTACCTTTGTGCTTGCCTCGGTTGCGCTGGTGGTCATTCCGGGCCCAACAGTTCTGCTGACAGTTTCCTATGCTTTGACGCAGGGGCGCAGAATCGCGCTGGCAACGGCAGCAGGTGTTGCGCTTGGGGATTTTCTGGCGATGAGCGCGTCGCTTGCCGGGCTTGGGGCGCTGGTAGCCACCTCTGCCACGTTATTTACAGTGCTTAAGTGGGTAGGTGCGGCGTATCTGGTTTACCTTGGTGTAAAGCTGCTGCGTGCGCCAGCGATGACTGTAAAAATTGACGAAGAAACAGCCCCTATTGGTGCTGTCGCGATTTTTTGGCATGCCACTGCTGTCACGGCGCTGAACCCTAAAAGTATTGGCTTTTTCATTGCATTTGTTCCCCAATTCATGCGCCCAGAGCAGCCCCTGATGCCGCAGTTTGTAACGCTGATCATCACCTTCGTTACAATCGGAGCGATTAGTGCGTTTTCTTACGCAATGTTGGCTGACCATCTGCGCCGCTATATTCGCCGCCCAAGCGTGATGCGCTGGATGACACGAACCGGGGGTGGAACGCTGATCGGAATGGGCGCGCTTACCGCAACGCTGCAGCGCAGTTGAGTCGCCGAGAATAATTCACCTATTTGCGTTTTATTTTGCCGTTTTTGGCAACATCCCTTGGGTAAGGCGCGAACTGTTGCCTATGACAAAACAAATTCTTGAAAACCAGCCTTTGCTTTCGCAATTCTGCCCCATTGCGATGCAAATCAGGGTAAACATAGACTGATGCCCGTCAAATCCATTTAACCCGTGCAAAAGGACCGCTCCCTATGCCGCATTCTGCCGCCGGCCAGACACCGTCCTTGCAGGACCTCGCGTTTGAGGACTGGCTTGAGGCGTTGGATGAGGTGGCAGAGGAACGCGGCTATTTCCAGCCGGTTGGCCCAAACCATTCCGCGCTGTTTACTGACCGGGACCCGGTATTGCTGGTCACTTTTGAGACGGTCGAAACCATTCGTAACGAATGCGAAAAGGCCCTACCGCTTGGGTTTGACCTTGTCGAAGGAAAAGACTGGTCACAGCTTTGCCTGATGGCGCATAGCGCAAGCTGGTTTCGTGACAAAGCAGTCTATGCCTATTTTGACCGGTTAATAGACGACGGTTTTTTCGAAGATTTCGACAAGGTTGTGTTTTATGGCGAAGGCATGTGTGGCTATGCGGCCGCAAGTTTTTCGGTTGCTGCACCGGGCGCCACTGTCATCGTGGTCCAGCCACAGGCAACACTGGATCCACGCATTACAGAGTGGGACCGCCGCTATCCTGAAATGCGACGCGAGGATTTTAAAAACCGTTATGGATATGCGCCTGACATGATCGAGGCCGCAGAGAAAGCATTTGTGGTTTATGACCCGGTCGAGGCGCTGGATGCAATGCATGCAGCCCTGTTCAACCGATCCCACGTGAGCAAGTTGCGTTGTCCATGCTTCGGCCGGAAAATCGGGCGTGACTTGCGGAACATGGGCATTCTTTTGCCATTAATAGAACAGGCCTTTGAAGACACATTGAGCGAACAGTCTTTTTACAAGTTGTTTCGCGCACGCAGAGAGTATTTTCCGTATTTGCGGCATCTGGTGGATCGCCTTGAAGACAATGACCACCTGCGGTTTGCAGCAGCAGCCTGCCGTCATGCAATCATACACACCGGCGCTAGCTTGGAAAGCCGTCTCTCTGCGATCGAAAAAAGCATGTCAGAGGAGACGTAACCGCCTTCCGTATCGATACAAAAGCCACTTGCATGCGTCACCGCCCCGTTAGCCTTGTCTGAAGGGTAAGTCGGGACTGTGTTGCTCGTGACAGTTTTGAGGGACTGTTTTGACACCCGAAAAAGTGCCCGAATTCAGCAGTAAAACATGTCGCTGAAAACGTGACGAATGATATCGTCTCGTTTAAGACCCATTTGCGCCAATTCCGCATCGGATTTTGCTTGTAAAATCTGTACGATCTGCTGCCGCGATTTTTTCTCCATACTGGAAACTATCGCACCGCCGATTGAAGAGAACACGCGACCGATCCAACTTGAGGAAATGCTGCCGCGTGTGAATGTCTGTGTCGTCGCCATAAGAAACCTCATTCTATCTGAGTTTGGTTTCCTCCCACCCTCAAGATAGCCAAAGGATCCGGCACTTAAAACGGACAGTACTGCATTGCCGGGTTTCCACAGATGCATGGCTCTTTTCCGCCCGTTGCCCGTCTTCTGTTTAGATTCCCGCAGATTCCCCATAGCCCCGCGCTCCCGGATTGTGTAATCCGGGCGTGATGACACAGTCCCTTACGCTCCGACGCCCCGATGATTGGCACCTGCATTTGCGCGATGGCGCAATGCTGAGGGCCGTTTTGCCCGAAACCACGCGCCACTTTGGCCGCGCAATCATCATGCCCAATCTTGTGCCACCTGTGGTCACCGGTTCTGATGCCGCGGCTTACAGAGACAGAATTACAGACGCGTTGCCTGCGGACGCTGATTTCACACCGCTAATGACCCTGTATCTGACAGAGCAAACTGATCCCGATGATGTTGCCGCGGCCGCAGAAAGCGGCCTGATCAGCGCGGTAAAGCTATACCCCGCTGGGGCGACGACCAATTCAGCCAGCGGTGTGAAAGATTTCGACAAGGTGCGCGCAGTTCTTGAGAGAATGGCGGAAATTGGCTTGCCGCTTTGCGTTCATGGGGAAGTTACTGACCCGGACATCGACATTTTTGACCGAGAAGCCGTGTTTATCGACCGTGTGTTAGACCCGATCCGCAGGGCAACACCGGGCCTGCGCACCGTGATGGAGCACATCACAACCTCTAACGGTGTCGACTATGCAAAATCACAGGATAATCTGGGCGCAACGATCACAACGCATCATCTGATTATCAACCGTAACCACATCCTCGTTGGTGGTATCAAGCCGCACTACTATTGTTTACCAGTTGCCAAACGGGAAGAACACCGCCTTGCCTTACGCGCTGCTGCAACTTCGGGGGATGCACGGTTCTTCTTAGGGACTGACAGCGCGCCCCACACCGATCCGAACAAGGAAAATAGCTGCGGCTGCGCGGGGTGTTTTACTGCGACAAACACAATGTCTCTTCTTGCCCACGTGTTTGAAGAAGAAGACGCATTGGACAAACTTGAAGGGTTCACATCGCTTAATGGCCCCGCGTTTTATGGCCTGCCCGTCAATGAAACCACACTTACCCTGACCAAGGGTGAAGCGATTGTTATCCCTGAAAAAATCATTTCTGAAGAAGGGCCAGTCACGGTCTTTGATCCCGGCTTTCCCGTAAATTGGCATGTGAGCTAAATTATGATTCCCACCTCTTACCCCGACGCAAAAACAATTGCCCAGCTGACCGCAAAGATGCTGCTTGATATCAAAGCAGTGCATTTCAATGCGGAAGAGCCCTTTACGCTGGCCTCGGGCCTTCCATCGCCCACCTATATAGATTGCCGCAAGCTGATCAGTTTTCCCCGTATTCGCGCGACATTGATGGATTTTCTGACCTGCACCGTAATGCGCGATGCAGGGCTTGAGGCATTTGACAATATCGCCGGGGGCGAAACGGCAGGAATTCCCTTTGCGGCCCTTGTGGCGGAGCGTATGGCACTGCCAATGACCTATGTGCGCAAGAAACCCAAAGGTTACGGTCGCAACGCGCGTATCGAAGGCGTGATGAGCGAAGGGGAACGCGTGCTGCTGGTCGAAGATCTGACAACCGATGGCGGCTCCAAACTCTCCTTTGTCGATGCGATCCGCGAAACTGGCGCAACCTGCGACAGGACCGCTGTGATCTTTTACTACGGCATCTTTCCGGAAACTGAAAAGACACTGTCAGATCACGGTGTTGGACTGTCATACCTCTGCACATGGTGGGACGTACTGGAAGCCGCGCGTGACAGCGGTGCCTTTGACAAGGCAACCCTCGACGAGGTGCAGAAATTCCTGAACGCTCCCCGTGAATGGCAAGAAAAAAAGATGCGTGGATAATATGTGAACAAGATATTCGCGAATCAAAACGCTGTGGCAGATGTTGAGAGTTCTCGCGAAACATATCCAGATGTGGTATATACACAGGATATTCACAGCTTTTCCACAGCGCCCACGGCGGGTTGTTAACAGACATATCCTGATAGGGACTACGGCACTTATGCTGTATGCCCCTCTGAAAAAGGGCAAATAAGCCCAGGGACAGAAGGTAAGAATGAACGAGATTGCACCGATTGGGGCGCAGCAGCAGGATAGCGACCTACAGGACACGATGCCCCACAACATCGAAGCTGAACAACAGCTGCTGGGCGCTATCCTAACCAACAATGAAGTCTATGATCGGGTCGCCTCGATCATCGGCTCAGCCCATTTCTTCGACCCTGTGCATGGCAAGGTATTTGAAACTGCCGAAGCGCGGATTCGCAAAAATGCAATCGCGTCGCCCGTAACGCTCAAGGCGTTTCTGGAAGATGATCCTGGGCTCGCAGAACTCGGTGGTCCCGCATATCTGGTCAAATTGGCTGGTGCATCCATTTCTTCATTTGCAGCGCGTGATTACGCGCAGTTGATCTACGATCTGGCGATCAGGCGTGAACTTATTGCCCTTGGCCGCGATATTTCTGACAAAGCCGCCAGCGTTGACGTTGCAAGCGAGCCAAAAGAACAAATCGTAGAAGCCGAGCAAAAGCTTTATGCACTCGGCGAACAGGGGCAGACCGACAGCGGCTTTCAGTCTTTCCTGAAGGCCGTGACGGACGCGGTAAATGTCGCCAACGCCGCCTATCAGCGTGATGGTGGGCTGGCTGGGATTTCAACGGGTCTGAAAGACCTCGACCAGAAACTGGGCGGACTTCACAAGTCTGACCTGCTCATTCTTGCCGGGCGTCCCTCGATGGGGAAAACATCGCTTGCGACCAACATCGCCTACAACATCGCCAAGGCCTACAAACGCGGCCGTCTGCAGGATGGCTCTGAAGGGGCAGTCAACGGTGGTGTCGTCGGGTTTTATTCGCTTGAGATGTCAGCAGAACAACTTGCCGCGCGTATTCTGTCCGAGGCTGCCGAAGTTCCGAGCGAGCAAATCCGCCGCGGCGACATGACCGAAGCAGAATTTCGCCGTTTTGTAGATGCCGCAAAACAGCTTGAGGCCTGTCCTCTGTTCATCGACGACACAGCAGCCTTGCCCATTTCACAGCTCGCCGCACGTGCGCGCCGCCTGAAACGCACACATGGGCTTGATGTCCTGATGGTTGACTATTTGCAGCTTGTGCGCGGCACAGGAAAGACCGAGAACCGTGTGAACGAGATCAGCGAAATTACCATGGGCCTCAAGGCGATAGCCAAAGAACTTAATATTCCTGTTGTCGCGTTGTCGCAGTTGTCACGTCAGGTTGAAAACCGTGACGACAAGCGCCCGCAACTTTCTGACCTGCGTGAATCGGGCTCGATCGAGCAGGACGCCGATGTTGTGATGTTCGTGTTCCGCGAAGAATACTACAAGGAACGCGAAAAACCGGGTGATCATGAACTTGATAAGATGGCGGCCTGGCAGGACGAAATGGAGCACCTGCACGGCAAAGCAGAAGTCATCATCGGCAAGGCACGTCACGGGCCAATCGGCCATGTTGATCTTGCATTTGAAGGCCAGTTCACCCGCTTCAGCGATCTTGTGAAACCCTGGCAGCAACAGATCAATGGCGACGGTTATTGATATGTCTGCTTTCAATCATCTTCTGGTGCTTGAGCGCCATTCAGAACATCGCAGAAAGCGATTTGAGGGATAGCGAGGCAGATTGCCCAACGTCCTTCAATCTGTCGTGAAAGATACGAAAATGACTGAGTTCACAGAAATCCCCGTTATAGACGTGGGGCCGTTCGCCCGTGGTGAAAACCTTGAAACGCTTGTTGACGAATTTCGGCACGCCTACAGCACAATTGGGTTTGGCTACATCATTGGCCACGGGATTGATCCGGCGCTGATCGATGCGGTGTTTGAGGCCTCTGCTCGGTTCCACGCGCTTCCCCTTTCCGAAAAAATGCGCATAAAACTCAATCGTTTACATCGCGGCTACATTCCGATCAACACGTCAACCGACGTAAACTCCAAGCTGGCCGATGTTAAAAAGCCAAATCAATCGGCCAGTTTCATGATGATGCGGGAGGACGCGGTAGCAGACCCGGATGTTTACCTGTCAGGGCCAAATCTTTGGCCCACGCTACCTGAATTTCGTGAGGCACTTGTTGCCTACTCTGATGCAATGACTTTGCTTGGTTTTCGATTGATAAAGCTCGCCCTCGCCGCGGCGGGCGCAAATCCCGAAGATGCTACTGCAGGCTTTCAGACGCCCACAACGTGGTTGCGTCTGCTGCACTACCCTCCAACACCGCCACAGGCCCCAGATGACCTCTATGGCTCTGCGCCACATACAGATTTCGGATGCCTCACACTGCTTGCGCAGGATGATGTTGGTGGGCTTCAGGTGAAAACGCCGACAGGCAACTGGATTGATGCACCAAAAATCGATGGGGCATTTGTGGTGAACGTCGGCGATATGCTGCACCGGATGTCAAACGGGCGGCTGCTTTCGACCCCACATCGTGTAATCAACCGCTCGGGGCGCGAACGCTATTCCTGCCCTTTCTTCTTTGATCCACATGTCAGCTATGGCGTCGCGCCGCTCCCCGGCACGGGAACGCCAAAGTTTGATTCCATAAATTTCGGCTCGTATCTGCGTAGTGAACTGCAAGCGGGCTATGACACGCATAAGAAAACCCGATAACGTGATCGGCATTGGTGCAAGACGTTGGGTTTTTACTTGACCTCCACGGCCCGCCTGTCAAAACCACGCTATGGGTAGTGCAACACTTTCAATCGATCTTGAAGCCATCATTGCCAACTGGCGTGCGCTTGACGCGGTATCGGCGGGTTCTGTCGAAACTGCAGCGGTCGTCAAGGCGAATGGCTATGGTCTTGGTGCCGGACGCGTCGCAAAGGCGTTGGCCCGGGCCGGGGCGCGCAAGTTTTTTGTAGCCATCGCGGAAGAAGGCGCAAGGGTGCGTCAGGCCTTGGGTCCGGGGCCGGAAATTTGCGTTTTTGCCGGGCATATGCGTGGCGATACGGATATGATCTATGATCTTATGCTGACGCCGATGATCAATTCGCTTGACCAGCTTACCCGCCACCTAGAGGCGCTCCCAACCCACAAGTTCGGCCTTCAGCTGGACAGTGGGATGAGCAGGCTTGGTATGGAACCTGGGGAATGGGCCGCAGTACGTGACATCGTGTCAGAGCAATCACCCTCCCTTATCATGAGCCACCTCGCCTGTGCGGATGAGCCGGATCACGCGATGAACGCGCAACAGCTCGCTGCGTTCTGTCAGATGACAGACAGTTTTGATGCACCCCGTTCTCTGGCAGCGACCGGGGGCATCCTCTTAGGTCAGGACTATCATTTTGACCTGACGCGTCCCGGTGTTGGGCTCTATGGTTGTTTACCCTTTGCAAAGGCAAAACCGGTTGTTGGGCTGAGCCTGCCTGTGATTCAAACCCGCGCTCTGGAGGCCGGTGACACGGTCGGGTATGGCGCAAGCTGGACTGCGAAAAAACCAAGCAGAATAGCAACTGTTTCAGCAGGTTACGCCGACGGATTAATCCGATCTATGGGTAACAAAGCACAGCTGTTTTCCAACGGCACCCCGTGCCGGTTGGTTGGCCGCGTATCGATGGACCTGTTAACCGTTGATATCTCGCATCTTGATGAAACGCCGAAATCACTGGACATCCTGTGCCCAGAACAGGGCGTTGACCAACTCGCCGAATATGCCGATACCATTGGTTATGAAATTCTGACATCTTTGGGCGCACGCTATACACGGCGTTATATTGGAGCAGGTGGATGACGACGCTTTTGTTTCCTGTGGCCGCAGTGGGCCGCACAACATTGATGATACTGGCGACAATTGGCCAGATTGCGATCTATGCAGGGCAAACAATTAGCCACATGTTTCGCCCACCATTTTACTTTAAAGAATTCATTCATGCCGTTATGACAATTGGATATTTCAGTCTTCCGGTTGTAGGCATGACAGCCTTTTTCACTGGCGGCGCACTGGCGTTGCAAATCTATGCTGGCGGTGCTCGTTTCAATGCCGAAGCTGTTGTTCCTTCTATCGTAGCGATTGGCATGGCGCGTGAGCTTGGCCCCGTTATGGGAGGTCTTATGGTTGCGGCCCGCGTTGCATCCTCCATTGCCGCTGAAATCGGCACGATGAAAGTAACCGAACAGATTGACGCTTTGGTCACGCTTTCGACCCACCCGATGAAATATCTGACGGTGCCAAGGGTGCTTGCCGCAACGCTTGCGGTGCCGGTTCTGGTTGCCGTCGGGGACCTGATCGGAATTATGGGTGGTTACGTTGTCGGCGTTACACGGCTTGACTTTAACTCCTCTGCCTATCTTCATAATACTGTTGATTTTTTAGAGTTCATTGACGTCTTCTCTGGCCTAGTAAAAGGCGCTGCCTTCGGGTTCATCGTTGCACTGATGGGCTGCTATTACGGCATGAACTCGGGCCGCGGCGCACAGGGCGTTGGTAAAGCTACGAAATCAGCGGTGGTGGCAGCATCGGTGCTGATCCTTGCGTCCAATTATCTTCTTACAGAATTGTTTTTCTCAGCATGATAGAGCTTCAGAACGTTCATAAGGCCTTTGGCGACAACAAGGTGCTACAAGGCGTCAACCTGACGATCCAGACCGGCGAAAGCATGGTGATCATCGGGGGGTCCGGCACGGGTAAATCCGTGCTGCTGAAAAGCGTTCTTGGGCTGATCAAACCCGACAGCGGTGTCATCAAACTTGACGGCCAAGATGTGGCAACGGCAGAGCGTGACGCCTTTCTTGCCCGCTTTGGCATGTTGTTTCAGGGCGGCGCATTGTTTGACAGCCTGCCTGTCTGGCAAAACGTTGCCTTCCGCCTTCTGCGCGGATCATTGAAGCGCCCGATAGAGGAAGCGCGCGCAATTGCGATTGAAAAGCTACGCCGTGTTGGTTTGAAATCCGCTGTGGCTGATCTGTTCCCGGCGGAACTGTCAGGCGGGATGCAAAAGCGCGTCGGCCTTGCCCGCGCCATTGCAGCAGAGCCCGAGATTATCTTTTTTGATGAGCCCACGACTGGGCTGGACCCGATCATGGCGGGGGTTATAAACGAGCTGATCCGCGAAATCGTTGTGGAAATGGGCGCAACCGCCATGACCATCACCCATGACATGTCGTCTGTCCGCGCCATCGCCGACAAGGTCGCGATGCTGCACGACGGTATTATTCAATGGACCGGTCCTGTGGCGAAGCTGGACGATTCAGGCGACCCTTACCTTGACCAGTTCATCCACGGCCGCGCCGAAGGGCCGATTGAGGCAGTTCGTTAACAAAAAGTTAACGGTATTCTGCGATAACTCGCCAAAAGCGCTACGGCAATTGAGGCGGGGTTAAAAATGAACCCAGACATTTCCTTTTTCATAGTCCTGTCCCCAATTCTGGCTTCTGGCATATACCTAATGGGCAGCGTATTTTTACTGCACAGGGGCCAGTACAACAAAAAACTTATTGTATTTCAGTTCCTTGCATCAATGGTTCTGGCAATCACAATTTTCGTTCCAGCGCTTGTTGGCTCAAATTTCTTTTTACCAGTTATTGCCACTCTAAACATCGCTTACTGGGTCTCGTTCTTTTTAACCGCGGTTACGCCACCAAGACGAAATCTGATCAGCACGCGAATAGCTTTCTTTGTCGTAACAAACTGTACGTTGGCCACGTTTTTGGTGACCTACATTTGGGTCCTGCAATGATCGAAGATGATCGAAGAGTTTTTGGTCAAATTTTTCAAAATTATTTTTCATGTCTACATAGCAAAATCTTTGGAATACTTATGGACGGTGTTCTACGAAAGAAACGGTGCAGTATCCGAGAAAGAAGCTGTTTTAGGATTCCGTATATCTATATTCTTAAGCAGCTTTTACCTGATGGCCCGTGTATTTGAACGCTTCAATGAAACAGAACAAAGCTTTTTTTAAAGTACAGGCTCAGACGATGCCTTCGTTTTTGTCTTTGTAATTTTTACATTTCAATGCGCGGTTTTCTTTTTGGGAGAGCGAAAACGCGGTAATATATTGGTTGCGTATTCCGCCCCTGTTTTTTACCTTCTACTTCTCATCACGAGTATCGTTGATGCTGTGTTTTAATTGGCGATTGATCAAATGAGCTCTCAAATCCTCCGCCTCGCCAACCTCACCCTTCTCATCCTCTTCCCCATCGCTTGGTTTGCGCCGCTGTTGCGGGCGGGCCTGCTCCCGCTTTTCGGGCTCTCTGAAATCTCTGTCATTTCGGGCCTGCAGAGCCTTTGGGAAAGCGATGTGGCGCTGGCGCTGCTGGTTACCTTCCTCGCGGGCTTTGCGCCTTACCTGAAAACCATCGGCCTTGCGCTTATCCATTTCGGGCTGCTGCGGCGCAAAGTGCTGCCTGTGCTGCATATTCTGGGCAAACTTGCCATGGCCGATGTATTTCTCATCGCGCTTTACATTGTCATCGTCAAAGGTGTGGGTCTCGCGACCGTTGAAACCGCCTGGGGGCTTTATTTGTTCACCGGCTGTATTCTGGTCTCAAACCTGATTAGCTATTTGACGGAAAAGCGCGCGCGGTCCACAAAGCGGCATGGCTAAAGCAAATCAATTTTCATGTAATGCATGCGGGGCGTCGCACCAGAAATGGTCAGGGCGCTGTGATGCCTGTGGCGAATGGAACTCTATTGTCGAGGATGTTCCGCTTTCAACCGGCCCAGCGTCAAAGGCGCTTGGTGCTGCACGGGGCCGTTCCATTCCGCTGTCAGACCTTGCAACGGAAGAGGCGCCACCACCCCGCACACAGTCAGGCATGGCAGAACTTGACCGGGTTTTGGGCGGTGGGCTGGTGCCCGCATCTGCCATTCTGGTGGGGGGGGACCCCGGCATCGGTAAATCAACGCTATTGCTGCAAGCTGCCGCCAGTTTTGCCCGCGTTGGGCTGAAATCCGTTTACATCTCGGGCGAGGAAGCCTCGGCACAGGTGCGGATGCGCGCCCAAAGGCTCGGCCTGACGGATGCACCAGTCAAACTTGGCACCGAAACCAACCTGCGCGATATTCTGACGACGCTCGAAAACGAAAAGCCCGATATCGCGATCATCGACTCGATCCAGACCATGTGGGCTGACAATGTGGGCTCTTCTCCGGGGTCTGTCAGTCAGGTGCGGGCTGCGGCGCATGAGCTCACAAGTTTTGCCAAGCGCAAGGGGCTTGCGGTGGTTCTTGTCGGCCATGTCACCAAAGACGGCCAGATCGCAGGGCCTCGGGTGATCGAACATATGGTCGACACGGTTCTTTATTTTGAAGGCGAACGCGGCCATCAGTTCCGCATTTTGCGTGCGGTCAAAAACCGTTTTGGCCCGGCAGATGAGATTGGCGTGTTTGAGATGACAGGCGCAGGCCTGCGCGAGGTCACCAACCCCTCTGCCCTGTTTCTGAGTGAACGAGACAAACCTGCGCCAGGTTCCGTCGTATTCGCCGGAATCGAGGGCACCCGCCCCGTTCTTTGCGAGTTGCAGGCGCTTGTCGCCCCCTCGCCCCATTCACAGCCAAGACGCACCGTTGTGGGCTGGGACAGTGGGCGTCTGGCCATGATCTTGGCAGTGCTGGAGGCCCGCTGTGGCATCCCTTTTGCGGGGCTTGATGTCTACCTGAATGTGGCTGGCGGCATGAAAATCACCGAACCCGCCGCAGATCTAGCTGTGGCAGCCGCGCTACTTTCTGCACGCGAAGACGCTGCTTTGCCTTCTGACACTGTGGTTTTTGGCGAGATTAGCTTATCAGGGGCACTAAGGCCGGTTGGACAGACCGAAAACAGGCTAAAGGAAGCAAAGAAGCTTGGGTTTACAGGGGCAATCGCCCCTGCACGCAGCAAGACTGGGACGCAGTCAGGGTTTAAGGTACAGAAAATGTCCGACCTGACGGCGTTTGTTGGGGACATATTCGGGGCTGGTTAGCCCCGCGAAGGAGCGAGAGCATGGAAGGCTTTACAATAATCGACGGCGTTGTCGCCATCGTCATCATCATATCGGCTCTTCTGGCCTATTCGCGCGGGTTCGTGCGCGAGGCACTGTCGATCGGTGGCTGGATCGCGGCCGCAATTCTGGCATATCTGTTTGCCGACCAGATCCGCCCGCTTGTAAATCAGATTCCAGTCTTGGGCGAATTCGTCGCAGATCAATGCGAACTGTCGCTGCTTGCGTCTTTTGCGGTGGTTATGGTGATTGGTCTGATCGTTATGTCGATTTTTACACCCTTGTTTTCCGGCATTGTGCAACGGTCATTTCTGGGTGGGTTCGATCAGGGAATTGGGTTCCTGTTCGGAGTCGCGCGTGGCGTATTGCTGGTGGTTGTGGGCCTCGTGGCCTATGATTTCGCGGTCACAGACCAATCTTTCCCGATGGTAGATGAAAGCCGGACGGCAAAGGTTTTTGCGCAGTTGCAAACTCAGGTTGGCGATCAAGTCCCTGAGGATGTTCCTGGCTGGCTGAAAGCCCGCTTCGAAGACTTCGTTGGCGATTGCGGTCTGGAATAGAAACGCCGCCGAAAATAACTTTACCGTTCGCTTAGTCAAATGTTGCGCACCTATGCGCTTGCCGTGCTCTTTAGCCGGTTTGGCTGGGCATAAATATTGATCAGCAAGCAGGCAATGACGCCAGCCGCGCCAGCCATGTTCAGCATTAATGAGCCAGGCCAGAGGCTAGCCACCCCGGCAACTGCAACAATCACGCGCAGGACGATGCCAATTTTATTCTCCAGACATCCCTGCAAAGCGCCGGCCAGCCCGTAAATCCCCACAACCGAGAAACCAAAAACCGTAACCATCGCCCCCCAGTCACCCGACAACAATGGTGTATAGGCAAAGAGCAGCGGTACGATATAAAGCCCTTTGGCAAGCTTCCAGCTTGTCACCGCCGTTCCCATTGCAGGAGCTTTGGCTATGGCAGAGGCCGTGATAGCCGCAAGCGCGACCGGCGGCGTTACATTGCTATCCTGGCTCAACCAGAAAATGATCATATGGGCTGACAACACAGCGGCAACTGCCAGTTCTGGCGCAACCACCATGTCCCGAAGTGGGCCGGCTATCTCAAGCGGTAAACTGCGGATCAGCTCTGACGCATCCGCCCTGCTGATGACATCCTGCACAAGCAGTTCCATCGATTCAGGTGCACCCAGCATCAAAACGGCCTTGGCACTATCAGACAAGACCCCGGCAACGACAGCATCAATCACAACCCGATCTGCAATCATGCCGGCCAACGCCGGAGCAGACAGCGTTGCAAGGACAATGTAGGCCGCCGTTACTGGCAACCCCATGCCCAGAACAAGGCTCGCCAGCGCAATCAGTACAATCGCAATCAGGATGTTGCCCCCGGCCCAGCCAGATATCATCAGGCTGAAGGTGTTCCCAACCCCTGCTGTAGCGATAACATTGACCACCAGGCCAACTGAACACAGCAGAACCGCCGTCATGATCATGCCTTTTGAACCGGCGATCAAAGCCGCAATTACAGCGCGCGGCCCCATTGGGTTTTGCGTGAGCCAGCTTGAGGCGATGACCGCAACTATCCCGACAACCGCCGCATAAGATGGTGTGAACCCCGAAACCAGCATACTGATCAAAATTGCGATTGGGATCACAAAACTCGCGCCGGATTTGCGAAATGCAGACCCCAGCGTCACGCCATCAGAAGGCATAGGTTTAAGATTATTTCGCCGCGCCTCGATCCGGACAAAGAACGCCACACTCAGAAAGTAAAGTAATGCAGGCAAGGCCGCGACCGCCACGATCCGCTCGTATGGGATCTGCGTAAAGCTTGCCATCACAAAGGCCCCTGCCCCCATGATCGGCGGCATCAGTTGCCCCCCGGTCGAACTTGCAGCCTCAACACCACCCGCGAATTTTGGTTCAAACCCGGCCTTTTTCATCAGCGGAATGGTGATAACCCCGGTCGACGCCGTGTTCGCAACAGCGGATCCGCTGATCGTACCTGTTAGACCAGAGGCAATAACGGCAACAATACCCGGCCCGCCAACCATGCGGCCCGCAACTGCGCGCGCCAGATCAATCACGAAGTTGCCTGCACCGGATTGCAGCAGGAACGCCCCGAAGATGATAAAAAGAAAAACGTAGGTCGATGAAATGCGGGCAATTGTGCCAAACATCGCATCGTCCCCATAGATCGACCGGAAAACAACGGTTTCCCAGCTAAGACCAGCAAAAGAGAAGACGCCGCCAACATACTGCCCCCAAAAGCCGACATATGTAATGGCAAGGACAATAAGTGTCGGAATAATCAACCCCGTGACGCGGCGTGTTAGCTCAATTGCACCGGCAATACAAAGGCCAGCTGCAATCCAGTCAAGTGGTGCAAGCGTTACCCCGCGCGCGTAAATCGCGTCTTCGGCTTGGGTAAGATAGATAGCGGAAACCGCAATCGCAATTCCGAAGAGAACATCAAAAATATAAACAATTCGGTTAAGCTTCGCCCCGCCGCGCATCATCGGGTAGGACACGGCAGCAAGAAAGGCAAAGCCTGCAAAATGAAAGGCATTTCGTTCAAATTCTGAAATCTTGGGAAAGATCGCAACATAAAGGTGTACAATTGCGATGATCAGCGAAACAGCGGCAATGATCCCAACCATTGGGCCGGTAAGATGCCGCAGTTTTGAGCCGGTATCTTCATCCTCACTCTCGTGATTTGGTGCTGCATGTGTATCTGACATGTCTTTCCCCATTCTTTGGCAAGGATGCTTTTATCTTTGGGTATACGTGTTCAGCGCGCCGAAATATCCGGCGCGCTGTGTTTTTTATCAGGGTCTGATTAGTTTGCGATCAGACGTTCAGGAACATCGACGCCGACTTCCTGATAGTAACGCAATGCGCCAGGGTGCAGCGGCAGTGGCAGGCCGGCAATTGCGGCTTCGATTGCCATGGCTTTGGTTGCCGGGTGAATAGCCTGCAGGAAGGGCAGGTTTTCATAGATCGCCTTGGTGATCATGTAGACATTTTCTTCCGAAATATTTGCATGTGTCGCCAAAAAATTTGGTTGCGCGATCGTGTTGATGTCTTCTTCCTGACCAGGATAGGTGCCTGCCGGAATTGTGAATGGTGTCCAGAGTTCACGGCCACCATCAGCCATTGCGATTTGCTCTGGTGTAAAATTCAGCATTTTCACGCCGTCACCCGCAGCAGCAAACAACTGACTTATCGCGCCTGTCGGCACACCTGCAGGCGTACCGATACCCTTGACCTGACCGTTTTGCAGCGCCTCAGCTGATGGGCCGTAGCCCCCTTCGACCAGTTCAAAATCGTTTTCAACGTCTAGACCAATACCAGCAAGCAACGCGGTGTTTGACCCGATTGTACCGGAGTTCCGCTTGCCCAACGCCATTGCTTCGCCCTTAAGCGCCAGCAAATCCTCAAAGGTTCCGGTTGTTGCGACATCTGCAGACACAACAAACTGTTCGACGTTCTGCCAAAGCATTGTCACAGAACGCAAATCTGTTTGTGGGCCAACCTCGGCCAGCGGCCCTGTTCCGGTCGCGGCAAAGTGGCCGTAAAGCCCTTGCATAATTCCGAACTGCGCCTCGCCCGTGCCAAGCAGGCGCACGTTTTCACCAGAACCGGCAGAGCTGATTGCGGACATGCCAATTTTGGAACCCGGCTGAAGCTTGACTTTCACCAAGGTCGCGAGCGCAACACCCACCGGGTAATAGGTACCCCCGGTCGACGCCGTTGCCAGCACGTAGTTCGCTTCTTCGGCTTGTGCGGCTGTACCGCCAAACCCTGAGCTGATTGCAATTGCGGCAGCGGCACAGACAGTTGTTGCCTTAGCTGCCAGAGCAGAGAATGTGTTCATGGTTTCCTCCCGTTACACATATATGGCACGATACCTCTGGGTGCTCTTGTGAAGGAAGACCCACGGGCAAACGCGCAAACTATACCTTTTCGTACCGCTAAAACCCAAATTTTCCTATGAAGATATCCGCGCGGCACCAGATAAAGGGCTGCGGATTCACGCAGACCTACAGGTAATCGGATTTGTTGAGGCCCAGCTTTGCTATCTTTTCATTAAGGGTGCGTCGACCAATTCCCAACGCCTCGGCAACAGACTCCATCCGCCCCTGATGCGTCTGGATCGCCTTTCCAATCAACATTCTTTCAAAAGCGGCGACAGCTTCACGCAATGTGTCGGGAACATCGCCGTAGTCCTCATCAGTGCTGATCGCTTCTGCGACCGAACCGCGCCCCCGGCGCGCTGCTAGAATGCGGCGTTCTGCAACATGGCGCAGTTCACGCACATTCCCAGGCCAGTCATGAGACAACAGCGCTGTTAAATCCTCAGCCGTTGTTTCTGGCGCGATGACCTCGTAAAGCGCAGCATAATCTTGCAGAAAATGCATATAGAGCAATGAGATGTCATTTCGCCTGTCCCGCAAAGCCGGCAAATTAAACACCACATTGTTGAGCCGAAAGAACAGATCTTCGCGAAACTCTTTTTCTTTCACCGCTGCATCAAGCCGTACGTTTGAGGCAGAAATCAATCTGACATCGACCTGAACAGGTTGCTCGGCCCCACGCGGTACAAACTCCCGCGTTTCAATTGCGCGAAGAAGAGCCGCCTGAACATCAAGCGGGCTGGCCCCGATTTCATCAAGAAACAGGGTGCCTCCATCGGCGCGCAAAAAAGCACCCTTTGCCCCATCAGCAGTGCCAAACAGAATTTCCTCAAACGTGTTGGGGCCAATAGCCGCGCAATTCAGCGCAAAGAATGGCCCGGCGGACCTGTCGCTGAGGTCATGCAGCGCCCGCGCGACCAGCTCTTTTCCTGTGCCGGTTTCACCCAGTATTAGAACGGTCGCGTCCGTCTGGCTAAGATCAAGCACATCTTCGCGCAGGTCTCGCAGCATCTGCGTTTCCCCCAGCAAGACCCGGTCCAGCCCGGAAAGCCGGGACAGGCGCGCCTTAAGCCGGTCCGCGTCCTGGCTAAGCGCGTATTTGTCTGCTGCGTTCTTGAGCGCGATCAGCAGCCTGCGCGGATCAAACGGTTTTTCGATGAAACTATATGCGCCATTCTGCATCGCCTCGACCGCCATCGCGATATCACCATGTGCCGAGATCAGGATGACAGGCGGCCCAACCTGCGCCGTCAGTTGAGACAAAAGCTTCAGCCCGTCCACATTTGGCATTCTGACATCGGACAAAACAACATGCGGTTCGAACGTATTGACCTTGCGCAAAACTCCTGTGCCATCTGAAAGCGTTTCCACCTTGAAACCCGCGCTGCTTAGCAAGTGAGATAGCGATTCACGCATCTCTTTGTCGTCATCAACGACCAGAACACGGTATTTTACGTTGGCCGGTTTCATGAATCTTCCCGCTCATGCGCAAGGGGAAGCTCGACAATGAACTCCACTCCAACCCTGGTGCCGCTCTCGACACCGGAAAAATCCACAACGCTAAGTGTGCCTTTATGTTCGTTCACGATTGCTGTCGAAATCGCTAGGCCAAGCCCCATCCCCTCGCCCGAAGGTTTGGTTGTGTGAAACGGTTCCTGCAGTGTTTCGATGGACCGCCCACCAAGGCCAATGCCTGTATCAAGCACTTTCAGTGTCGCTGTTGTTTCGCTTTTGCTGACTTCAACGACAAGTTTGCGCACATCGCTTGTTTCCATCGCCGAGACGGCATTCCGAATAAGGTTGACCAAAACCTGTTCAAGCTGTTGCCGGTTGCCCATGATTACGACGGGCTTGTGTGGTTTTGAGAATTCAAACTCAATCCCCTGATGTTTAAGATCATGGCGCACCAGTTCGAGTGCGCCATCAAGCACGCGGCGCAGATCAAACTCTTCTACATTTTCTTCGCCCGGACCAGCAAAAAACCGCAGTTGCTTTGTAATGTTCTCCATGCGTGAAACGATGCCGGTCAGACGCTTTGCAAGCCGCGCTGCTCCCGCGTCCGACTCAAACTCTGACGCTGTCAGATAATTCCGCATGGCGGATATGGGCTGGCCCAACTCATGTGTTACCGACGCCGCAAGCTGACCAAGCGCAGCCAGTTTACCAGCCCGGGCAAGTTCGGAACGCGCGCGTTCAAGCCGTGCTTCGGTTGCCCGACGCTCAGCAATTTCCTCTTCCAGCTTGGTATTGACGGTCACGAGATTTCGACGGGCAAGCTGGGACGCCAGCAAAGCAACCTTCAGTCGACGAGACCTGAGATACCCGACGAGCGCCAGAAGCACGAAAGCAACGATGGTTACAAACACCACAACGAGTAAGGCGCGTTCACGCACCCGGCTTTCATCTGCCAGAAAATGCAACGTCCATCCCAACCGCGGAATTGCCGTAACAACATGCAAAAAGGCGGTGCCATCAATATCGACAATCCCGTTGTCGCGATTTACCCAGTCAAGCGGTGCCAGAGGCTCTGAACCGAACTGGCGCTCGGCGGCAATGGCGTTGCGGCGCACGTCTGTAAGAGCCCCCAGTGTTTGGTAGCGCCAGCTATTGTCGGACGATAGAACAATCACGCCATCGCTGTTCGCCACAAAGACCGCCTCGCCACCCGCGCGCCACGCTTCGGTCAGGGGTGTGAGGTCCAGTTTGAGCGCAAGAACACCCACCGGATTTCCGTTTTCGTCACGAACCGCTTCGGCTATAAAATACCCGGGCTGTGATGTTGTTGCGCCGATTGCAAAGAATTCACCGCGCCTTTCATCCATCGCATCCTGAAAATAGGGGCGAAAGTTATAGTTTTGACCCAGAAAGGTTTGTTCGGAGGCGTAATTAGACGCCGCGATTGTTAACCCTTCTGTATTCATCAGGTAAATTGCATCAAGACGCGAGCGAAAGGCAAAATCTTCAAGCCGTGAATTAACAACATCAATTTCAAAGCCATTCAGGCCGCGTCGTAAAAGCGGGTCCTGCGCAAGAATAAAGGGAAGATGTTGGTACCGCTCCAACGCCTCAACAAGCGTACTTTGGTAAAGAACAATGCGGTTTTCGGCGCGCTGCACTTCCACATCTTTAAAATAGACGTAACAAACGTAAAACAGCCCGATTACGAAGCCGAGCATCAGCGCCATAGCCCCGACCACCTTTTTCAGGGTAAACCCCTGCTTAGATTGGCGCGCCTGAGGCCGCTTCGTTTTCATTGCCGTTTTGTCCGTCATTAAGGTGTTGTTGGTCGGTTTGAGGGGCATGTCAACCGAAGTGAACAGTGCTTTTATCGCAGCAACATCAGAGATTCTGCAAAAGCGGCGGATTCCTTACATCTTATTTGTGATCCTTTGATGACAGCGTTGACTTAAGCCACTAAGAGAGGGGCAACTCACTGCAATGGGATTCGGAGCCGCTGCCACAATGCGTGAATTGCCCCCCAGCCACCCTTTCGATGACGACAAGCTTAAAGAAGAATGCGGAATTTTTGGTGTGATCGGTGTTGCCGACGCTGCCAATTTTGTTGCGCTTGGCCTGCATGCCCTTCAACACCGGGGTCAGGAAGCGGGTGGGATCGTCTCGCACGACGCTGAACAAGGGTTCAATTCTGCCCGCCGGTTTGGCTATGTACGTGACAATTTCACCAAAGCCAGCCTGATGGAAACGCTGCCCGGTCCGCTTGCGATCGGACATGTGCGCTATTCAACTGCCGGCTCAAAGGGCGCTGTCATACGTGACGTACAGCCCTTCTTCGGTGAATTCGCCATGGGCGGCGCTGCAATTGCACACAATGGCAACATAACGAATGCCAATGCGCTGCGTCGTGAATTGATTGAACGTGGATCAATTTTCCAGAGCTCGTCTGACAGCGAATGCATCATTCACCTGATGGCTCGGTCTTTTCAGAGCAACATCCCGGAACGTATGAAAGATGCGCTTCGGCGTGTTGAAGGCGCGTTTTCAGTTGTTGCCATGACACGTACGAAACTTATCGGTGTCCGCGACCCGCTTGGCGTGCGGCCGTTGGTTCTTGGAAAAATTGGCGATGGTTGGGCGCTTAGCTCTGAAACCTGCGCTTTAGATATCATCGGCGCGGAATACGTGCGTGAAATCAAACCCGGTGAAATGGTGGTGATCAACGCCTCAGGAATCGAAAGCTACAGGCCGTTTGAGCCAGTGGAGCCTAGGTTTTGTATCTTCGAGCATGTCTATTTCTCACGCCCTGACAGTATTATTGGTGATCGTTCGGTCTATGAAACCCGCCGCCAGATTGGTGTGGAGCTCGCGCGTGAAGCCCCGGTTGATGCTGATCTGGTTTGCCCGGTACCGGATAGCGGAACGCCTGCAGCCATCGGCTTCAGCCAGGAAAGCGGTATCCCGTACGCGATGGGCATCATCCGCAACCAGTACATGGGCCGGACCTTCATTGAACCGACAGAGCAGATCCGGAACATGGGTGTGCGATTGAAACTGAATGTGAACCGTGCGCTGATCAAAGGCAAACGCGTGATCCTTGTTGACGATTCCGTCGTCCGCGGCACAACCAGTATCAAGATCAAACAGATGATTCTGGATGCCGGTGCTGCAGAAGTGCATTTTCGCATCGCCTCCCCCCCAACTGCATGGCCCTGCTTTTATGGTGTCGACACGCCAGAACGTGGCAAGCTGCTTGCTGCCAATATGTCCGAGGAAGAGATGCGTGAATTTATCGGCGTTGACAGCATCAAATTCATCTCGCTCGACGGGCTATACCGTGCAGTAGGTGAAGCAACAGGCCGCAACGCAAAATGCCCGCAGTATTGCGATGCCTGTTTCTCTGGCGAGTATCCGGTTCGCCCAGCAGATATGATCGCCAAAGGCTTCGAACTGAAAGCCGCTGAGTAGCTCTGTCTGGCTCCTTTCAACATCACTCTGCAGAGTGAAATGGAATTCGCATGAACAATCCAGAAAACAAAAAAGTTGCTCTTGTCACTGGTGCATCACGCGGACTTGGCGCTGCGATGGCCGAAGCGTTGGCCGCGGATGGCTATCATGTCATCGCTGTTGCGCGCACGACTGGCGGTCTCGAAGACCTTGATGACCGGATCCAAGCGCTTGGCGGCAGCGCAACGCTGGCCCCGCTTGACGTAACCAATGACGGTGCGATGCAGCACCTGTGCCGCTCGGTTCATGACCGCTGGGGCAAGCTTGATCTTTGGGTGCATGCGGCGATTCATGGTGCGCCACTTGCACCCGCTGGCCATCTTGATGCGAAAGACTTTGACAAAAGCTTTTCCGTGAACGCACGCGCGACTGCAAGGCTTATTGGCTTTGTGGAACCCCTGCTTCTTGCAGCAGAAAATGGCACTGCTGTATTTTTTGACGACCCCCGCGCCGGGCAGAAATTCTTTGGCAGTTACGGCGCCTCTAAAGCTGCGCAAATGGCGATGGTTGAAAGCTGGCAAGCCGAAACCGTGAAAACTGGTCCGCGTGTTTTACGCTTTGCGCCAGACCCAATGCCAACGGGACTGCGTGCCAGGTTTTTCCCGGGTGAAGACCGGGCCGTACTGTCTGACCCCCATACAGAAGCTGCAAAACTTATGTCCAAACTCGGCTAACGCAATCTGGGACACGCAGACGCGCATCGCGCGCGAGTTCGCCACGTCAAGCCCGGGACAGTTCGCAGGCTGCTTTCGCCACACGTTCTTTGGCTTTACCCCTTGGCGTAGGACCGTTATTGAAAGCAAAACACCAAGGGCAGCAGCATGCGCATACTTATCACCAATGACGACGGCATCAATGCGCCGGGACTAAAGGTTCTTCACGCTATCGCCGAAGACATCGCCGGCCCAAAAGGCGAGGTTTGGACTGTTGCCCCCGCTTTCGAGCAATCAGGGGTTGGCCATTGCATCAGCTATACGCACCCGATGATGATTGCGGAACTCGGCCCACGGCGCTTTGCGGCTGAAGGCTCTCCTGCAGATTGTGTGCTTGCTGGGATATATGATGTTATGAACGGCGCCCCGCCTGACCTTGTGCTTTCCGGCGTGAACCGCGGCAATAATTCTGCAGAGAATACCCTTTATTCCGGCACAATCGGCGGTGCCATGGAAGCAGCGTTGCAAGGCCTGCCAGCAATTGCCCTGTCGCAATATTATGGACCCGGCAACAACAAGCTGGAAGATCCGTTTGATGCAGCAAGCAGGCATGGTGCTGCAACGGTACGCGCGATTCTTGGTGCAGGCCTTGACAGCGGCGCTGATGACTACCGACTTTTTTACAACGTGAACTTTCCACCCGTCGCTTCCCCCGACGTGAAAGGCACACAGGTTGTGACACAGGGATTCCGACGCGACACGAAGTTCAGCGTCGAACCACACCATTCTCCGTCAGGACGCAAGTTCCTCTGGATCAAAGGTGGAGCACAGCATACGCCAACCGCAAAAGGCTCTGATGCGGCAGCCAACCTTGCCGGGTACATCTCTGTTACACCGATGCGCGCAGATCTTACCGCGCATGACATGCTGTCCCCACTGCGCAGTTCGGTTGAAACATGAGCGACGCCGAGCGCAAAATGCAGTTTCTCTTTGCGCTCCGCTCCAAGGGGGTTACAGACAACCGTGTTCTGACCGCAATGGAAAAGATTGATCGTGGCGACTTTGTGCAGGGCCTTTTTGCTGATCGTGCTTACGAAGATATGCCGCTGCCGATCGCCTGCGGTCAGACCATAAGCCAACCTTCCGTTGTCGGGTTGATGACACAGGCCCTGAATGTTCAACCGCGCGATAAGGTGCTGGAGGTTGGAACCGGCTCGGGCTATCAGGCCGCAATACTGAGTTTGCTGGCGCGCCGCGTCTACACAATTGAACGGCATCGTCGGCTTGTACATGAATCTCGCACACTGTTTGAAAAACTCGACCTGACGAACATTACAGCGATTACCGACGACGGCAGTTTTGGCTTGCCCGAACAGGCCCCCTTTGACCGGATAATCGTGACAGCTGCCGCCGAAGACCCGCCGGGCCCCCTGCTCACCCAGTTGCGGGTTGGGGGGATAATGGTTGTCCCGGTTGGCCAGTCGGATGCCGTGCAGAGCCTGATAAAGGTCACGCGCACTGAAGGCGGATACGACTATGACGAACTCCGCCCAGTCCGATTTGTTCCATTGCTGGAAGGATTGGGAAAAGAGTAGTATAAGAAGGTAACAAGGGGCCGGAAAACAGGCCCAACACCGAGGAACGAGCACATGGCATACCGCAAAACACCCGCACTCCGATTGCTTTTTCTGGGCACGATACTGGCAGGTTTGGCTGCCTGTGATGAGAGTCTTGATTTTGATCTTCGGGGCACAACGGGCCAAGGACTCGATACATCAGGCGCTGTTCGTCAAGTCACAACACCGCGTCCGATGCCAGATGACCGTGGTGTAATCTCGTACCCGAATTATCAGGTTGTTGTGGCAAATCGTGACGACACAATCGCCGACGTTGCGGCACGGATCGGTGTCGATGCCGTGGAACTTGGTCGCTACAACGGAATCGCGCCTGATACGCCCCTTCGCCAGGACGAAATTATTGCGTTGCCGGGCCGGGTTGCCGAACCGTCGCCGGAAACCGGTGCAATCACCACAGGACCAATCCTGCCATCGGGTCAGATCGATGTCGAAACGCTTGCATCTGGTGCAATAGATCGGGCGCCTTCATCAACGCGGCGCCCAAGTGCGAGCGCACAAACAGGAGTCGAGCCTGTTCGTCACCGGGTAGAGCGTGGGGAAACGGCTTATTCCATTGCGCGGCTTTACAATGTTTCCGTGCGATCGCTTGCGGACTGGAATGGCCTGGGCTCTGATCTTTCAGTGCGTGAAGGTCAGTTCCTGCTGATCCCGGTCACGACTGAAACCGGTTCTTCACGATCGGGTTCAACCACAGTGCCAGGTCAGGGAACTCCCACACCGTTACCACCCAGCTCTGCAACGCCATTGCCGGAAAATGATACGCTGACCGCAGCAGAGGCGCAAAACAGCGCCCCGCAATCACCAAACCTCGGGGGGCAACGCACCGCAGCTTCTGGCACACCGCGCCTGATGCTTCCGGTCGATGGAAACATTATTCGCCCCTTCAGCAGTGGTCGAAATGGCGGCATTGATATCGCTGCAAGCGCGGGCAGTGCGGTGAAAGCTGCCGACAATGGCACTGTCGCCGCGATTACGCAGAACACCGAGGAAATACCCGTTCTCGTTATCCGGCACGCAGACAACCTGCTAACCGTCTACGCCAACATTGGGAATATCACCGTCGAAAAGGGTGACACCGTTTCGCGCGGCCAGCGCATTGCATCGGTGCGTAACAGCAACCCTGCTTTTGTGCGGTTTGAGGTTCGACGCGGTTTTGACAGCGTCGATCCGATGCCATTCCTGAACTAGGCTTTTGAACTGATTGAAACTGCAAACTCTGACGAAAGTTACCGTCAGAGTTCCACACCTCTGCGGCCTGCAAGGTCAGTGAAATACTGCCAAGCCACCCGGCCAGAGCGGCTGCCGCGTGTCGCCTGCCATTCTATTGCCTCAGCGCGGAGCGTTTCATCATCAATCTCAACGCCATATGCACCGCAGTACCCTCTGATCATCGAGAGGTATTCGTCCTGATCACAGGGGTGGAAACCAAGCCAGAGGCCAAACCTGTCTGACAGCGAAACCTTTTCTTCTGTGGCTTCTGACGGGCTGATTGCGCTTGAGCGTTCATTTTCGATCATGTCGCGCGGCATAAGGTGGCGTCGGTTCGACGTCGCGTAGAAGACAACGTTTTCGGGCCGTCCCTCGATGCCACCGTCAAGCACAGCCTTTAGCGACTTGTAATGTTCGTCGTCGTGCGAAAATGACAGGTCATCACAGTAGAGCAGGAACCGCTGATCAGAACCGCGCAACAGGGTTAGCAAACGCCCGATCGAGGGCAGGTCTTCGCGTTGAACCTCTACAATCTTCAGGGCCTGACCAAGACGCAACACCTCGGCATGGACGGCCTTTACGAGCGATGATTTCCCCATGCCCCGCGCGCCCCAAAGCAACGCGTTGTTTGCTGGTAAGCCCCGCGCGAATTGCCGGGTGTTTTCCAGCAATGTATCCCGTGCCCGGTTAATCCCAACCAACAAACCCACCTCGACACGGTTCACAGATGCAACAGGTGCAAGTCGGTCAGGTGAGACATGCCAGACGAATGCGTCTGCCTCGCTGAAATCCGGGGTGTCGCCCGAAGGCGGGCTTATACGTTCCAGCGCTTCGGCGATGCGCGCCAGTGCGTCATCGCTCATGCCTGGGTCTCATCGTCTAAGTCTTCATCTTCGTCATCAAGCAAACCCTCTTCGCGAAGCCGGTCATTACGCTTTTTTTCGACACGGCGCACAAGGAAAATAGATATTTCATAGAGTCCGTAAACAACAACAAACAAGATAGCTTGGGTAATCACGTCTGGCGGTGTGACGAGCGCGGCCAACACTAGAATAGCAACAACAGCGTATTTGCGGACTGAACCCAAACCTTCTGAACTGACGAGCCCTGCCTTGCCTAAAAGCGTCAGCAGCACAGGCAGCTGAAAACACATACCAAAGGCTACGATAAATTTGATCGTCAGCGAGAGATAAGCCTGCGCGGACCCCTGAAAGGCAATGCTTGCCGGTGCAGTCCCCTGCCCGTCGCCGCCGAGCGAGCCCGGTTGCTGGAAGCCAAGGAAGAAATCAAAGGCAAGCGGCGTTACGACGTAGTAAGCAAAAGCCGCCCCCAGAAAAAACATAAAAGGTGACGCAACCAGAAACGGCAGAAAGGCATTCTTTTCGTTTTTGTAAAGGCCGGGCGCAACAAAGCGCCAGAGTTGCGCCGCAATATATGGAAAAGAAAGAGCCAGACCGCCCAACAGCGAAATGCTTATCGCAACAAAGAAACCTTCTTGCAGCGCCAGCAAAACCAGACCGCAGTCGCCATCACCACGGTCATTGATCGCGCTGCATAGCGGGCGGGTCAGGAAATTGAAAATAGGGTTCCAGACCGTGAAACAGATTATCATACCAATGATAAACGCCACCGCCGATTTCATCAGTCGCGAGCGCAGCTCAGTCAGATGTTCAATCAAAGGGGCTGAGCTATCTTCAATCTCGTCGTTCATGAGGCGGTATCTTTAGCTGAGGGTTTAGCTGCTGCTTTGCGTGTGGCCGGTTTCTTGGCCGTCGACTTCGCTGCGGGTTTGGACGCAGGTTTTGCTGCTGGATTTTTCGCAGCGGATTTAGCGGCTGCTGCTTTGGCCGCAGGCTTTTTTGCAGCGGGCTTGGCAGCTTGTTTTTTAGCGGGTGCAGGTTTTGCATCCTCGGCTGGCGCGGTCTCGGCAGCAACACGTGCCACCTCTTCTTTCGCCAAACGTTCTGACGCAACCTCTGCGGTTTTTTCGCGAATTTTTCGTGCAGCTTCTGCCCGTTCCGCAGCCAGCTTCGCTGTTTCAGAGCCCATCGCCCGGGGTGGGTCTTCTGACGTCCAGCCTTTTGCAGCATCCTTTACGGCATCCAACCCCATGGCCTTCGGGTTGGCGATATTCTTCAGGTCTTTGGTCACATCTTTAACGCCTGCCTCGTCAGCGGCGTCATTCATGGCGCGCTGAAAATCCCGCGCCATCGTTTTTGCCTTGCCCGTAAACTGCCCGAGGGCGCGAAACATCCCCGGTAAATCTTTGGGGCCGACAACAATCAGCGCAACGATGCCAATGACCAGAAGTTCGGTCCAGCCGATGTCAAACATATGAGGCTACCTGATAAAGAACGTTCAGTTCGATTTGGCGATTACGCTTTGTCTTTTTCCGATTCCGGGGTCACGTCGATCGCGCTGTCCGCCGTATCTGATATCTCTTTCTTGCTGTCGTCCACGCCTTTTTTGAAGGCTGTGATGCCTTTTCCGACTTCACCCATAAGCGAAGAGATTTTGCCGCGGCCAAAAAGGACAAGAACGACAACTGCGATTAATAGAAGGCCGGGAAGGCCGATGTTATTGAGCATATCTGTCTCCCACAGTAGGTGGCACACACGTGCCTCTGATAAATTTCTGTATTGTATGTAGGCAGTTCACAGTCGGAATCATAGCCGCAAAGCGCGTTTTCACCCCCTCAAATCCGCGGTTTTTGCACTTCTTTTGTCAACAACATGTCAACTGACAGGTTTATGGCAGTTGCCCCCGTTTAAACGGAGCGAACTTTCAATAGAATCGGAAACGAAAAAATGACTAAAACGAACCTACCTGTTGCAGAAGTTGTCAGCTTTGAACTGGCGGAGGGTATCAGTGACGCGCAATTCGTATCCCTGAGTCAGGCCAGCGAAAACTTCGTTCGGTCTGCAAAGGGGTTTCTGAGCCGAACCCTTTCCAAAGGTGAGGACGGACGTTGGACCGACTATGTCTTGTGGAAAGATATGGACGCCGCCCAAGCAATGGCTGCCGATTTTCCGAAGCAGGATTTTGCACAGGGCCTTATGGCTGCAATCGCACCTGACACCGTAAGAATGGAACATCAGACCGTACTCTGGCAGATGTTGTCTTGACCCCTGCTATCTGGTCAGAGAGGTTGGCGCTATGCGCCGAACTGACCGCCTCTTTGATCTGATCCAAATCCTGCGCGACGGGCGTTTGCACCGCGCGCAGGACATGGCCAACAAACTTGAGGTGTCTATCCGGACAATTTACCGTGATATGGACACGCTTGCGGCCTCTGGCGTCCCTGTCGAGGGCGAGCGCGGTGTTGGCTACATGATCACTGCTGTAATAACCTTGCCACCATTGAACCTGACACTGACAGAGCTCGAAGCCTTACATCTGGGCATGGCCATTGTCGGCGAAGCGGCGGATGAGGAGCTGCAGTCCGCGGCGAAATCACTCTCGGCAAAAATCGATGCCGTTTTGCCCGAAGACCGGTCTGCCCCACCAACGGGTTGGGGATTTGCAATTTACCCATTTGCGGACGCTGCAAAAGGTTTTCAGCATATGCCGATAATACGCGCAGCAATCCGGTCGCGCCAAAAACTTGCGATCACGTACCGCGCGCTCGACGAAGAAGTCTCTCATCGCGTGATCCGGCCACTACAGCTCGAATACTGGGGCCGGGTCTGGACCTGCACAGTCTGGTGCGAAATGCGTTCGGATTTTCGGGTTTTTCGCGTTGACCGAATTGAGGAAAGTAAAATTCTGCCGGAACTCTTCGTCGAAGAGCCAGGCAAAACACTGGCAGACTACATGGCAAAGATCACACCAAAGGAAGTCTGATCAATGCTTGAACACAAAACAGCGGTCACGCCGCACTGTTAACCATAAGGGTGTGCCGACCTGAGGCAGGAACACAGACGGCACCGTCGCCTTAAGCAATGTGCCGTCGAAATCCATTTTGAATTCAACCAGACTTTCACGCCCCATGAAGCGCGCGCGTTCGACAGTGGCCTTTGCTGCGACACCGTCTGATGGTGTGGGTTCCGGTCCGCGACCACCCCTGTCAAAATCGATTTTAATGTGCTGCGGGCGAAATATGATATCAACTTTTGTGTTGTCCGGAACACCGGGTGCCAGAAACTGACCAAATGGTGTATCGGTCAGCGCGCCTTCAACGATACCGGTAATGACATTAACATCTGAAAAGAACGCAGCTGCCTCGCGGTCTTTTGGCGCATTATAGACATTATATGGTGCGCCCTGCTGAACGATCTGTCCGTCGCGCATCAGGGCAATTTCATCGGCCATACGCATCGCTTCACCGGGCTCGTGCGTTACGAGTAAGACCGCCGTACCCTCATCTTTTAGAACGGCAAGCGTTTCATCGCGAATGTCATCGCGTAACCGGTCATCAAGGCCTGAGAAAGGTTCATCCATCAACATAATCGATGGCCGCGGTGCAAGCGCACGAACCAGAGCAACGCGCTGCTGTTCGCCGCCAGAAAGCTGATGCGGGTGACTGTCCGCGAAATGTGTAAGCCCCACACGTTCAAGCAGCTCATTTACCCGCGCGTGGCGCGCTTTTTTTGGCCCGGTGAGGCCAAAGGCAACATTCTCTGAAACCGTAAGATGTGGAAACAGCGCAAAATCCTGAAACATCAGCCCGATAGAACGCGCTTCTGGCGGCACCCGAAAAATGGTGTCGCAAATCAGCTTACCGTCGACATAGATTTCACCGCTATCCTGCATATCCACGCCCGCGATGATCCGCAGTGTTGTCGATTTACCGCAACCGGACGGCCCCAAAAGGCAGGTCACCTGCCCCGGCATCACTTTAAGTGACACGTCATCCACAACCGCGCGGCCATCGAAATGGCGCTTGATATTGCGAATTTCCAGTCTCGGTATTGTCACTGCGACACGCGCCCCATGCGTTATCCGATTAAAAACATCGGAATTGCCCGAGGATTAGCAGCCCTACCCCTGCGTCGCAACCCTGCGCGAACCCGCCAGTGTTGCGGCAAAACCAACAACAAGCACAACCACGCATATCGCCAGAAGCTGTTCGTATTTATGTCCCTCTGGCAAGATCATCACGACAGGCTCCCAGGCGCGCAAGAAATACGCGGCAGCCCCGGTAATTGCTGCCCCAAAAGCGATAAGATAGGACCAGAGCGCGATTTTCCGCTGCATTACCAGACCAACAAGCAAGATCGGTGTCAGAAACATTGATGCTGTGCCGCTGACGGCAACCGCATCAAACAGGGTCTTGTTGCCCCAAAGCGTTAGCGCCGCACCAAGAACCATGAAGACGATCATTGCTACCCGCCCGCCGTTTACCGTACGCGGTGCCAGCTTGAATTCTTCAACCACCAGCCGCGCAGAAGACGCCAGCGCAGAATCCAGCGTACTGAGCGCAGAAATCAACAGGGAAAGAAGCAACGCAACAAAGATGGCGGGTGGGAACATCAAAGCCCATGTTCCAAGCAACTGACCCTGGTATTCCGCGCCAATAAGCGCAGCCTGAATTCCAAAGAAACCAAATCCGATGATACACACCCCGGAAATCCAGAACGCGTGGAAGAAGGATTTACGTGTCGTTGCCTGGTCCGCCAGGAACCCCCGGTCCATCATCACCGGGTCATGTGCCGGATATGAAAAGACCTGCAAAAAAGCGACCAATAGCAAAATCCAGCCGTTGCGCGCGCCACTGGCGCCTTCTGAGGTCAAAACCGCAGAAAGGGAAAAATCAGGTGCCAATACAAGTGCGCCCAGCGCCACTACGAAAACGACAAGAAACAAAAGCATTTGCACGACATCTGTTCGCAATGCAGCGGAAAGCCCGCCCCAGGCGGAATAGGCAAGGCCCAGTACAGCAACAATCAGAATTGAGCCTTCTTTGGCCCCCGCGAGTTCTGGCAGAGCGGCCGAAAAGATCAACCCGACAACTAGCAAATTTGCAAAAACTTCCGAAAGCAGCCGAAGCGCGATCACCACATTATAACAGGTTGTGCCTGCCGTCCCGAAACGTGCACCCAGCCAGTCCTGCATCGACCGCGCGCCACCCTGACGCAAACGTCCGACAATAAATCCGCCAGTCAAGAAAGAGCCGTAATAGGCGGCATAGGCCAATGTGCCGGCAATTCCGTAATAGTAGCCCAAAATCGCCGAATTCATGAGCGAGCGCGCAAAAATCCATGTTGTTATCTGCGACAACACCAGCATCCAAAGACCCGGTGCCGTTCCGTTCGGGTTCAGCCCGCTGAAAAAACCATCGACGGTTACGCGGCGTGGTGCGGCGAGCAAGCTGGCAACGATCACCAGTACGAAAACGCCTACTATTGCTGTTGTCTGCATCATGAACCTCTGTGAAACCCAGTTTGCGCGTAACAGCCAGTGCCAGACCCCGCTAGAGCCAACTGTCCTGCCAACGAAAACGTGAAGAATGTAAACGCAGCTGTCACGCAGATGTTAGTTCGAATGGCACCTTTTCCAGAACGCGGCCATTCACCTGAATGCCCAATTGATGCGCGCCCGGATAAAGTGTGAATGTTGTCGCATCGCCTTTAAACCTGTGTGTTTTCTTCAACTCCAAACCGTGTCCGGCCTTTAGGACAAGCATTTTCAATTTGAACACTTTGGTCGAGGTCTTGGCCCCCGCTTTCGCGAAATCAATTACATAATCAATCAGCAATGGTTCATCCGCATCGGCATTCAGCACGAACGAAAAATCCATAGCTTCACCAATCGCCAGAGTTTCAGGGGAAACTTTCAGTTTGGTTACGGTCACTTCCGCAGCGTGACGATACCCAAGCAGGCCCAATGCTGCTGGATCACCCAATTTCACAAGCGTGCGTAACGCATGGCGGGTCATCCATTGTAATTCTTTCGCGTCCTGGCGCGCTTCACTGTGCCATTTTTCTAACGTTTGGACGACCAAAAAGGAATCTGTTTTTGCGATATCATTCAAATGGTTGGCGACCGATCTTGTCACAAAACGTGTTGGATCAGAATGAAGGCGATCCAGAAATGGGATCGGATCTGAAGGCTTCAATCCGATTTTCTTGCCCCAAGGCAATTTTGGACGTGTGCTTTCACTTACCAATCTGCGGACATGATAATGCGGATGATCCAGCCAACCCTTTAAGTCAGAGAGCGTTTCCTCTGGCCATCGGTTCAGGAACGGTCGCAGCGCAAATTCCATTGAAAACCGTTGCGTAAGCTGCTCAAACAGCTGCATTGAACGTTCACGGTGTCGTTTAAGCCCTTGATTTACAACGTATTCTCCCAAGGGCGCGAATATAAAATCACCAAAATCATCATCTGATTTTTCGGCGTCGAGCGACGGTGGAAGTGCCGCACTTATCAGATCAGCGGCCTTGGGAAATTCTGAAGGCAAAAAACCTGACAAGACGTCAGCTATCAAATCGATCCGCTGTTTGAGCTCAAGTTCAAGCAGCCGCTCCATCACCTTTCGCTGAAACCCTTCATGGTCAAAAGATGGGTCAGCATCACGAAAAAGACCCGCCAAATAGCCGACCTTTTCCACGTTAAATAGCTGATCTTTCAGGCTAAAACCCTGAACCATCAAATCGTCGCGTTGAAAGAGCCACCATCAAGCGAGATGTTTTGGCCGATAATGAATCCGGCCTTGTCCGAGCAAAGGAACGCACAAGCCGCACCAAATTCTTCGGCCGTACCATACCTACGTGTAGGTATTGTCGCTGCACGTTGTTTCTTTGCCTCTTCCATCGTTATACCCTGCGCTTCTGCAACACCCGTATCAAGGGAAACGGCCCTATCGGTTGCATGAATCCCCGGTAGCAGATTGTTGATAACCACACCCATTGGCGCCACCTGCCGCGATGTTCCGGCCACATAACCGGTCAGACCGGCACGCGCAGAGTTTGAAAGCCCCAGTTGCGCGATCGGAGACTTGACCGATTGGCTGGTGATGTTCACTACCCGTCCCCAGCCTTTTTCAATCATCCCCGGCAAAAGCGCTTTCATCAGTGCTATCGGCGTCAGCATGTTTGCATCAAGCGCCCGGATAAAATCTTCCCGGTCCCAATCGTGCCACATGCCAGGAGGCGGACCACCTGCATTGTTTACAAGAATATCGACATCTGTCGCTTCTGCCAGCACCTTTGCCCGGCCCTCTTCGCTGGTAATGTCAGCGGCCACCGGTGTCACTGTCACACCATATAGATCCGCGATCGCATTCGCAGCATCCATCAATGGGCCTTCACTGCGCGCATTCATCACAAGATTGACGCCTTCTGCAGCAAGCGCCTCTGCGCAACCTCGTCCCAGCCCCCGTGACGAAGCACATACCAGTGCCTTCTTGCCACCAATTCCCAAATCCATGTCGAAGTCCTTTCTTTGAACGCATCAGCCAGATCAGCCACGCAACAGGTGTTTAATAAGTAGCGCCAAACGGCCATTTTCGATTCGTCAGCACCCAACTGACCAACCTAGTAGATACCCGGTTTACTTCGATAAAAACCCCAAAAGTTTATGTCTTTGTTTTCACTTGGTAAACAATCGCTCTGAAACCAAGGCCCAAAGCCCGACAAGTTTGACCGCAATTCCAACTGTTCGTAACGTGAACCCAAATCAGGCGGTGGGGGTTGCAGGGTGAAAAAACAGGCTTTTTTACCCTTTGAAACTGTCAAAGAGACGAATTACCGGATGACTGCCGCCAATCATAAACATCTGTCTTCGTGGCAAACGCTGCAGGTTTTTCGCGCGCAGTATTTTTTTGTTACAGACGGTGCCAATCTGGGTGATGCATTGATGCGGGCGTCAGAATTAGCGCTTGATGACAGATACCACCTGTCACCAGACGCCCCGAAAGAGCGTCTGACCATCACAAGCCAAAATCGGGCAAAATCGAACTGCGATTTTGTCGTCGCCGAAAGCTCAGAGCTTGGCCTGCCAGGCTCGTTTTTGATCTTAGACAGTGTTGCGACATTCATGGCGCCAGATGGTGAAACCCTATCAGCAATCATTCTTTTGGAAACCAACCCATCGGATGACGCAGTAACGCAGATTTACCTGCATCCAATAAACGACCTAAGACCAAAAACCGATTACTGTCTGATCGGTGTAGATACGAGCAACGTAAAAACCCTGTTTGCCGAGGTTGCTTGTGTCAGCTTTGGTCGTGGCACCCGCATTACATTGGCCTCTGGCGAACAATGCCCTATCGAAAACCTGCGCATCGGGGACAAGGTTCTGACACGTGACGATGGCCCACAGACCGTGCGCTGGATTGGCCAGAACACGATACGTGCGGTAGGTGAGTTTGCGCCAATTTTCATCAAAAAGGGTGCGTTGAATAACGAAAATAACCTGTTGGTCAGCCACAATCACCGTCTGTTCGTTTACCAGCGTTGTGATGAAATCGGGCTCGGTCGTTCCGAAGTGCTCGTCCAAGCGCGGCACCTCGTGAATGGCACCACCATCTATGAACAGGAAGGTGGATTTATCGATTATTTTCAAATCCTGTTTGACACCCATCAGATCATCTATGCGGAAGGGATAGCCGCCGAAAGCCTGCTGCTTGACACCCGCACAGCAGCAGTGCTGCCCGAAGGCCTGGCTGAAAGGCTTGCCCATGCACTCGGGCAACATCGATCAAGCCCCCACCTTGGCTACGAAGTCGACAAGGCGATGCTGGTTGGCCATGATCCGGCAGAAATTTTGCGCCGCGCCTCATCAGCCTGATTGGTCACCGTCACCAATTGCCCTTTCCGCGCCCCTCGCCTATAGACGCATCCATGTTAGATCGCGTCTCAAACACCCCAGTTCTGCCACCGGAAATTGCCCGGCGGCGAACCTTTGCCATCATCAGTCACCCTGATGCGGGTAAGACTACGCTGACAGAAAAGTTTCTGCTTTTTGGTGGCGCCATTCAGATGGCAGGACAAGTCCGCGCCAAGGGCGAAGCCCGGCGCACACGGTCAGATTTTATGCAGATGGAAAAAGACCGGGGCATTTCCGTTTCAGCCTCGGCAATGTCCTTTGACTACGGCAAAAACCGTTTCAATCTGGTGGATACTCCGGGCCACTCTGATTTTTCCGAAGACACTTACAGAACGCTAACGGCCGTTGATGCGGCCGTCATGGTGATTGATGGCGCAAAAGGCGTGGAAAGCCAGACACAAAAGCTTTTCGAGGTTTGCCGGATGCGCGACCTGCCGATCCTGACCTTCTGTAACAAGATGGATCGGGAAAGCCGTGATGTTTTCGAAATTATTGACGAAATTCAGGAAAACCTTGCAATTGACGTAACACCCGCCAGCTGGCCGATTGGCATTGGGCGCGATTTCATTGGGTGTTATGACCTGTTGCAGGATCGGCTGGAGATTATGGACAGGGCTGACCGTAACAAGGTTGCGGAAAGCGTAAAGATCAACGGGCTGGATGACCCGAAGCTTGCAGACCATGTTCCAGCAGAGCTGTTAGAGAAACTGCGCGAAGAGATAGAACTCGTTCGTGAACTTATGCCTGCGATGGATCAGCAAGCCTTGCTTGACGGAACCCTCACACCGATCTGGTTTGGCTCTGCAATCAATTCCTTTGGCGTAAAAGAACTAATGGACGGGATCAGTAACTTTGGCCCGGAACCACAGGTTCAGTCCGCTGAACCGCGCAAGGTAAGCCCCGATGAAAAAACAGTCGCTGGATTTGTCTTCAAGGTACAGGCCAATATGGACCCAAAACATAGGGACAGGGTCGCCTTTGTGCGCCTCGCGTCTGGTCATTTCAAACGCGGCATGAAACTGACCCATGTGCGTACAAAAAAGGTGATGACCATCGCCAACCCCGTGCTTTTCCTTGCATCGGACCGCGAGCTTGCCGAAGAGGCCTGGGCAGGCGATATCATCGGCATCCCAAACCACGGGCAACTTCGCATTGGCGACACCTTGACCGAAGGCGAGGCGATCAGGGTAACCGGCATACCGTCGTTTGCACCAGAATTGCTGCAGGTCGTACGTGCTGGCGACCCTATGAAATCAAAGCATCTGGAAAAGGCCCTGATGCAGTTCGCCGAAGAAGGTGCTGCCAAGGTTTTCAAACCCTCGATCGGGTCGGGTTTCATCGTTGGTGTGGTCGGTGCGCTTCAGTTTGAGGTTCTCGCGAGCCGGATTGAACTGGAATATGGCTTACCTGTTCGGTTTGAGCCTAGTCAGTTTACCTCTGCCCGCTGGGTGCACGGACCTAAAGCAGCGGTTGAAACTTTTGCAAACGCCAACAAGGCCCATATTGCGCATGACCACGATGGTGACATTGTGTATCTGACGCGCCTTCAGTGGGATATTGACAGAATTGAACGGGACCACACCGATCTGACCCTGTCTGCCACCAAGGAAATGATGGTGTGATTGGAAAAGAATTGTTTCCCTTTAAGAAATAATTTTGTGAAAGCCGCTCATATTGACATGAATCATCGGCAATAGATTGACCCGGGCTCATATTTTCAGTAACTCAGGCGCGTTGGGGGCCATATAGTGATATGGTTTGACCGTTCGGGTCAGCTACCCCCGGAACCGATACGGCACAGATAGCCGTAGAATACGGAAAAGAATGATAAAATTCTCCGATCTGAAACTCGATAAAAAAGTTTTGAATGCTGTAGAAGAAGCTGGCTATGAAACGCCGACGCCGATTCAGGAAGGCGCTATACCTCCAGCGCTGGAAGGCCGGGATGTTTTAGGCATCGCCCAGACGGGCACTGGCAAGACGGCATCCTTCGTTTTACCAATGATTACACTGCTTGGACGGGGCCGCGCGCGTGCGCGCATGCCGCGCTCGCTGGTGCTTGCGCCTACACGTGAACTGGCAGCGCAGGTTGCAGAAAACTTCGATATCTACGCCAAGAATACCAAGCTGACCAAAGCCCTACTCATAGGCGGCGTTTCTTTCAAAGAACAGGACAAATTAATCGACAAAGGCGTCGATGTGCTTATCGCAACACCAGGACGGCTGCTTGACCATTTTGAACGTGGCAAACTGCTGCTGACCGGCGTGCAAATCATGGTTGTGGACGAAGCTGACCGTATGCTTGATATGGGCTTTATCCCTGATATCGAGCGGATATTCAGCCTGACCCCCTTTACCCGTCAGACCCTGTTCTTCTCTGCAACGATGGCACCAGAGATTGAGCGGATCACAAACACCTTCCTTTCAAACCCCGCTAAGGTCGAAGTTGCGCGTGCTGCAACCACTGGCGAGAATATTGAACAGGGCGTCGTGATGTTCAAAGCGTCACGCCGGGACCGGGCGGCAAAGGAAAAACGCGATCTGCTGCGCGCCATGATCGAGCGCGAAGGCGAAGCTTGTTCAAACGCCATCATTTTTTGTAATCGCAAAGTCGACGTGGATATCGTCGCAAAATCGCTGAAGAAACACGGTTATGAAGCCGAACCCATTCATGGGGATCTGGAACAAAGCAAACGCATGGAAGTTCTGGCGCGGTTCCGCGAAGGCGATCTGCGGTTCCTCTGCGCATCCGATGTCGCGGCGCGGGGGCTTGATATTCCGAAAGTTTCGCACGTGTTTAACTACGATGTGCCAAGCCACGCCGAGGATTATGTACACCGGATTGGCCGAACAGGCCGTGCCGGGCGCAGCGGCAAGACATTGATGATCTGTGCTCCGCAGGATGAAAAAAACCTGGCTGCAATTGAGCGGTTAGTCAATCAACCCGTACCGCGCATCGAAGGTGTTGCTGGCGCGGCAGATTCTGTCGACACACCCACTGCAGAGGTGGAAGCGTCACCAAAACCTGAAACTGCAAAACGAAGCAGACCTAGCAGAAAACGCGTAAGCAGGAAAACATCTGCTGAAACAGAGACTCAGACTGCAGATACGGTTACAGAGCAACAACCCGAGGCGATCCCGGCAGCCGAAATCGCCAAAGAATCGGCCCCCAGAAAGGGACGCCGTGAAAAATCCGAAGATCGTCCTGCAAGAAAACAACAGGATAACAACAAGGTTGTTGGAATGGGTGACCATCTGCCAAGCTTCATCGCCATGAGTTTTGATGAACGGCGTACAGACTAAGACCCGAACAATATGAGCAAAATCCCCGGCAAAAGAACCGGGGCTTTTTCATTGTTGCGAACCGAAAAGCGTAGTTAACCAACCAATCGGCTGACCACGACTGTCACCTCTGGCTTACGGCCTATTTCATCGTTGGCAGACCGGCGTATCTCGCGGCGAATGGCTTCTTCCAACTTGTCATCATCGCGCAGCGTTTTATCGTCCATCCGGTTCAAAATCTGGCTCAGATCTTCCTCCAGCACATCCGTGAGCGGCGCTTTGGAGCGACCCGCTTTCGGTAACCCCATCAGTTCTATCCACGCACCACCCAGCGGCTCGTCTTCTTCGTCAATGATGACCGTCGCAACAACATGGCCATTCAGCGCCATACGAATTCTGTCACGTATGATCCCGTCAAGCGCGCTGATTTGCACTGAGCCATCCAAATAGGTCCGACCAGTTTCAATGTACTCTGCAACTTTCGGCTTATTTCCCGACAAGTTCACCATTGTACCGTTCACGGCCAGAACCGCCGCGCGGCCACCGTTTTCGGCCAGTCGAACATGCTCGCGTAAATGCCGGTGTTCACCGTGCATTGGAATGATCATCTGTGGTGCAAATATCTCGTGCGCGCGCTGCAGATCGGGGCCGTTCGCATGCCCGGAAACGTGATAGTGCCCGGTACTGTCGTCAACGACGTCAACGCCCATTTCTGAATAGGCGTTCATGATGTTGATCACGCCACGTTCATTTCCCGGGATTGTCTTTGACGAGAACAGGAACAAATCCCCCTCTTTCATGGACAAACCCAGATACTTGCCACGCGAAAGCCCAGCAGAGGCTGCCCGCCGTTCACCCTGAGACCCTGTCACGATAAGCATCAGGTTTTCCCGTGGCACCTGTTGCGCCTCTTCTGCAGTAATCGTCGATGGAAAATTGGTCAGAACACCTGTTTCGACACCCGCTGTGATCATGCGCTTCATTGCACGCCCCAACAGGCAAACGGAGCGGCCGGAGGCAATGCCAGCTTCCGCCAGGGTTTGAAGGCGCGCAATATTTGAGGCGAAAGTCGTTGCCACAACCATGCCCTTGGCACCTGTCACAAGCGCCTTGATCTCCGGTGCAACGCTGGTTTCAGAGCGGCCAGGATGCCGGGAAAATACATTTGTTGAGTCACAGACCAGAACTTTAACACCGGGTTTGGCAACCTCGGCCCAAAGATCCGGGTCAAAGGCGTCCCCGACGACCGGCGTTTCATCAAGCTTGAAGTCGCCGGTATGCACGATCCGCCCGTCCGGCGTGTCAATGACGAGCCCGCTGCTTTCCGGGATGGAATGCGCTAATGGCAGGAAAGATACTTTGAACGGGCCAGCTTTTATAATTTCCGGATAGGCCGCTGCAGTTATCACCTCGTCTTCGGGCGCACCGTGTTCTTCCATCTTGCGCCGCGCGTGGTTCGCGGTGAACGTACGGGCATAGACCGGTACCTTAAGCCGGTTCCAAAGGTGGCCGATACCTCCAACATGATCTTCATGTGCGTGGGTGATGAAAATCGCTTCCAGCCTCTCAGCGTTCTCTTCTAGCCATGTCACATCCGGAAAGATCAGGTCCACACCGGGTGTCGTATCCATATTAGGAAATGTCACACCAAGATCGACCAGAATAAGCCGCTCTTTTCCTTCCGGACCATAACCGTAAACATAGGCGTTCATGCCAATTTCCCCGGCACCGCCGAGGGGAAGGTAAATCAGTCGGTTTGAGCTCATATAGTGCCCCGATCCTTGTTATACTTATGAATGACGGTCAAACCGTGCATCGTCAGATCATCATTATATTCATCAAAAAGCATCTCGGTCTGCTGAAACAACGGGGCGAGCCCGCCGGTAGCAACGACTTTCATCGGCACGCCGCGTTCCGCCTTGATCCGAGTACAAATTTCCCGGACGAGTCCGATATAGCCCCAGAACACACCCGACTGCATGCACGCAACCGTATTCGTGCCAATCACTGCCTGAGGCTTGGAAATATCCACATGAGGTAAGGCTGCTGCAGCATTGTGCAAGGCCTCAAGCGACAAGTTTACGCCGGGAGAGATCACCCCGCCGATATAAGCGCCATCCTCGGCCACTACATCAAAGGTGGTTGCGGTGCCAAAATCAACTAGGATCAAGTTCCCACCATGCAAATCAAACCCCGCAACGGTGTTGACCAATCTGTCCGGTCCGACGGCTGTTCCTTCATCAACACGCACGTCTACAGGCAGCAGGCATTCTGGTTTTCCAACGACCAGCGGTCGGCAATCAAAGTACCGGTCCGAAAACACCCGAAGGTTATAAACCACGCGTGGCACAGTGGATGAAATGATTACCTCGTCAATCTCCATCTCGATCTTATGATGCCGCAAAAGCGTTGACAGCCAGACAAAGTACTGATCAGCCGTTCGCTGATGTTCCGTAACGGTCCGCAATGTGCAGAGAAATTTCTCCCCGTCCCAGATCGAAAAAACTGTATTCGTATTGCCGCAGTCAATTGCCAGAAGCATTGGCCGCCTCCTTTTAGAAAAAGACCTCGGCGGCGGAGATCACCCGCCGACCGCTTGCAGTTTTAAGAACCAGCGCGCCGGTATCGTCAATCGTTTCAAAAGTGCCGACAACACTTTCCTTGCCAGTGCGCGCGGTAATCACTTCCCCGATCTTGGCAGCACGGTTCAACCATGCCTGTCGGATTGGGGCAAACCCGTAGGTGCTGAATTGTGCTTCCCAGTCTGCAAAGGCAGGAGCCAGCAAATCAAGAAACTCCTCTGGTGTCACGCGCGCGCCCGTTTCCGATTGCAAATCAACCGGTGTTATCGCGCTTTCGTCGACGTCCGAACGACTGGGCGCCGCCACAAGGTTAACACCAATACCGATGCAGAAATGACTTAACGTGCCACCTGCCCCGGCACTTTCCAACAAAATCCCCGCGACCTTGCCACCATTTAACAAAACGTCATTTGGCCACTTGAGCGCGAATAGTGCAACCCGTCCTGTTGCCGCAACAAACGCATCAAACAGCGCAAGTGATGCAACGAACGAACGCAGCGCAACTTTGTCCGGCGTTTCACCGGGCTGCATCACCAAGGTTGCCGTGAAATTGCCAACCGGGTTCGCCCAGGGCCGGCCACGCCGCCCACGCCCTGTGGTTTGGCGATGCGCCAGAATCCACTCTGGCCCCGAGAGTGTCGGAGCCAGACGTCGTGCCTCGGCGTTGGTACTGTCGACTTCCTGAAGAATGCGACAACCCGTTCCTTCAGGCCAGGGTTTAGCGGACAAGAGTCTCGGCCGCAGCGGCTGCGAAGCCTTCGATGCCAAACAGGTTCACGACACCCACAACCATGATTGCTGCGGACGCCATCAGGAAACCCCACAGAATTGGCGACTTGGCTTTGTCGAGCATGTCACCTTCTTCACCGAAATACATGAAGTAAACGATCCTGAGGTAATAAAACGCTCCTATCACAGAAGCGACCACACCTGCGATCGCAAGCCAGCTCATCCCGGCCTGAACTGCGGCGAGCAGCACATAGTACTTACCAAAGAACCCAACCAGCGGCGGAACACCTGCAAGGCTGAACAGCAACACCATCATCGCAACAGCGCGCAGCGGGTCATGTTTCGAGTACATGTTAAGTGAATCAATATCAGTGACGGGCTGGCCGTCTTTTTCCATCGACAGAATAAAGGCAAAAGTACCGATGTTCATGGTCACATAGATCGCCATATAAACCAGCATGGCCTGAACACCAAAGACGGTGCCAGACGCAAGACCCATCAGGGCAAAACCCATATGCGCAATCGAAGAATATGCCATCAGACGTTTGATGTTGCGCTGGCCAATCGCGGCAACTGCCCCGAGGAACATGGAAGCGACAGAAAGGAAGGCAAGGATTTGTGACCAGTCAGCAACCGCGTTGCCAAAGGCATCATAGAGCACACGGGCGAACAGACCCATTGCTGCGATCTTTGGCGCAGTCGCAAAGAAAGCTGTCACAGGGGTTGGAGAGCCTTCATAAACGTCCGGTGTCCACATATGGAACGGGGCAGCAGAAACCTTGAAGGCCAAACCTGCCGCGATGAAGACCAAACCAAACAACATACCCAAAGGCACATGCCCTGCCTCAACTGTCGTGATAATGCCAGAAAACAGCGTCGTTCCCGCAAAGCCGTATGTCAGTGATGCACCATAGAGAAGAAGCCCGGAACTCAGCGCTCCCAGCACAAAATATTTAAGACCCGCTTCCGTAGATTTAACGCTGTCCCGGCGCAATGCCGCAACCACGTAAAGCGACAGCGACTGCAGCTCTAGTCCCATGTAGAGCGCCATCAAATCGCCCGCAGAGACCATCATCATCATGCCAACAACCGCAAGCGCGACAAGGATCGGGAACTCAAAAAGCATCAATCCGCGTTTGGTCATGTAATCCTGACTCATCAACAGGATTGCAGAGGCCGAGAGCAGAATGATTACTTTTGCATAGCGCGAAAAGGCGTCGTCAACGAAAGCGCCACCAAAGGCAACCCTGCTTCCGTTGCCCGAAATAGCGACCCAGATACCGATGCCAGCAAGCACCATCGCTGTCAGCCACAGGATCATCGGAGCTGTTTTGTCTTTGCCGGTGTAAACCGCGAACATCAGCGCACCCATCGCGAAGACGGCCAGCACGATCTCGGGTAAGACAGTTGAAATATCAGAAGAGATCATCGGACCCACCCTTAGTGTGATGCAACCTGCATACTGCCGTCTGTGACAGGCAATGCAGCGTGATAATTGTGAACAAGCGCCTCAACCGAGGGACCGATCAAATCGGTCACAAGGCTTGGGTAAACGCCAAGAAGCAAAGTCATGACAACCAGCGGCGCAAAGATCGCACGCTCGCGCCCGGTCATGTCAGTGATCGAGCGCAGGGACTCTTTTATCAAATCTCCCATGACGACCCGGCGATACAGCCATAGAGCATAAGCGGCAGACAGGATCACACCGGTTGTGGCAAACATCGCAACCCACGTGTTAACCTGGAAAATACCGATCAGCACAAGGAATTCACCAATGAACCCGGAGGTGCCGGGCAGGCCAACGTTCGCCATCGTAAAGAACATGAAGATCAGCGCATAGGCTGGCATCCGGTTCACGAGGCCGCCATAGGCATCAATGTCACGGGTGTGCATTCGGTCATAAATCACGCCCACACAAAGGAAGAGCGCTCCAGAGATAAAGCCGTGGCTGAGCATCTGGAAAATCGCGCCATCAATACCCTGCTGATTGGCTGCAAAAATACCCATCGTGACATAACCCATGTGGGCAACTGACGAATACGCGATCAGCTTTTTCATGTCTTCCTGCACCAGCGCAACAAACGAGGTGTAGATAATTGCGATCACGCTGATCCAAAGAACGAATGGCCCAAGAATGTCAGAGGCGACGGGGAACATTGGCAGGCTGAATCGAAGGAAGCCATACCCGCCCATTTTCAACAGGATCGCCGCCAGCACCACAGACCCGGCAGTTGGGGCCTGAACGTGCGCATCAGGAAGCCAGGTGTGAACGGGCCACATTGGCATCTTGACTGCGAAAGACGCAAAAAACGCGACCCACAATACAGTCTGCAATCCGCCTATGACCTGAAAGCCCATGACAGAAATCGTTTCCGACCCGAAAGTATGCGTCAGCAAGGCCTGAATATCGGTTGTGCCTGCATCCACATACATTGCGATCATCGCAACCAGCATCAGGACTGATCCGAGGAAGGTATAAAGGAAAAACTTGAACGAAGCATAAATCCGGTTCGCCCCACCCCAGATGCCAATGATCAGGAACATCGGAATGAGCCCGCCCTCAAAGAATAGATAGAACAGCACAAGGTCCAACGCACAGAACACGCCAAGCATAAGCGTTTCCAGAACCAGAAAGGCAATCATGTATTCTTTGACGCGCGTATTCACATCCCAACATGCGGCGATCACCAGCGGCATCAGGAAAGTTGTCAGCATGACAAACAGCAAACTGATCCCGTCAATGCCCATCTTATAGGTCAGCCCGATAATCCAAGATTTCTCCTCGACGAACTGAAAGCCAGTATCGTCGGGGTTAAATCCACTGAGCAGGAACAGGGACACGATAAACGTCGCAGAGGTTGCAAGCAGAGCGACCCATTTTGCATTTCGTTGTGCAGGCGCGTCATCACCGCGCAGAAAAAGAGCCAGAATTACGGCCGCCAACAGCGGAATAAACGTGACGATGGAAAGAAGATTTTCCATGTTATTCAGCCCCTCCGCTGATCGTCATCCATGTGACGAGGATTACGATCCCGATCACCATGGCAAAGGCGTAATGGAACAGATAGCCGGACTGCGCCCGACCCGCGAGACGGGTGAAGAACGGGATAATTCCCATTGCCACCCCATTAAGAGTGCCGTCGATGATATTGCCATCACCCCGCTTCCACAGAAACCGGCCAAGCGCCTTGGCAGAGCGAACGAACAGAAAGTCATACGCTTCGTCAAAGTACCATTTGTTCAGCAGGAACAGGTACGCCGGACGCTGGCTTTCGGCCAGGCGACGCGGCAGGCTTGGGTTCACAATGTAGAACAAGTAAGCAAGCCCTAACCCCAGAACCATCGCGATAAAGGGTGAAACTTTAACCCAGTTTGGTGCGTGGTGGGCATTGTCCATCACATGGTTGTCGGGGTGGGTAAAGACCGCACCAACCGGTGCTGTCGCCATAGCATGCCCGGCGTCAGCAAGCGCATCGTCACCGTGACCTGTATCCGCAGTTGCGGTCTCATCATGGCTCTCGGTGGTTGCTGCGGTTCCGTGATCAGCGGTTTCGGTTGTCGCCTCTCCATGGCTTGTATCCGTCGCGTCTTCGCCGTGGCCACCTTCGGCCATCGCAACTTCGTGTGTCGGCGCACCATAGAACTCGTTGACCTGATCATGGTCACCGAAGAAGGAGCCGTACCAAACCATCCCAGCGAAAACTGCGCCAATGCTCAGCACCCCAAGCGGGATCAGCATCGTCATTGGGCTTTCATGTGCATGGTCATGGGTGTGTTTGTCGCCACGCGCCTCGCCAAAGAATGTCATGAACATCAGGCGCCAGCTGTAGAATGATGTCATCCCAGCCGCGATAACAAGCATCCAGAAGGCGTAATTGCCAGCAGCTGAATGCGCACCAAACGCGCTTTCGATAATAGCATCCTTCGACAGGAAACCAGCAAAACCGATTGTCGTCAGCGGAATGCCAACCCCGGTAATGGCCAGCGTGCCAATCATCATTGCCCAATAGGTATAGGGAATCTTTTTGCGCAAACCGCCATAGTTCCGCATGTCTTGTTCATGATGCATCGCGTGGATAACGGAACCGGCACAAAGAAACAGAGATGCCTTAAAGAACGCGTGGGTCAGCAGATGGAACATCGCAGCCGAGTAAACACCAACACCTGCCGCCACAAACATGTAGCCAAGCTGTGAACAGGTTGAATAGGCGATCACGCGCTTGATGTCATTCTGTACAAGCCCCACGGTCGCGGCAAAAAACGCTGTGCTCGCGCCGATGATCACAATAAATGTCGTCGCGGCAGGCGCATACTCCATGATCGGCGACATACGGCAGACAAGGAAGACGCCAGCTGTCACCATGGTGGCGGCGTGGATCAGGGCCGAAACGGGTGTTGGACCTTCCATCGCATCGGGCAACCAGGTGTGCAGGAACAGCTGTGCAGATTTACCCATCGCCCCGACAAACAGCAGGAAGCAAAGCAGGTTTGCAGCGTTCCAATCGGTCCAGAGGAAATGCAGTGTTGTATCAGCCAGCATCGGACCAGCCGCAAAGACATCTTCAAGCCGGATGCTGTCGACCAGAAAGAACAGGCCAAAGATACCAAGTGCAAACCCAAAGTCACCAACCCGGTTCACAACGAACGCTTTGATCGCGGCGGCATTCGCGCTTGGCTTACGGTAGTAAAACCCGATCAACAGATAGGATGCGACACCAACGCCTTCCCAGCCAAAGAACATCTGCACTAGGTTGTCTGCCGTCACCAGCATCAACATCGCGAAGGTGAAAAAGCTGAGGTACGCAAAGAAGCGTGGCTTATAGCTTTCGCCCTCTTTCCATTGCGGATCATTGTCCATGTAGCCAAAGGAATAGAGGTGAACGAGGCTTGAGACCGTCGTGACAACGATCAGCATTGTTGCGGTCAGTCGATCAAGCCGGATCGCCCAGTCGGTGCTAAGCGTACCACTTTCAATCCAGCGCATAATGTGGATTTGCTGGGTTTCCCCGTCAAAGCCAAGGAACACAATCCAACTAAGAAACGCGGCCAAAAACAACAGCCCCGTCGTCAGGATCATCGCGCCCTTTTCGCCGATAATGCGCCAGCCAAAGCCGCCGATGATCGCGCCAACCAGAGGTGCAAACAGGATGATGGTTTCCATGATCCGCTACCCCTTCATCACGTTGACATCTTCAACCGCGATCGTGCCGCGGTTACGGAAGAAACATACAAGGATCGCAAGACCGATCGCCGCTTCAGCTGCGGCAACGGTCAGGACGAACATGGTAAAGACCTGCCCGACCAGATCCCCCAGATGTGCCGAAAAGGCGACCAGGTTGATATTGACCGCAAGTAGCATCAGTTCCACCGACATCAGGATCACGATCACATTCTTCCTGTTGAGGAAGATGCCAAAGATGCCGATGACGAATAATGCCGCGGCCACCGCAAGATAATGTTCAATTCCGATCATCTGTCCCTCAGTCCTTATCTTCTTCGTCTTTTTTCCGGCGTTGCCGGACCGCTACTCCAAAAACGATCATCGCAACACCGATGATCAGCCAAAGGTTCACAGCCCCTGCCCCGGTTTCATATCTTTCAGTTCCATCGCCTTGGCCGGATCACGGTGCATCTGGGCCATAACGTTTTGTCGCTTGATGTTTGGACGGTGGCGCAGTGTCAGAACAATCGCGCCAATCATCGCAACCAGCAAAATCAAACCCGCTGCCTGGAACAGGTAAATGTAGTCGTCATAGATCAACCGGCCCAAAGCGGCCGTGTTATGCGTCTCTTCAATCGCGGGGGCAACGGCCCCACGCAGATCCATTGCCGCCTCTGATGATGTCCAGGTGCCAAGCACCATGCCAAGCTGCATAAGCAAAACAACACCAATCAACAGGGCAAGTGGTACGTATTTCGCCATCTCTGCCTTCAGTTCGGCAAAATCCACATCCAGCATCATGACAACAAACAGGAACAAAACCGCGACCGCGCCAACATAGACAATGACCAGCAGCATCGCGACGAATTCAGCGCCAAGAAGCACAAACAATCCTGCGGAACTCAGAAACGAAAGGATCAGCCAAAGAACCGAATGAACCGGGTTCTTGGACACAACCACAAACAGACCAGAGGTCACTACGGTTATGGCAAACACATAAAACGCAAATGCGGTTAAGGTCATGACTTGTCATCCTCTATTTCGCCCATAACTTCTTGTGCAAGCTGTAGTGCACGGGTCATGGCAGGAATTCCGGCAAACATCGACATCTGGCCAATGGTTTCGACAATCTCTTGTTTCTTTGCCCCGGCCTCTAGCGCGTGGCGCACCGTCAGGCGAACTTGCGTATCGGCCTGAGCCCCCTGCATGGTCAGAGCTGCAATCGTAATCAGCAGCCGGGTCTTTGCATCCAGCCCGTCTTTGTTGACTGCGTTGCCAAAGGCCAGTTCCATGAGGTCTTTTGGCATCGTTGGCCAAAGTGCTTCGAACCCCTTAGGCGTAAAGGACTCCATAGCCGGATTCATGGATTTCGCCATTTCCTGCGCCCGGGCCATCATCTCTTCAAAAGGGTTCTTTGCATCACTCATCGGTAGGGTGCGTCCAGTTCAAGGTTGCGGGCAATTTCTGCTTCCCAGCGGTCACCGTTCGACAAGAGTTTTGCCTTGTCATAGAACAGCTCTTCGCGGGTTTCGGTTGAAAATTCAAAATTCGGACCTTCAACAATCGCATCCACCGGGCAGGCCTCTTGGCAGAAACCGCAGTAAATGCATTTGGTCATGTCGATGTCATAGCGCGTCGTGCGTCGAGAGCCGTCATCGCGGGGTTCTGCGTCAATCGTGATCGCCTGCGCCGGGCAAACAGCCTCGCACAGTTTGCAGGCGATGCAGCGTTCTTCACCGTTCGGATAACGGCGCAGCGCGTGTTCACCGCGAAACCGGGGGGACAGCGGGCCCTTTTCATGCGGATAATTCAACGTTGCTTTGGGTGCGAAAAAATACTTCAGCCCAAGCCCAAAGCCTTTGATGAAATCAAACAGCAGGAAGTATTTAACTGCGCGGGTATAATCCATTGCCATTCTCTTAGCCCCCAATCGCCCAGCGGGCATAGGCCCCGCCGAAAGCACCGTATTGTGCAAAGAACGCGACCAGTATGACCCATCCCAGTGACAGCGGCAGGAAGACTTTCCAGCCAATCCGCATCAGCTGGTCATAGCGGTAGCGTGGTGTGATGGCCTTGACCATCGCGAAGATGAAGAAGAAGAAACACATCTTGCCAAACATCCACAGCACGCCATCCGGCAGACCGGGGATTGGTGACAGCCAACCGCCAAAGAACAACAGGCTTGTCAGCGCGCACATCAGGAAGATCGCGATATATTCACCCGCCATGAACAGAAGGAACATCGTTGCGGAATATTCGACCTGATAACCCGCGACGAGCTCTGATTCAGCTTCTGGCAGGTCAAAGGGTGGGCGGTTCGTTTCTGCAAGGGCAGAGATAAAGAACAGGAACACCATCGGGAAATGCGGCAACCAGTACCAGCTGAAGAAGCCGTAGTCGCCGTCTTGCGCCCGCACGATATCGCCAAAGTTCAGCGACCCACTTGAGATCACGACCCCAACAATGATGAGGCCAATAGAAACCTCATAAGAAATCATCTGCGCGGCGGACCGCAGACTGCCAAGGAACGCGTATTTCGAGTTTGACGCCCAGCCCCCCATGATCACGCCGTACACCTCAAGCGAGGAAACTGCGAACACGTATAGGATTGCGACGTTCAGATCTGACAATACCCAGCCGTCGTTGAATGGAATAACCGCCCAGGCAATCATTGCCAGAACAAAGGAAACAAGCGGGGCAAGGATGAAAACCGGCCGGTCAACACCCGCCGGAATAACAACCTCTTTCACCACATATTTCAGCGCGTCCGCCACCGATTGCAGCAAACCAAAGGCCCCAACAACGTTTGGTCCTTTGCGCATTTGCACGGCGGCCCAGATCTTCCGGTCACCATAAACCAGAAACAGCAGCGAAATCATCACAAAGCCCATCACCGCAAGGCATTGCGCCAAGATGATCACCAATGTTCCCAGTGGGGTGGAAAGAAATTCAGCCATAGGTCCTCACACCGTCGGTATCCCAGTTTCGGCGCAGTTTTGTACAACAACTTCTGCGTCAATTGTTCTTAGCCCTCGTGGCAATGCTGGCGAGATGGTATAAACAGCATCCCCCCGCCAAACGCCACCCTCATTCGCTACGTTTGTGCGCACATGTCGCGCAAATCCATAGCCGCGGATCAATGCATACTGCGCTGCCGCGCATTTTGCGTATTCCGCTACGTCCTCATTCGTACGTGCGCCCGACATCTCGACCAGAAAGGCAACTAGGTCACCGTCAAGAAGCCGGGTCTCTATCCCCATGTAGCTTGGGTCATGACTGGCCTGAGTAGGCTCTTCCACCGATGCACAGGCTGCCACCCCGCCCAGCAGGGCAAGGCCAAGGGCCACATTATGAAAGAGACGCATCATTCTTATTCCGCAGCCATCGGGGTATTTGTCCGCGCTCTAGAATTTGCCGACAGCTCTGCCATCAACTCTGACGCGCGCGCAATTGGGTTTGTCAGGTAGAAATCCGTGATCACGTTGCGGAAATCTGCTTTGGCAGGTTTGCGCAGCGGCACCCGTTTCCATTTATTCTCAGCAACGCCATCAATTGCCGCCAAATGCGGAACCTCCGCAACAAGTGCTTTGCGCAGTGCTGCAAGACTGTCGTAAGGCAATGTCGCACCCAGTTCTGCAGAGAGGGCCCGCAGGATCGCCCAGTTTTCCTTTGCGTCACCCGGCGCGAAACCGGCACGTAATGCAAGTTGTGGCCGCCCTTCGGTATTCACAAACAATCCCTGCTCTTCTGTATAAGCTGCACCCGGCAGGATGATATCAGCGCGATGTGCACCACGATCCCCGTGGCTGCCCTGATAAATCACAAACGGTCCGGCGTTCACTTCAACTTCATCGGCACCCAGATTGTAGACCACTTCGGCTCCATCAAGTGCTGCCGTAAGCCCGCCTTCGGTCGTACAGCCCACATCCATTGCCCCAACCCGGCCCGCCGCCGTGTGAAGCACCATGAACTTGGACTCTGTGTTTTCGGCGAGTTTCATCGCCTGAGACAGCACCGCTTCGCCATCTGCTTCAAGCAAGGCACCCTGCCCGATAATCACGATAGAGTTCATACCTTTGGCAGCACCGATGTCTTTTTCATTCAGTTCAACCAATGCGGCGCGATCCGTGCCGACGTGAACATAATCATATGTTAAATCAACGGCTTCACCGACCAGACCAATATTGCAGCCGTTGGTCCATGCCTTGCGGATACGGGCGTTTAATACCGGCGCTTCTACGCGTGGATTACAGCCGATCAGCTGAATCATCTGCGCGTTATCAATATCTTCGATACTTGCTGTACCGACATAACCGGAACGGTTGCCTTCCGGCAATTTCGCACCGTCTGTGCGGCACTCAACATTCCCGCCTTGAGCTTCGACAAGCGCTTTCAATCCATAAGCTGCCTCAACAGGAACCAGATCGCCAACGAGACCCGCAACCTTCTTGCCCTTCATCGCAGCAGCGACAGCATTCAATGCCTCACCCCAGCTCGCTTCGCGCAGCGTTCCGTTTTCACGAATGTAAGGCGTGTCGAGCCGCTGACGACGCAAGCCGTCCCAGACAAAACGCGTTTTGTCAGAAATCCACTCTTCGTTCACACCATCGTGGTTTCGCGGCAGGATGCGTTTGACTTCACGCCCTTTGGTATCGACGCGGATGTTTGAACCCAAAGCATCCATTACGTCGAGGGTTTCCGTCTTGGTCAGCTCCCATGGCCGGGCGGTGAATGCATAAGGTTTAGATGTCAGCGCACCCACCGGGCAAAGGTCAATGATGTTGCCCTGAAGGTTCGAATCCAGTGTCTGGTTCAAATAACTGGTGATTTCCGCATCTTCGCCGCGTCCGGTCTGGCCCATCTGGGTGATACCGGCAACTTCAGAGGTGAACCGCACGCAGCGCGTGCAGGAAATACAGCGTGTCATGGTTGTTGCGACAAGCGGGCCAAGATCAAGATCATCGCAGGCCCGTTTTGGCAGATCATAGCGGCTGCCGGACAGACCATAGGCCATGGCCTGATCCTGAAGGTCACATTCCCCGCCCTGGTCGCAGATCGGGCAATCAAGCGGGTGGTTGATCAGCATGAACTCCATCACACCTTCACGCGCTTTTTTGACCATCGGTGAATTGGTCTTAACGACTGGCGGCTGGCCCTCTGGGCCCGGGCGCAAATCTTTGACCTGCATCGCGCAGGATGCCGCAGGTTTGGGTGGCCCACCCACAACCTCAACCAGACACATCCGGCAGTTGCCAGCGATGGTCAACCGCTCGTGGTAGCAAAAGCGTGGGATTTCAACTCCCGCCTGCTCACATGCCTGAATAAGGGTCATCGACGGGTCGACCTCGACCTCTGTTTCGTCAATGATAATTTTTCTTAGGTCAGTCATGTCCTAATCCGTCCTCAGAAATTTGCCGATCGGGCTTTCGGCGTCAATTTCCGCCTTGCCGATCGCACAATAGCTTTCAGGGTTGCCTTCAACCGCACCGCGGTTTGAAAGCCAAGTGTTCACATGCACGAGCAAGCGTGCCTCTTCTTCTTCGTTTTCAACGTATGCTTCGATTTCTTCGTGGCTGAAACCTTGGTCTACAGCGTAATTGTAGATAGAGCGCAGGTACATAAACCCGCGCAGTTTGCGTACGGAAATTGTCGGGCATTTCTTGTAGATTTCCTTGACAATCCCGGCAAGAACCAAGCGGTTTGTGACCCCTTCATTTTCGCGCAACGCCGCCGCCTGCACGCTCAGCGTGCTGACAAACAGCGAAACAACCGCGATATGGAAGGTGCGCTTAAACATTACTCCGCCGCCACCGCGCTTACCCGTCCGGTCCGCTTGTGTTTGATACGATCCTCGATCTCATTCCGGAAATGGCGGATCAGACCCTGAATGGGCCAGGCTGCTGCATCACCAAGCGCGCAGATGGTGTGCCCTTCAACCTGCTTGGTTACGTCAAGCAGCATGTCGATTTCTTCGACCTCTGCCTCGCCCGTCACCAACCGGTCCATCACACGCATCATCCAACCGGTGCCTTCGCGGCATGGGGTGCACTGGCCACAGCTTTCGTGTTTGTAGAACTTGCTCAGCCGCCAGATCGCCTTGATCACGTCGGTCGACTGGTCCATCACTATCACCGCCGCTGTGCCAAGACCCGAGCGTTGCTCGCGCAGCCAGTCAAAATCCATGATCGCTTCGTCCGCGACGTCGCGCGGCAATAGCGGAACTGATGACCCGCCGGGAATAACAGCCTTGAGATTATCCCAGCCACCGCGCACGCCGCCACAGTGACGTTCCAGCAACTCGCGAAGCGGGATAGACATGGATTCTTCAACCACACAGGGATTATTCACGTGGCCGGAAATACCGAACAGCTTGGTTCCGGCGTTGTTCGGGCGACCGAAAGAGGAAAACCACTCAGGCCCGCGCCGCAGGATCGTAGGAACGACTGCAATTGATTCAACGTTGTTCACCGTGGTCGGGCAACCATAAAGCCCCGCCCCTGCCGGGAACGGCGGTTTCATCCGCGGCATGCCCTTTTTGCCTTCAAGGCTTTCCAGCAGCGCAGTTTCTTCACCACAGATGTAAGCCCCAGCACCGTGCACGAGGTATAGGTCAAAGTCCCAGCCGGATTTAGCGGCGTTTTTACCCAGAAGTCCGGCGTCATAGCATTCGTCGATTGCCGCCTGCAGCGCCTCGCGCTCGCGAATAAATTCGCCCCGGATGTAGATATAGCTCGCATGCGCGCCCATCGCGAAAGAGGCAAGTAAGGCCCCTTCGATCAGCGTGTGCGGATCATGGCGCATAATCTCGCGGTCTTTACAGGTTCCGGGCTCGGATTCGTCAGCGTTAATAACAAGATAGGCCGGGCGACCATCGCTTTCTTTCGGCATGAATGACCATTTCAGGCCGGTCGGAAAGCCAGCGCCACCGCGACCACGCAGACCAGACGCTTTCGCCTGTTCCACAACCCAGTCGCGACCGCTCTTGATCAACTTGTCGGTGCCATCCCAATGGCCGCGCGCCTTGGCCCCTTTAAGGGTTCGGTCGTGCATCCCGTAGAGATTTGTAAAGATCCGGTCCTGATCTTTCAGCATGCCATTTTCCTTCGCTCATCAGGCAAGTACGCCCGACATTCCTTTAATTGTTCCGGCGCTTGCGCCAGATCTGATAAATTACAACCAACGCCCAGATAAAAGCCGCCAGTGCCGAGAGGTCGGCCAGAAACACATAGCGTGCTTCAAGGCCGAGTTTTCCCCCTATCCATTGTACGCCCATCCACAGGATCATCGTCGCCGCGATGACAAAGGACACTGTCCTTGCTTGGCGCGCCAAAGCTTTTTCCTGTTCGGGTGTAAGTGTCTTCACAACTCTTTACTTTGTTTCCCTGGCCAGTTTTTTGGCCTGTTTAATCCATTCATCCCGTTCGATCCGACCTTTGAATTTCAGGCGCGTATCGACCCATTCGACTTCTTTCTTCCGCCAAGCGGCGACTTGGTCAAAATGGTAAAATCCAAGTTCATTCAGCGTCTGTTCAAGCTTTGGTCCAACTCCGCTAATGCGCTTAAGATCATCTGCTCCGCCTGCGCGCGCTTTCTTAAGCGTTTCTGGTTTTCCATCTGCAGCAACAGACGCCCGGGCCGGTTTCGCAGCAGCGGTCGCTTTTGGTTTCGCTGCTGGCTTGGCCTTTGTAGCAGGCTTAGATTTCGCGGCGGGTTTAGCTTTCGCGGCAGGTTTTGACGCGGGTGCGGCCTTTGCAGTCGCATCAGAAGACGCCAAAGAAGCAGATGAAACGTGCTTAGCTACCTTTGGTGTCGGGGGTGTTGCGGCCAGTTCGCTCTGTCCGACCCGGTCAACAGCGGCGACATCCGCAGGAGAAGCATCAATATCGTGTTGATGGCGCGCGTGCCCACCAGAAGTAACAGCCATGGACCCAGAGCAAAAGTAGCGTGCCAGAAACCAACCTAATGCGGCACAGACGACAACGGCAAGCACCAACGAAACAAGTCCATTTACGCCAAAGCGCCCGTTTAGCACTAGAAAAGTCATGATCCCAAGAAACACACCGGCAAGCCAGCACAGATTGGTGCAAGAAAACAGTTCACCCTTTGATTCAGAATCCAATAGTCATTCCCCCCTTTAAACCTAGTGTTACAACAGACATGCAGGATGGGCTGTCTGGTGACAGCTCCGGCTTTTTATGATCTGCATGTTTCTTCATCGTACTTATGGTCCACTCAGCGGGGAAAGCTGTCAGTAAACGTCGCCCTTCCCAACTTTCTTAGAAAATTCCGTCTCACCGCCAGCGGCGAGAACTTTAGCTTGTTCAACCCATCCGTCGCGTGACACGCGTCCTTTAAAACCTTCAAGGTTTTCATCAACCCAGACAACCTCGGCAGCGCTCCATTTCGCAACCTGGTCAAAATGATAGAAACCGAGGCTGTGAAGCAGTGCTTCCAGCTTTGGTCCCACGCCTTTGATTTTTTTCAGATCATCTGCGCCCGTTTTTCGCGGTGCCTTCATGGTCCGTGGTTTTTTCTGCGCAGGTGGTGCGGCGGCAGCCTTGGTGGCTGATTTTGGCGTTGTTTTCTTAGCGGCTGGCTTTTTTGCCGCTGGCTTCTTTGCGGTCTTGCCAAGCCACGGCGTCAACAACGGGACTTCGGTGCCATCAATGCGCTTAACCGTGTCACCAAGATCAACCGCGAGTTGAGCCGAGCCGTTATATTGCGTGCGCCCACTTTCATATTCAGTCAGCGATGTCAGGCCCGCCAACGGTTCTGCCGCGAACCGCCCGTTCTGAGGACCCGGGACCGGAACCTTGCCTTCAGCAAGTTCGTTCAGGATTTCGCGAAACCGGTCGGCCGTAAGGTCTTCGTAATAGTCTTTGCCGATCTGCGCCATTGGTGCGTTTGTGCAGGCCCCAAGGCATTCGACCTCTTCCCAGCTAAACTTACTGTCTTCGGACAGTTGATGTGATTTGTCGGCAATAACCTCGCGACAGATACCAATCAGGTCTTCCGCGCCGCAAATCATGCAGGACGTGGTTCCGCATATTTGAATATGTGCAACGGAACCAACAGGTTGCAGTTGAAACATGAAATAGAAGGATGCAACTTCAAGTGCGCGAATATATGCGAGCCCCAGCATATCAGCGATATGTTCAATCGCCGGGCGGGTCAGCCAGCCTTCCTGTTCCTGCGCGCGCCAGAGCAGCGGGATGATCGCGCTTGCCTGACGGCCCTCGGGGTATTTGGTTATTTGCCCTTCAGCCCATGCCAGGTTGGCCGGGGTGAAGGCGAATGTATCGGGTTGCTTGTGGTATAATCTGCGGAGCATAGGCTTATCGTGTCCCCGTGAAATTCATTGCGCCGGACGCTTTAACATTGCGGGCAACTGCTGCCACTGGTTTCGGCTTCAGAATGACCTTTACAAAGGCCACAGTAATGCTTGCAGCCATCAGGCTCAGCAACGAAAGAGTGAAAGTTGCGCTCACCTGTCGATCTCCCCAAAAACAACGTCCATAGTCCCGATGATCGCGGCGACATCAGCCAATTGGTGGCCGGTTGCGACATGGTCCATCGCCTGCAGATGCAAAAACCCTGGCGCGCGAATTTTGCTGCGGTACGGTTTGTTCGTACCATCAGCAACCAGATAGACGCCGAATTCACCTTTTGGGGCTTCGACTGCGGTATAAACTTCACCCGCAGGCACATGGAAACCTTCGGTATAGAGTTTGAAGTGGTGAATAAGCGCTTCCATAGAGGTTTTCATTTCACCGCGTGATGGTGGCGACAGCTTGCCACGCGCCAGCACATCGCCCTTTTCGACTCTCAGCTTGGCAATCGCCTGCGTGATGATTGAAAGGGATTCCCGCATTTCCTGCATCCGGCAGAGGTAACGGTCGTAGCAGTCGCCGTTTTTACCAATCGGGATCTGGAAATCAAACTCGTCGTAACATTCATAGGGTTGGCTGCGCCGCAAATCCCACGGCAGGCCAGAACCGCGCACCATGACACCCGAAAACCCCCAATCAAGGATTTCCTGTTCTGTCACGACGCCAATATCAGCGTTGCGCTGCTTAAAAATGCGGTTTTCGGTCAACAGCCCGTCAATATCGTCAAGCACCCGCGGAAATTCACCCGCCCATTCTTCGATATCGTTCAACAGGTCATCCGGCAGGTCCTGATGTACACCACCGGGGCGGAAATAAGCCGCGTGAAGCCGTGCACCACAAGCGCGCTCGTAAAATACCATCAGTTTTTCACGCTCTTCAAAACCCCAAAGCGGCGGTGTCAGCGCACCGACATCCATGGCTTGCGTAGTGACGTTCAGCAGGTGGTTCAAAATTCGGCCTATTTCACAGTAAAGAACCCGGATCAGGCTGCCACGGCGCGGAACGGCGGTACCAGTCAGCTTTTCAATCGCCAGACACCAGGCATGTTCCTGATTCATCGGTGCAACATAGTCGAGGCGGTCAAAATACGGCAGGTTCTGCAGATAGGTGCGGCTTTCCATCAACTTCTCAGTGCCGCGATGCAAAAGTCCGATGTGCGGATCACACCGTTCTACAATCTCGCCATCCAGTTCCAGCACAAGGCGCAAAACCCCGTGGGCTGCAGGGTGTTGCGGCCCAAAGTTAATGTTGAAATTCCGAATCTTCTGTTCGCCCGTCTGAGCGTCATCGAATTTGGTGCCGTCCATCATGTCACACCTTTACCATATTCTGTTTCCAGCTTTCGGGAAGCGAGCCAAACCGCTGTTCCACAAACGCATATTGCGGGGCAAGAACACGCTGAAGCGCATTCCTTGCACTGTCTTCCATGGGAATTTCAATGCCCTTGTGAACATATCCGGTCAGATCGCCTGGTCGATAATAAATGCCCAAAAACTTGCAGAGTTTTGTAAGGGCCTCTTCCGAAAAGAGACGTTCAAAGAATTCGACAAGCAACGATCCCTTCGGTAACGCGGCATCCATCTTTCTAAGAGAATTCGCATAGTCAGACCGCTTGGTCGCAGCAACCTCTGTACCTTCGATAACTTTCGTGATCAGCCGATGCGCGACACGTTTCACCTTTTCCGGAGAACCCGCGCGTCGATCTGCTATCATTCGCACATTGGACCAGAGCCGTTCAACCGGGTCGCGCAGGACATAAACAAATAGCGTTTCCACCGGCAGATTCGCCATTTGCCGCATCCGCGACTCTGGCAGCAACGAATAAGACGGGGTTATTTCACCAACCAAACGCGCGCGATCAGCATCGCGGTACAGAAACCTCAGATAAGCGTCTGTGTTTTCGCCGTTTTCGGTCAAAACTTTGCGCCATTCCATCAGGTTTCTGCGATGACGCCATTTGCGCCAAAGCTTCAGATCTTCGTTTTCTCTCAGCACTTTACCAATCGCGTCTATGCGCTGATCCAGCTTTTTCACCGCTCTTTCGATTTTGTTGTCTTCCAGACGATCAAAATAATGAAGCTCTTTGGGGTCGGACATCTTACATTCAGGATGATTGCTCAGATAACGGTGGAGCCAACTGGTCCCCGCTTTTGTTGCACCCATCCCAAACATCAACGTCGCCTGCCCCATGCGCGTTACCCTTTGGCCTGTTCGTTTTTCTCGTCACCCGGAAGGATGTATTCCGCACCTTCCCATGGAGACATGAAATCAAATTGCCTGTATTCCTGAACCAGATTTACCGGCTCATAGACGACGCGCTTTTGTTCTTCGTCATAGCGAACTTCGGTGTATCCCGTGGTGGGAAAATCCTTACGCAGCGGATGACCGCGAAAGCCATAGTCCGTCAAAATGCGCCGCAAATCCGGATGCCCGGAAAACAGAATACCGAACATGTCAAAGACTTCGCGTTCAAACCAGTTCGCGCTTGGGTGCACCTCGCAGATCGAGGAAACCATATCATCCTCACGCATGCTCACCCGCAGACGGATGCGGTGGTTCTGGTACATCGACAGAAAATGGTAAACCACGTCGAAACGTTTATCGCGTGTAGGGTAATCGACAGCCGTAATATCGACTAGTGAGGAAAAACGGCAACTACGATCGCTCTTTAAAAATTCAACGAAATCAACCAGCGCGCTCGGAACGACGGAAATCGTCAGTTCTCCGTGTGCAATCTCGTGGGACAACACTGCATTGGGGCGTTTCAGTTCTACGTGCGCGCCAAGCTCTTGTAGTGCTTCGGACATGTTAACCCCTTACCTTACTATCGTGCCGGTGCGGCGAATTTTGCGTTGCAGTTGCAGGATACCGTAAAGCAGCGCCTCTGCGGACGGGGGACAGCCGGGTACGTAAATATCAACCGGAACAATCCGGTCACATCCGCGCACGACAGAATAGCTGTAGTGGTAATAACCGCCACCATTTGCGCAGGACCCCATGGAAATCACATACCGGGGCTCTGGCATCTGGTCGTAAACCTTGCGCAGTGCCGGAGCCATTTTGTTGGTCAGCGTTCCCGCGACAATCATTACGTCAGACTGACGTGGGCTTGCACGTGGGGCAAACCCGTAACGTTCAACATCATAGCGCGGCATCGCCGTGTGCATCATTTCAACCGCACAACACGCCAGACCAAAGGTCATCCAGTGCAATGAACCGGTGCGTGCCCAGTTAATGATGTCTTCGGTCGAACTCAGCAAGAAGCCCTTGTCCTGAAGTTCGCGGTTCAGGGTTTGTGTTGCGACATCCATGTCGACACCAGCCGTATTGGCAGAGGTTGTCACTCCCATTCAAGCGCCCCTTTCTTCCATTCGTATGCAAAGCCAATGGTCAGCACACCAAGAAACACAATCATCGACCAGAACCCGACCAGCCCCACATCCTTGAACGCAACAGCCCATGGAAAGAGGAATGCAATTTCAAGATCGAAGATGATGAATAGAATGGCGACGAGGTAAAATCGGACGTCAAACTTCATCCGTGCATCGTCGAAAGCGTTAAAGCCACATTCGTATGCGCTGACTTTTTCGGGATCAGGGTTTCGGACGGCAAGGATGACAGCGGCAAGGATTAGCACCACTCCCAATCCAACGGCCAGGCCCAGAAAAACGAGGATCGGGAGATACTCTCTTAGCAGGTCTTCCACTTTTGGCTCCTTAAGGATGGCGTTCTTTGCGCTTGCCTTAGCTCTTGAGGGTTTAAACCCGCCTCATCGCGGGGTCAACCAAAGGTGGCTCTGTTTCCACGAGTAATGCAAGAAAGACCGCACAAGTGTTGCACGGATCATTGAGACAGATTTTCAGGGCTTCTAAAACGGACTATTTCACCCAATTTGGCTTTCTTTTCTCAAAGAACGCGCCAATTCCTTCGGCAGATTCGGGGCTGTCCCAGCGCTCTGCAAGGGCCGCAACTGTTTCGTCAATCAACGCATCTGTGATAGGCGCGCCCAATGATCGCACCAGCGCCTTTGCGTCTGCGACGGCACCGGGAGCGCAATTCAGGTAAGCTACAACTTCTGATTCCACCGCCGTATCAAGTTCGTCCGGATTGACAGCACGAGCGAGCAAACCAAGAGTCACGGCCTCGTCAGCGTCAAAAATTCGCGATGACATGAAAACGCGGCGCGCCATCGCTTCGCCCATTCGGGCAACGACATAGGGGCCGATGGTTGCCGGGATCAGACCAAGACGTGTTTCCGTCATACCGAACTTTGCGCCAGTCACGCCAACAGCAACATCACAGACGGACATCATGCCAACACCACCGCCAAAGGCCTGCCCCTGCACACGGCCAATCAATGGTTTTGGCATTGTATTCATCGCTTGCAGCATCTCGGCCAGTTTTCGAGCCTTCAGGCTTCGTGTCGTCGGGTCTGCAGCAACCTGATCCTGCATCCATTTCAGGTCCCCTCCGGCGCAAAAACTGCGCCCGGCACCGGTCAAAACAACAACGCGAACAGAGTCATCATCGCCAAGCACCCGGGCCGCGTCGGTAAGTTCAATCAGCATCTCTTCGGACAGCGCGTTATGCTTGTCTTCGCGTGACAGGGTCAGCGTTGCGACGCCACGTGTATCCTGATCAATCTTTAAAGTTTTGTACATTTCAACCCCGCCGAATTGTAAGTCTTTAAACGTCAGCCTGTGCGCATTGCGCGCGCCATTGTGGCCGCCTCCGCCAACACATCGCTATCAAGACCTGTGTCATACCCAAGTGCCACAAGATGCGCATTCACGGCTTCGGTCGCGACATTGCCTTCAGCTCCGGGCGCATAGGGGCACCCGCCAAGACCGCCGACCGCGCCATCAAAAACCCGAAGGCCCATCGACAACGACACGTCGATATTGTCCAGCGCCCGCCCACCCGTGTCGTGGTAGTGACCTGACAGACGGTGCGGTGGAACCTCGTTCAGCACCGCAAGCAACATTTTTGCAATCGAATCTGGTGTCCCTTTGCCAATGGTATCGCCAAGCGACACCTCGTAGCAGCCCAGCGCGAACAGCTCGGCCGCCACCTCTGCCACCTTTTGGGGCGGGGTCGGCCCATCAAACGGGCAATCCGTGACACAGGAAACATAGCCGCGGACTGGCATATCAATATGCCGCGCTGCTTTCAGAATGGGTTTGAACCGTTCGATGCTTTCGGAAATCGTTGCGTTAATATTTGATTTGGAAAACCCTTCAGAAGCGGAAGCAAAAATCGCAATTTCATCAACCTTGGCAGCAACCGCCCCTTCATACCCACGCATATTTGGCGCCAAAGCGGCATATGACACGCCATCAACCCGCTTGATATCTTTCAAAACCGCGTCGCTGTCTGCCATCTGCGGCACCCATTTGGGTGAAACAAAAGAGCCAACTTCAATCCGCTGAAAGCCAGCCCGGCTTAAGCAATCCACAAGCGCTATCTTTTCGGCGGTTGGGATTTCGCGCGCCTCATTCTGCAAACCGTCGCGGGGGCCTACTTCAAATATTTCAACAAATTCAGACATCAGGCACCTCAAAGAACGGTTTTGAATAAAGCAACCGCACGCCATCGGGCGGAAGGGCCTTGGCAAATGATGGTCGCGCCGAGAACCGTTTCCAATAGGCGGCTGTCCGGGGCAGATCGTCAAGCCGAATAAAGTGTTGCCCTGCATAAAGCCCGTAGGCAATTGAACAATCTACAGCGCTAAAGCCTGACGCAAGCAACCAGTCCCGCCCATCAGCGAGCTGCGCTTCGATCCGGCCAATCGTTTTTTCAAGCCGCTTCGCCTCCAGTTTCATCTGTGTCGGAGATCGCATCCAGTCTTCGTACAGAACAATATGTGCCTGCGTGAGGTTCGCGCAGTGTTGACCGATGGTTTCAGAGTAGTGCAGCCAATCCAGCCATTCGGCGCGCTCGGCATCGCCAACTGCACGGCCCAGTCCGGCAGCCGGGAATTTTTCGCTGAGAAACTCAATCATGGCGCCGCTTTCGACCATGCATGTGCCGTCGATTTCCAGCGCAGGCACGCGCCCCGCGGGGCTTAGTTTGAGGTAATCGGCACTGCGCATGGACTTGTCGAAAAAATCATGCAGAACGAGATCGTATTCAACACCAAGTTCTTCCAGCAGCCAGATGACCCGCATGGAACGCGCCTGATGCGCATGGTGTAGTCGGATCATGCTGCAACCTCTTCTTCGCTTTCGAGCTGGATGAGCGCAGCACCGGCCTCGACCTGCGCACCTGCTGATGTAAGCACCTCGGCCACAATACCGTCACGTGCCGCCAACAGCGCATGTTCCATCTTCATCGCCTCAAGAACGGCAAGCCTGTCGCCTTTTGAAACTTTCGCGCCGACTTTCACAAAGACCTCTTTCACGAGCCCCGGCATCGGTGCTTCGATAATGTTGCCATCGCCCGAGGCGGCGCTTGCACGATCAAGCGGGTCAATCCCATGAAAATGATAGCCATTTCCAAAGAACACGCTGACATCTGCGCCAAGCGGCACGATATTCGCGTCAGTCTTAACGCCATCCACTAGCCAGACATCGCCAGCCCGCTCAACGCAGTGGCAGATATCGGCCAGTTCAACGTCAAACAGAGACGGGCCAAGCGTTGTGACCTTGGCACGGATGTCTTTGTCCTTGAAGCGAAACTGCGTCTCCTGCGGCGTGGGCACCCAGAGCGTAAACCCTGCAGATGGATCTTGTGGTTTACTTAATCCCATCAGGCCAAGTGCCGCCAGGGAGCGCGTCTTACTGCAAGGGACGGGATCAACCGCCAGCGTTTCAAGATTGCGGTCAATCAGGCCTGTATCAACATCGCCCTTGGCAAACCCCTCGTGCCGGGTCAGCGCCCTCAGGAAAGCAAGATTGGTGACAGAGCCAGCAACCTCTGTCTTTGCAAGCGCCTGTTCCATCTGGTGCAACGCAACCGAACGTGTCGAGCCATGGGTTGTCAGCTTTGCAATCATCGGGTCGTACCAGGGCGAGATCGTGTCCCCTGCCCGAACACCGCTGTCTGCACGTGTGTTTTCCGGAAATTGCAGATGCGTCAACGTACCCGTGGCGGGTAAAAAGCCTTTTGGCACATCCTCTGCATAAAGCCGGGCCTCAAACGCATGGCCCGTGATGCTGAGGTCTTCCTGCTTTGCAGGCAATGACTCTCCGCTTGCAACGCGCAATTGCCATTCGACCAGATCAACACCGGTAATCGCTTCGGTTACAGGGTGTTCGACCTGAAGGCGCGTGTTCATTTCCATGAACCAGAACCCGTCAGGGCGAAGACCGTGTGATCCATCAACGATGAATTCCACCGTACCTGCACCCGCGTAACCAATCGCCTCGGCGGCCCTGACACCTGCGGCACCCATGGCAGCGCGCATTTCTTCTGTCATGCCGGGGGCTGGCGCTTCTTCGATCACCTTTTGGTGGCGGCGTTGCAGAGAACAGTCGCGCTCGAACAAATGGACGGCTTTAGTGCCATCACCAAAGACCTGCACCTCGATATGGCGCGGCGCGATGATGTATTTTTCGATCAGGACGGCTTCATTGCCAAAGGCGGTTTTCGCCTCACCCTTGGCGCTTATCAAAGCTTCCATGAACTTTTCAGGCGCTTCGACAAGACGCATGCCTTTACCGCCACCGCCTGCAACTGCCTTGATCAGAACCGGGTACCCAATGGTGTCGGCAGCGCCAAACAGATGTTCCGGGTCCTGATTTTCGCCGTGGTATCCCGGCACGACAGGCACGCCAGCCTTTTCCATCAGCACTTTGGCTGCATCTTTCAGGCCCATTGCACGGATTGCGCTGGCTGAGGGGCCGATGAACGCAAGACCCACAGCTTCGACCGCATCAACAAAACCCGGGTTTTCCGAAAGGAAGCCATAGCCGGGGTGAATTGCCTCTGCCCCGGTTTCAAGCGCGGCTGCAATGATTTTATCCCCCATAAGATAACTTTCAGAGGGCGACGGCGGGCCGATATGCACGGCCTCATCCGCCATGGCGACATGTTTCGCACCCCGGTCGGCGTCAGAATAAACTGCAACTGTGCGCACGCCCAGACGACGGGCCGTTTCCATGACACGACAGGCAATTTCGCCCCGGTTGGCAATCAGGATTTTAGTGAACATTCAGCTCTCCAATAATTCTACACCCCTGCGCAGGTGCACTTCAGCTTCGCTCGCTATCGCGGCAATTATTTCACCTGCTGGGCCACGTTCCAAGATCAGTCCAGCGGATTCGCCAACCATCGTACTGGCATTGCGAATATCGCCTGCACGCCACGCGGCCATCCATTTTTCGGCTTCTTCATCCGCAACTTTTAACAACCCATCCTGATCTTCATGCCACCGATCCGTAAAATCGTTCTTTAGTGAATGCGCTGTGTAGCGCACTGGCCAGTCAAGCTTACGCGCGATATCTGAAACAGGTGACCGAATGGTGTCGTCCCCCGTTGCTGCAATGGCCGCGGAGATCATATTTTTATGCGCGAGGGATTCATTGCTCGCCCAAAGTCTGGAACCAACTACAACGCCATCTGCACCCAGCATCAGACTTGCTGCCAATCCACGCCCGTCGGCAATGCCACCCGCAGCCAGCAACAAGACATCAGGCGCATTATCGACAAGCCATGTTGATATTTCCGGCACCAGCGTCATCGTCGTTCGGGTTTCGCCGTGGCCCCCGGCCTCCCGGCCTTGCGCCACCAGTATATCCGCCCCGGCCCTAACAGCGCTTTGAGCATCTTTCAGTGTCTGAACCTGACAAATAAGTGGCACGCCTGCATCTTTGATCCGGGCAACATACGGGGTTGGGTCATCAAACGAAAGAAACACCGCACGCGGATTTGCACTCAATACAGTTTCAAGCGCTGCGGGGTTTTCCTTGATGGCCCATGTGATCAGCCCATACCCAACCGGTGTTTGCCCTGCGACCGAGATTTCCTTTTCCAGCCAATCGCCTTTACCATAACCCCCTCCGACAAGGCCCAATGCACCCGCTTTACTGACTGCTGCGGCAAGCTTCCCCCCCGCGGCCAGCGCCATTGGTGCCGAGACAATCGGATATTTAAGGTCGAACATTCTGGTCAGTCTGGTGTCGATCATGTTGTATCTCTCTTTTGCAAAACTTACTGTGGGAAGGGAAAAGCGCGGCCTTTCCGATCTGTTAAAATCTCACAAAAAGGCAAATGCAGACACGAAATTGGTGTTTCATTTGCATCAGTCTTGTAACGGGTTCGAGAAGCAATTTTCACACTGACAGAATTGCACAAAAGCGGCCAATGCCAAGCTTGCTCTAAATCTGTGAGGTGGGTCATTCGTATCTTTCACTTACATCCGGAACACGCCAAAGCGTGTCTCCTCAATCGGGGCGCACAATGCGGCGGACAGGCTAAGCGCCAGCACATCGCGGCTTTTGCGTGGGTCAATGATGCCGTCGTCCCATAGCCGGGCCGAGGCGTAGAGCGGGTGAGATTGTTCTTCGAACATATCAATCGTGGGCTGTTTGAAAGCAGCTTCTTCCGCAGCTGACCATTCCCCGCCTGCCCGTTCAATCGCGTCGCGTTTCACGGTGGCAAGCACCCCTGCCGCCTGTTCGCCCCCCATCACGGAGATGCGTGAATTTGGCCATGTCCACATGAAACGCGGCTGATAGGCCCGCCCCGCCATGCCGTAGTTGCCAGCACCGAAGGACCCGCCAACAACCATTGTGATCTTTGGCACATTCGTTGTGGCGACTGCTGTCACAAGCTTGGCTCCGTGGCGCGCGATACCTTCGTTCTCATACTTGCGACCAACCATGAAACCGGTGATGTTCTGCAGGAACAACAGTGGAATATTCCGTTGACTGCATAATTCCACGAAATGCGCGCCCTTTTGTGCAGCCTCGCTGAACAGCACACCGTTATTGGCAATGATGCCAACGGGGCAGCCTTTGAGATGCGCAAATCCGGTCACTAGCGTTTCCCCAAACCGCGCCTTGAACTCATCAAAGCGCGAGCCGTCAACGATACGCGCAATCACCTCGCGAATGTCATAGGGCGTGCGCAGATCAACCGGAACAACACCCAGCAATTCCTCGGGATCATATGCGGGCTCTTCCGGTGTTTGCCACTGAACGGTTTGCGGTTTGGCCCGGTTTAGGCTTTCAACCGTACGGCGGGCAAGCGCCAGCGCGTGAGTGTCATCCTCGGCCAGATAATCGGCGACACCTGACAGGCGCGTGTGAACATCACCCCCGCCAAGGTCTTCTGAGGTTACAACCTCGCCCGTTGCAGCCTTTACAAGCGGCGGGCCTGCCAAGAAGATCGTACCTTGTTCTTTCACGATGATCGTCACGTCAGACATTGCCGGAACATAGGCCCCGCCTGCGGTACAAGACCCCATGACAACGGCAATCTGCGGAATGCCCTTGGCGCTCATCCTTGCCTGATTGTAGAAAATCCGGCCAAAATGGTCGCGGTCCGGGAACACCTCGTCCTGATTGGGCAGGTTCGCGCCACCACTATCGACGAGGTAAATGCAGGGCAGATGGCATTCTTCGGCAATTTCCTGTGCGCGCAGGTGTTTCTTGACGGTCATCGGGTAATAGGTTCCGCCTTTTACGGTGGCGTCATTGCAGACAACCATAACCTCGTGGCCGTGCACACGCCCGACACCGGCGATCACACCTGCACAAGGGGCCGCACCGTCATACATGCCATGCGCTGCCGTTGCGCCAACCTCAAGAAACGGGCTGCCGGGATCAAGCAGGTTCGCCACACGTTCCCGCGGCAGCATTTTCCCCCGCGACAAATGCCGTGCGCGAGACTTTTCGCCACCGCCAGCCGCAGCGAGTGCAGCAACTTCTGTCGCCGTTTCAAGAGCTTGTAGGTTAACGTCGCGACGACGCAGGAAGTCTTCAGAGGTTGTGAGGGTTTGGGACTGAAGACGCATCAGCTCATCGCCCCCATCAACTCGCGTCCAATCAGCATGCGGCGAATTTCACTGGTACCTGCGCCGATCTCCATGAGCTTCGCGTCGCGAAACAGGCGGCTGACAACGCTGTCGTTCATGAACCCGGCCCCACCCATGGCCTGCACGGCCTGATGCGCCTGCACCATGGCCTGTTCAGACGCGTAGAGCACACAGGCAGACGCGTCCTGACGCGTGACCTGCCCGCGATCACAACTTTTCGCGACCTCATAAAGATAAGCGCGGGCAGTGTTCATTGCGGTGTACATATCCGCGATCTTGCCCTGCATCAGTTGGAAAGACCCGATTGGTTTGCCAAATTGCTTGCGCTCGGCAAGATACGGCATCACCTCGTCAAGGCAGGCTGCCATAATGCCAGTACCGATGCCCGAAAGCACGACACGTTCATAATCAAGGCCTGACATCAGAACGGCAACACCGCGCCCCTCTTCGCCCAGAACATTCTCAAACGGTACTTCAACGTCTTCAAACACCAGTTCTGCCGTGTTGGAGCCGCGCATTCCCAGCTTGTCAAAATGCTTTGAGGTGGAAAACCCCTTCATCGATTTTTCGATCAGGAAGGCAGTGATCCCTTTTGACCCCGCGTCGGGGTCTGTTTTTGCATAAACCACCAAGGTATCTGCATCCGGTCCGTTGGTGATCCAGTATTTTGTGCCGTTCAGCGTGTAGTAGCCGTTTTTCTTTTCAGCCCGCAGCTTCATGCCCACAACGTCAGAGCCTGCCCCGGCCTCGCTCATCGCGAGCGCACCTACATGCTGACCAGAGATCAGACCCGGCAAGTATTTTTCTTTCTGCTCCTGGTTTCCGTTCAGTTTGATCTGGTTGACGCAAAGGTTTGAATGTGCGCCATACGACAGCGAAACAGAGGCAGAGGCGCGGGCGATTTCCTCGACCGCGATCACATGCGCGAGATATCCCATCTCTGCACCACCAAATTCCTCTGGCACGGTGATACCCAGCAGGCCAAGCTCGCCCATTTCTTCCCAAAGCTCCGCGGGAAATTCGTTCTTTTCGTCAATTTCCGCCGCCATAGGCTTCAGGCGCTCCTGCGCCCAGCGATGCACCATATCACGCAGTGCATTAACATCTTCGCCCAGATCAAAATTCATCGTTGCGTTGAACATGGCGGTCTCCTCGGGGATAATATTTATTGAACGATTGTTCATTTAATACGCCAAAGCAGTGAGTCGGGTCAAGAACGCAGATCAAATCAATCGAAACTACTGATTTCCAAGCCTGTTTTCCGCAGCACTTTTGGGTCGTCAAAGCAAGTTGGAAACCGTCACTGCGTTTCAGCAAAGATCTTTATGCACCTCTGGAACGAAGGTCTGGTCTTCTATCGGCGGGCGTACATACCCGCGTTGCTGTGGCCTTTCTTCCAATTCAATCGGCTCCGGGGTAAGGTCCTTGTATGGAATCAACGACAGCAAATGGCTGATACAATTCAGCCGCGCGTGTTTCTTAACGTCAGATGACACCACATACCACGGTGCCTGTTTGATGTCTGTGTGCGAGAACATCAAATCCTTGGCGTGGGAATAGTCCACCCAGCGCTTGCGGCTTTCCAGATCCATCGGGCTTAGCTTCCAGCGCTTGGTCGGGTCTGTCAGACGCTTTTGGAAACGGCGCTCCTGTTCCTCGTCGCTGACCGAAAACCAATATTTGATAAGCTGAATGCCAGAGCGAACCAGCATCCGCTCAAACTCCGGACAACTGCGCATAAATTCCTGATATTCCTTGTCCGAGCAGAACCCCATAACCCGTTCAACACCGGCGCGATTGTACCAGGAACGGTCAAAAATCACGATCTCACCCGCTGCCGGCAGATGCGGCACATAGCGTTGGAAATACCATTGTGTTTTTTCACGTTCGGTTGGCGCAGGAAGTGCGACAACCTGACAGATTCTTGGGTTCAGCGCCTCGGTGATCCGTTTTATTGTTCCACCCTTTCCGGCAGCGTCCCGGCCCTCGAAAATGAGCGCAACCTTGCGACCTGTCGCCTTCACCCATTCCTGAAGTTTGACCAGTTCGATCTGCATACGCGCCAGCTCTTGTTCATAGACAGCATTTTTGATCTTTCCGGATTTTTTCTTGGCAGTCATCTGACTTTCCCCTTGTAGTAAAAGACTCGGGTCGCGCGATTATTTGGCTCATTACGCTTGGGTTGCCCTTTAAAGTCAACGAAAGCACGTGAACTTAAACGCCGGTTACTTCATCCGCAGCAGCATTGTGAGCCTGATAGACCGCGCTCACCTCTTGGCGGATGACCCGGCTGATCAGTGCACAATCGTCCAGTGAAAAGGTAAGTGGCAGGCGCATATCCATGATACCGCGTAACACGCGGTCAGAGGTTGGCATTGGGGTTGTTGGGGCATATCGCCAGCTATCGTAGCGCGATGTAAAGCCCGTTGGTTCTGCACCACCAAACCATTTGAGTTCCACCCCGCACGCGGCACACCGGGAAACAACCTCGTTGATAGCTACGCCCGACCAATCGAGCAAAAGAAACTGAAATGAGGACGCAACGTAGGCTTCCTGTTCTGGCCGTTGGATCAGCGTGAGGCCCGGCAGGTTTTGCAACCCTTCCTCAACAATTTTGTACCGCGCGTTCCACGCGGCGCACTGACGTTCCAGATCACGAAGTTGCGGGCGCAGAATTGCAGCGCGCAGGTTGTCCATTCTGCCAGACATGTTTGGTGTCTCGTATCGCAGTGTTTCAAAGGCTTCCGGCGGAGGTGCCGCCTTGTGACGCGCGTAAAGCATGTAGGAGCCTGACATCATGATCGCCTTGGCCATTGCCTCTGTGTCGTCCGATATCAGCAACCCGCCTTCGCCCGAGTTCATGTGTTTGTAAGTTTGCGTGGAATAGCAGGCCATCACGCCGTGTCGTCCCGACAGCACACCGTTCCATCTGGCACCCATTGTGTGGGCGCAATCCTCGATCACCTGCACACCCGCAGCGTCACAGATTTTCATCAAGGCATCCATGTCGCAGATATGGCCGCGCATGTGCGACAGCAACAAAACCTTTGCACCACTTTGTTCGATCCTTTCTTTGAGGTCATCAAGATCAATCACAAGCGACTCTGTAACCCCCACAAAGACAGGTACCGCACCGACACCCGCAATAGCACCCGGCACCGGGGCAAGCGTGAAGGCATTGGTCAACACCTTGTCACCGGGACGCACGCCAATCGCGCGCAGCGCAGTCGCAATCGCATAACCACCGGAAGAAACGGCAAGGCAATACTTCGATCCCATGTAGTCCGAAAATTCCTGTTCCAGCAGCGCGGCCTCGGCCTCTTCGCCGTCAACCACGTTGTAGCGATGCAGACGTCCATTGCGCATGACTCGCAAAGCTGCCTTGATCCCTTCCTCAGGGATGGGTTCCTGCTGGGTAAAGCTGCCGGCAAATTTTTCAGTCATCGCGGACTCCTCTGCTGCATTCTTGGGGGCCTTCGTAGGCAGCGTCAATGTCGTTTTCGGTTGCGTTTGATGTCGTCAATGTCTGGCAAGACTCTTTTCGCTAGTCGCAACATGTGCGTATGGCACTTACACATGACCCGCTTTCATTCATTCATGCGGTTGCGTATGACGATCTGCCCAAAGCGGTGCAGGATCAGACAATTTTGAACGTGCTGGATCTTGTGGGCGTTGGGATTGGCGGCGCGCAAACTAAGTTGTCGAAGATCATTTGCAATCACGCCGAATTCCAGTTTGAAGGCCGCCACCGGATGTTGTTTGACGGGCGGCGGGCCTCGGCAACGGGCGCGGCACTGGCCTTGGGAATGACCATTGATGCCCTTGATGGACATGATGGGTTCAACCCGGCCAAAGGTCACATTGGCTGCGGTGTATTTGCCGGGGCGGTTGCGATCGCTCAGGAAACCGGGCTGAAAGATGGGCGCGAGTTTCTGGCAACAATCGCAATGGGGTACGAGCTTGGTGGAAGGCTCGCACTGGCTTTACACGGCACCGTTCCAGACTATCACACATCAGGAGCCTGGGTCGCAGTTGCGGGTGCAGCCATCGGTGCGCGGCTATTGAAACTTGACCCGGACCAGACCCGGCACGCGTTGGGGATCGCCGAATACCATGGCCCGCGCAGCCAGATGATGCGTGACATTGATTATCCAACAATGGTCAAGGATGGGTCAGGATGGGGTGCGATGGCGGGGGTTTCAGCGGCCTTTCTCGCACGCGACGGGTTTACCGGCGCGCCTGCAATTACGCTGGAACAGGCACCTGAATACTGGGCCGACGTTGGGCAACGCTGGATTTCGCTCGAGCAATATTACAAGCCCTACCCTGTTTGTCGCTGGGCGCAGGCCCCTATCGAAGGCGTGTTGGAACTACGCCGGACGCATGGATTGACACCTGAGGACGTGGAGCGGATTGAAGTAGAAACCTTTCATGAATCCGTACGTCTGGCGACAAATGAACCAAAAAACACAGAAGAAGCGCAGTATTCGACCTCCTTCCCCTGTGCAGTCGCAATGGCAAAAGGCACGGTTGGCCCCGAGGATATTGCCGATGATGCGCTGACGGACCCGGAACTGATGCGCCTTTCCAAATCACTGCGTATGATCGAAGACGAGTCCGCCAACGCGATGTTTCCGGCAAAACGCCTCGCGCGGGTCAGGTTAATTCTGTGCGACGGTCGGACGCTGCAAGGTGAATGGATGACACCGCGCTGGGATGCCGAAGCCCCACCTACACCCGACGAACTGCGAGAAAAGTTTCACAGCATCACGGACCCGCTGATCGGAGAAAGCGCTGCGGGGAATATTGAAGCATCGCTCTTTGGCTTGCCTGACTTGGGGTTACGCCCCCTGCTCGAATTGCTCTCTCAGCCAATGAGACGCTGAACGACATCGCCCAGATCATCATAATGATCAAGCAATGCTTCGGGCGACAGATCCGCAACACCACGCCCATCCGGGCCGAATGTCACCAGTACCGAGGCAACACCCGCTGCGCGCGCGGTTTGACGGTCTGTGGACGTATCGCCAACAAGCAGTGATTTCTTTAAAGAGCCGCCAACACGGGAAACCGCCTCATTGTAAGGCGCGGGATCAGGCTTTCTTACCGGCAGCGTATCAGCCCCGATCAAAGCCCCAAAAAGGCCCCGAACCCCAAGGTTTGTCATCAGAACTTCGGCCAATGCCTCGGGCTTATTGGTGCAAATTGCAGTCTGATAGCCGGACTTGAGCAGGCTTTCGACGGCATCGGCCATCCCGGGATAAAGCACTGTGTAACGATCAATATCTGCGGCATACGCCTCTAGAAAAATAGGGAATTGAGCGTCTATTTCGGCTGAATCTGCCACACCATTCAAGCGTTCAAACCCAAGTTTCAGCATCGCACGACCGCCACGAAAAGCAGTAGATTTGTCGTATTCGGGATCTAAAAGATCGCCATGACCAAGACCACTAAAACAACGGTTGGCCGCTGCGATCAGGTCGTGCCCTGTATCTGCAAGCGTTCCATCCAGATCAAATACGACTGTACGCATGCGCATCTCCCTTGGCGGTTTCCCGCTATTGCCTGTAATAATACGTAAATACTTTTGAACCCTTAGGCCCTTGTGACTTGCCATAAGACCGATAAAACGGACCGCACCAGAAGGAAAGAGCACAAACGCATGTCAGTCAGCCTGATAATTCTTGCCGCCGGGCAAGGAACACGGATGAATTCCGATTTACCGAAAGTCTTGCACCCCCTCGCGGGCGCGCCATTACTGGTGCATGCGATGCTGTCCGGAGCAGCGGTTTCACCAGAAAAGACGGTTGTTGTTGCCGGTCACGAGGCCGACGTGGTGGAAAAGGCCGCAAAAGCACATGATCCGGAGGTGACAATCGTTACTCAGGACGAACAGCTTGGCACCGGCCACGCGGTTTTACAGGCTCGCGATGCACTGGCAGATTTCGACGGCGATGCTGTCGTTCTTTTCGGCGACACCCCGTTTATCCGCCCTGAAACGATTGGGGCGATGGTTACGGCACGATCTGACCACGCTGTTGTTGTGCTTGGATTTGAGGCAGAAGACCCCAAACGCTATGGACGGCTTGTTATGTCAGGCAATACGCTGGAGCGGATTGTCGAGTATAAAGACGCCACCGAAAAGGAACGCGCGATATCGCTATGTAATGGCGGTGTCGTCACAGCGAATGCACAGGTGTTGTTTGATTTGCTTGATGCTGTTGGAAACGACAATGCCTCTGGCGAATATTATCTGACGGACATTGTTGGTATTGCGCGAGAACGCGGCCTTTCAGCAACGGCCGTCACCTGCCCCGAAGCTGAAACGCAGGGTATTAACACCCGACAAGAGCTGGCAAAGGCCGAAACGACATTGCAAAGTCACATGCGCAGTGACGCGCTGGACAATGGCGTGACGATGAGCGCGCCTGAAACGGTGTTTTTTTCCCATGATACGGTTATAGGTCGTGATGCGACGATTGAACCCAACGTGTTTTTCGGCCCCGGCGTGACCATTGAAACTGGTGCAAAAATCCGGGCCTTCAGCCATCTGGAGGGCTGCCATGTTGCCCGTGGTTCTATTGTTGGCCCCTACGCCCGGCTGCGCCCCGGCACAGAATTGTCGGAAGATGTACGCGTTGGCAATTTCGTTGAAATTAAGAACTCTACGATTGCCGAAGGTGCGAAAGTCAATCATCTGTCCTATATTGGTGACGCCGAGATCGGCAAAGCGACAAACATCGGTGCAGGTACAATCACCTGCAACTATGATGGTGTAATGAAGCATAAAACAACAATTGGCGAACGTAGTTTCATCGGCTCAAACACAATGCTGATTGCACCGGTTACAGTCGCTGATGACACGATGACCGCCAGCGGATCTGTCATCACAAAAGACGTTGAAGCAAAGGCGCTCGCCATTGCACGGGCGCAACAGGTAAACAAACCGGGGCTTGCTGTCAAAATGTTTGAAAAGTTAAAGAATTTGAAAGCTAAACGCGATAAAGGAACCAAATAATGTGCGGTATTGTAGGTGTATTGGGCCAGCACGAAGTCGCCCCAATCATTGTAGAAGCGCTGAAAAGGCTAGAGTATCGCGGCTATGACAGCGCCGGCATTGCAACGGTAAACGATGGTCAGCTTGACCGCCGTCGCGCTGTTGGCAAACTGGTGAACCTATCCGATCTTCTGGTTCATGAACCACTTGCCGGCAAATCCGGAATTGGTCACACCCGTTGGGCAACCCATGGTGCTCCGACGGTTAATAACGCGCACCCACATCAGGCAGGCCCGGTTGCCGTGGTGCACAATGGGATCATCGAAAATTTCCGCGTGCTGCGTGCAGAGCTGGCCGAAAAAGGCATCAAGTTCCAGACGGAAACCGATACCGAAACCATCGCCCTTTTAGCGCAGTATTACATAAGCGAAGGTCTGGACCCCAGCGAGGCAGCCGCCAAAACAATTTCCCGGCTAGAAGGCGCATTTGCGTTGTGCTTCCTGTTTCATGGCGAAGACGATCTGATGATCGCTGCACGGCAGGGCTCGCCTCTTGCGATTGGTCATGGTGACGGAGAAATGTTCGTAGGCTCTGACGCGATAGCGCTGGCACCGATGACCAGCCGTATCACCTATCTTGAAGAAGGTGATCGCGCCGTTGTGACCAGAGCCGGAGCTGAAATTTTTGACGCAAAAGGCAAGCGTGCCAACCGGCCCGTCAAAAAGATTAAGATCGATGCAACGCAAGTTGAAAAAGGTGGCCACAAGCATTTCATGGCCAAGGAAATTGCAGAGCAACCGACTGTCTTGGCCGACGCAATTTCACACTACGTATCAACCGATGGCACAGCCATTACATTGCCGGACGGTGGGCTGGACTTTACCCAATATGACCGGATCGTCATGGTCGCCTGTGGCACAGCAAATTACGCCTGCCTGACCGCCAAATACTGGTTCGAGCAAATTGCACGCTTGCCGGTCGAGGTCGATATTGCCTCCGAGTTTCGCTATCGCGAACCCCCGATCACTGCGCGCACACTGGCCATTTTTGTCAGCCAGTCCGGTGAAACCGCAGATACGCTGGCGGCCCTTCGCTATTGTGTCGACAAAGCCGACAAGATTCTGTCTGTCGTGAATGTTCAGGAAAGCTCTATCGCGCGGGAAAGTGATATGGCTCTGCCCATTCTGGCCGGAACTGAAATTGGTGTTGCGTCGACCAAGGCCTTTACCTGCCAATTGAATGTGCTGGCGCTGCTGGCTCTGAAAGCAGCACAAGACCGCGGCGTGATGGACCAACAAACACTGTCAGACCACCTTTCAGCACTTCGTAACCTGCCCGGCCTTATGAACCAGGCACTGGGAACTGCTGATGCGATGAAATCTGCAGCACGCAAGCTCGCACAAGCGCAGGATGTGCTGTTTCTTGGCCGCGGCGCGATGTTCCCTCTAGCATTAGAAGGTGCTTTAAAGTTAAAAGAAATCAGCTATATACATGCTGAAGGCTATGCCTCTGGCGAGTTGAAGCATGGGCCTATCGCGCTTGTCGATAAAAAGGTTCCGGTCGTCGTCATAGCCCCAAGTGACCCGTTATTCGACAAATCTGTTTCAAACATGCAAGAGGTTATGGCGCGCAACGGTAAAGTTATTCTTGTCACTGACAGCAAGGGTGCAAAAGACGCGGGCGACGGGGTCTGGCAGGTGCTTTTAATGCCGGAGATCGAGCCGTTTCTGGCACCTATTCTTTATGCGATACCGGCACAGCTATTGGCCTATTACACAGCCGTTGCCAAAGGGACGGATGTTGATCAGCCGCGCAATCTTGCGAAATCTGTGACGGTGGAATGAATCGCCGCCTAACGACCGTCTAAATGTACAGGAACACCAAAAATGACCCCAGAGGACGCGCTTGAAGAACTTCGCGCTTTTTCCCAACCTGGAAAAGCGTTGCAGATGGCGGCGTATCACAAAGTTGACCGTGTTTTTTTGGGTGTCGCCAACCCCGATATCGATGCGGCACAAAAAACCTGGCGCAATTCGCTTGATGTTTCGGAACGTGTTGCGCTTGCAGATGGGCTCTGGCAATCCGGTATCTTCGAAGCGCGGATTGCTGCGGCAAAACTGCTGACGCAGGCCCGTCTTCGCCCGGACGAGACAGCATGGGCGCTAATCCAAAGTTGGGTGCCAGAATTCGATTGCTGGGCACTTGCCGATCATGTTTGTATTGCAGGGCAGAAGCGACTGATCGCAGATCCGTCGCGGATTGAAGCGGTAGAGACCTGGACCAAATCCGAACATATGTGGACCCGGCGCGCTGCAATGGTAATCACGTTACCCTGGACCAAACAAAATCACCCAAAGCCGCAGGATCTGGCAATTCGTGACCGGGTATTGGGCTGGGCTGCGGCATACGTCGCAGATCGTGACTGGTTCATCCAGAAATCGATTGGCTGGTGGTTACGCGAGCTTTCCAAACACGACAGACCGCGTGTTGAGGCGTTTCTGGAAAAACACGGTCAGGAAATGAAAAGCTTTGCGCGTAAAGAAGCCGCTAAATATCTGTAAATTACATGCGGTTGGAATTTCAGCGTGCGTAGACCGTTACTTCAGGCAAGCTCGCCAACGGCGCATCAAGCAATCGCATTGCCGCAAGTGATATCCGGCTCCCTGCCCCGTCGATTGGCAAAAGGTCAACATTCACCGATCGCCCATTGGCACCGTAATACACACGGCCCGCTCTGGCTGTATTGACAAGTGGTGTTTTGAGCCAGAACCCCGCTTCAGTTGGATCACCAAGCGAAACAACGGTAGACCCAAGCACCCTTTCACCCTGCGACGCAGACCCCGCAGCGGCCTGGCGTTCTGCGGCGGTGGTTGTATCAAAATCCTCTGGCGTGCGTGCGTCTTCAAACCCAGTGTCATCCGGCCTCGGTGCAGGACGGGGCGCGCTCCCCGCTTCCGAAGCAGAGCTGTCTTCGCGAAAAATTTCAAAAAACTCTTGGCCGCAACCAGAAAGGCCAAACCCTAGAGATAAAACGCAAACAAAATTTTGATACTGTTTCATAATTCCATTTCTAGTGATCTTTACGCATTCGTTCAACGCAAAGAAGTGACTTGCCGCCGACCGCGCGCGCGCATACGTTTACCGCTATGATAACGCCACTGATAGATCCCTTCCAGCGCGCCATCACCTACCTGCGGGTTTCGGTGACGGACCGTTGTGATTTTCGCTGTGTTTACTGCATGTCGGAAAATATGACCTTTTTGCCCAAGAAAGAACTGCTGACACTGGAAGAGCTTGATCGGCTTTGCAGTACGTTCATCGGTTTGGGCGTGGAAAAACTGCGGATTACAGGCGGCGAACCGCTGGTGCGGCGTGGAATCATGACGTTTTTCGACTCTATGTCCCGGCACCTTGGCACAGGGGCACTGAAGGAGCTAACGCTTACAACCAACGGCTCGCAGCTCAAGAAATACGCGCAGGATCTGGTGAATGCCGGGGTAAAACGGGTCAACATTTCTCTCGATACGCTGGACGAGGCAAAATTTGCCGAGATTACCCGTTGGGGCCGTCTGAAACAGGTCATCGAAGGCATAGATGCCGCCCAGAAAGCCGGACTTCGTGTGAAAATCAACGCGGTTGCGCTGAAGGGTGTGAACGATGTTGAACTGTTCGACCTGACACGCTGGTGTGCAGAACGTGATATGGACCTCACCTTTATCGAGGTGATGCCGATGGGCGATATCGGTAATGAGGATCGGCTTGATCAATACTGGCCGCTCAGCGATTTACGCGCGCAGCTTGAGACACGGTTCACAACCACCGACCTGGCGGAACGCACAGGCGGGCCCGCACGGTACCTGCGGCTTGAAGAAACCGGCCAGAAGATTGGGCTTATCACCCCGTTGACCCATAATTTCTGCGAAAGCTGCAACCGCGTGCGTGTGACCTGCACCGGGGAAATCTACACGTGTCTTGGGCAAGAAGGCCATGCAGACCTGCGTGAGCCTCTGCGCGCCAACCCAGAGCACGATGCGCCCTTACAGGATGCGATCCGTGCCGCAATCGGTCTGAAGCCGAAAGGTCATGATTTTGACTATTCCCGCCAGCGCACAGATGGGCAAATGTCACGGCACATGAGCCATACGGGCGGATGACACAGCACCTGATCCCGGTTTCCGGGGTCTTTTACCGGCTGGTCTTTAGCACCACACGCAATGCCCCGATCACGGCCGCTAAAACGCCGCAAGGTCGTTTTCACTACAATGGCCAGTCTGCGCTTTACATGTCTCCGACCAAGGAATGGGCTGCGAAAGCTTTAAAAGTTTATGTACGCCCTGACGATCCCCCGCGCGAATTCATCTCGCTCAATGTTACGGGTGCAAAAATTCTGGACCTGCGCAAAGCATCTGTCAGAGAGGCGTTTCAGATCAGACTTCCTGATATCAGGGCGCATTGGCGCGAAGAAACGGCCAATGGAAGCCCCGGTTCCAGTTGGAAAGTTTCAGATCGTGCAAGAGAGCTACAGGCCGACGGCCTTTTCTACCCGTCCCGCACAGAACAGGCGCGCTGGAACCTTGTTCTTTTTCGCTGGAACAAGGCTGGCGCACCTTCTGTTGAATACACTGACTAAGCTAAAACGGGCAGCATCCAAAGCGGATGCCGCCTGATTTTTAAGCTGCCGGCATCCTGCTTTCGATGATCCCGGCCCACCAGCTACAGCCTGCGGGGATCACTTCGTCATCAAAATTATATTCTGGATGATGCACCATTGCCGTGTCACCATTGCCAACCAGAATGTAGGCACCGGGCCGAGCATTTAGCATAAAGGCGAAATCCTCGCCCCCCATCACAAGGGGTGCATCGGCACAATCGCCTGACACATTGATGGCAACTTTGGCAGCAAACTCAGTCTGTTCCTCGGAATTCACCATCACCGGATAGCCGCGTTCATAGTTGACAACCGCTTTCGCACCAAAGGCTTCGGCAGTGGTTTCAGCAAGCTTTTTCAGCCGCGCCTCGGCCAGATCCTGAACGTCATCGTCAAGTGTGCGGACAGTCCCCCGCAGCTTCACTTTTTGCGGGATCACGTTGTGAGCTTTTGACTCAGTCTCAAACGAAGTCACTGAAACAACAACTTGTTCCACCGGGTTCACATTCCGGCTGGCGATGCTTTGCAATGCTACCACGATGTGACTGGCAACAAGTGTGGTGTCGATACAGTCATGCGGTTTGGCGGCGTGGCCGCCTTTCCCCTCGACATCGATTTCAAACTGGTCAGCCGCTGCAAAAAACGCACCCGGACGAATTGAAAAACTGCCAACCGGTGCGCCGGGCCAGTTGTGCATGCCGTAAACCTCGTCGATGTTCCAGCGTTCCATCATGCCATCATCAACCATTTCCTTGCCGCCGCCGCCGCCTTCTTCGGCGGGCTGAAAGATCACCACACAGGTGCCGTCAAAATTTCGGGTTTCAGACAGGTATTTCGCCGCGCCAAGCAGCATCGAAGTATGGCCGTCATGCCCACAGGCGTGCATTTTTCCGGGAGTCTTTGACGCATAGTCGAGCCCCGTTGCTTCAAGGATTGGCAAAGCGTCCATATCAGCGCGCAACCCAATGGTTCTGCCTGAATTATTGGTTTTGCCTTTAATTACAGCAACAACGCCAGTACGTCCGATGCCAGTCGCAATCTCATCGACACCAAAACTTTTAAGCTTTTCTTCCACAAAAGCCGAGGTTTCATGCGTGTCAAACAGCAGTTCCGGGTTTTCGTGCAGATGGCGGCGCCATTCTGCTATTTCTGGTTGAAGCTCGGCAAATCTGTTCTTAATCGGCATGGGTTATTCCTTAGCAAGATGGTCAACAAGGCGGTGCATGAACTGCTCTCCGGCGTTGAATTGTTCAATCGTAATGTATTCGTTTGGCTGGTGGGCCTGCGCGATGTCACCGGGTCCGCAGATAACGGCGGAATACCCGCGTTCCTGAAACTGTCCGGCTTCGGTTCCGTAAGACACGACGTGAGTTGCGTTATCCCCCGTCAAGGCACGCGCAAGCGCCTCGGAAGCACCAGCCTCTTCGGGTTTCAAGGCTGGAACATCAAAGCAGAGTTCGGCGTCTATGCCCGCGTCCGGGTGGATCGCTTTCATGGAAGCCTCAACCTTTTTGACCTCTGCCATAAAGGCAGCGTTCCAATCGTCCTGGTTGTCCCCTGGAACACAGCGGAAACTAAGCACAAAATTACAGTCCTTGGCCGTAATATTATGCGCTGTGCCACCTGAAATCATACCGACATGTATCGTGGTAAAGGGCGGGTCAAACATTTCCGCTAATGGCCCGGGGGTGCGGGCCTGATTTTCCGCATTCATGCGATTGGCCCACTCGATCAGCCTGGCCCCTTCCATGATTGCACTCACACCTGTGTGCATCAGCGATGAATGCACCTCAAAGCCTTTCATATGCACCGCAAACCCTGTGCCGCCCTTGTGCCCATTTACCGCCTTCATCATCGAAGGCTCGCCGACGATCACTGCACTGGCCGAAGGCAGTACGGTTTTCATATGATCGATCATCGGTGGCGCCCCAAGGCAGCCGACTTCTTCGTCATAAGACAGAGCAATTTGCAAAGGGCGTTTAATGCCGCGTTCCAGCGCAAGCGGAACTGCGGCCAGCGCCAAGGCATCAAAGCCTTTCATGTCACAGGTGCCACGGCCATAAAGCCGACCGTCTTTTTCAAAAACACTGAAGGGGTCTGTGTCCCATGCCTGCCCATCGACTGGCACGACATCTGTGTGGCCCGACAGCACAACTCCACCTTCAACTTCCGGTCCGACAAGGGCGTAAAGGCTGTGTTTGGTGCCATCCTCGTTCGGCACGCGGTGCGAGGTCACACCGAAGGATGAAAGATAATCTTCCACCCAATCGATCAGATCAAGATTGGAATCGCGACTGACAGTGGGAAAGGAAACCAACTTTTCCATCAGGTCGCGCGCAGACATTCGCATCGGCATTCAATCTATCCTTCTGATCAAAAATTGAGCGGTTTAGTCGTTTTGCAAAACAAAATGCCCCGGAGAAACCTCGCTGTAGACAGAAGGCCCCGGCTCATACCCTACTGGAAAAATCGGTGAAGGGATTGGCTTAAAGTTCATCTCTTTGCCGATCAGTTTCTTTCGGGGGTCCGCAACAGGAACAGCAGACAGAAGCGCCTGAGTATAGCTGTGCTGCGGGTGTTCAAAAACCCGCGCTCTTGGCCCGATTTCAACAATCCGGCCCAAATACATAACTGCGGTATGATGGCTGACGCGTTCGACAACAGCCATGTCATGACTGATAAACAGCAGCGCGATACCCAAGTCCTGTTGCAGCTCCATCATCAGGTTCAGCACCTGCGCCTGTACGGAAACATCAAGCGCTGACACCGCCTCATCCGCGATGATGAGTTTCGGGTTCAGTGCCAGAGCCCGCGCAATAGCGATACGCTGACGTTGCCCACCGGACAATTCGTGGGGATAACGACGCATGAAGTTGCGTGGTAAATGTACGCGATCAAAAAGCGTCGCAACACGATCTGTCAGTGAGGAACCCGAATCGAGTTTGTAATTTCGCAGAGGCTCTGCAACCTGATCGAACAAACGCACTTGCGGGTTAAGCGATGCGAACGGGTCCTGGAAAACCATCTGCATATTGCGACGCGCCATGCGCATATCGTCAGTCGACAAGCTAAGAATATCTTGCCCGTCCATGTAAACCTCGCCGGATGTCGGCTCAACAAGCCGCAGGATCGACCGTCCACAGGTGGATTTTCCGCAACCCGATTCCCCGACAAGCGACAAGGTTTGCCCAGCCTTCAGCGAAAAAGAGACATCTTCGACCGCATGTACATTCGCGACCGTTCTGCGAAACAAGCCCTTTTTCACCGGAAAGCGTGTGATCAGGTTTTTGACTTCAAGCAGCACTTCGGGGTTTTCCCCGGCGGCCGGTGCCTTCGCCTCTGCAGCCTCCTGCCCCATGATCCGCATTGGTTCCGGCGCAGATTTACCCCGCATCTCACCAAGCTTTGGTACAGCCGCCAACAGCGCCTTGGTGTAATCTTCTTTCGGGTTTTCGAAGATTTCCTCGACAGTGCCTTCTTCGACCATATTGCCCCGGTACATGACGATCACACGATCCGCCATTTGTGCGACCACCGCCATATCGTGCGTAATAAACAACACGGCCATGCCATTTTCACGCTTCAGGCGGTCAATAAGTGAAAGGATCTCTGCCTGAATGGTCACATCAAGCGCAGTTGTCGGCTCGTCCGCGATCAGCAGTTTCGGCTCGCACGCCATCGCCATCGCAATCACAACACGCTGGCGCATTCCACCGGAAAGTTCGTGGGGATATTGGTTTACCCGGCTTTCAGGTTCTGGAATCCGCACTTGACGTAGCAGTTCGATCGCACGTGCCTTTGCTTCTGCGTCGGTCATGCCCATGTGCAATTTCAGGCCTTCGGTCAGTTGGCGCCCGACAGTAAACACCGGATTGAGCGAGGTCATCGGCTCTTGAAAGATCATCCCGATTTCGTTGCCGCGAATATCGCGCATCTTGTCAGAATCAGCCTGCGATAGTTCTACGGTTTCATCTTCGCTGCGTTTGAACAGAAGTGTGCCACCGGAAATTTCGCCGCCGCCAAACTCCACAAGGCGCATCAGCGACAAGGAAGAAACGGATTTCCCTGATCCCGATTCACCCACGATACAAAGGGTTTCACCCGGTTTGATCTGAAACGTGACATCTTCGACGCCAACAACCATACCACTAGACGTCTCAAACTCGACCCGCAAATTTTTCACGTCTACAAGCGGTTGATCCAGCATTTCGGGCGAGCTCCCTGTTCTTCTTCTGAAAGCACGCTACGCGCCAATTTGCAAAGCTGTCAAACACCTTGGCGTCTCAAAGGAGAGATAAGATTCGGGATTATTTTGAGTTTACCACCGGTCACTTGGCCCGATCAGGACCTATTGTCTTTGTCATTTAGCGTTAGCGCTCGCTCAAACGCTCTTGTTTTCTTGCCTTTTTGGTCAATTTCTTTTTAGCCGCTTGCTTTTTCAACTGGATTTGTCTGAACTGTTGCCATGCCTGCCTGGTAAATTTCCCAAAGAGCCAACGCTCACAACGAGGAAAAACCGTGCCTGCAACAACTTCTGATGCTTCCCTTTAAAGGGCCGCATCATCCAACAAGGAGAGAAGAATGAACCTCAAAGCAACCCTACTGGGCGCTGCCGCCGCATTTGCCCTGGCCCCGATGGCCATGGCCGAGCGAGGCTCGGACGGCCAGCTTAACATTATCTATTGGCAAGCGCCTTCGATCATGAACCCTTATCTATCGGGTGGTACGAAAGAACTGGAGGCGGCGAGCCTCGTTATTGAACCACTTGCCCGGTATGACGAAACCGGCGCTATGGTCCCGTGGCTGGCAGAAGCAGTTCCAACCGTAGATAACGGTGGCGTCTCTGAAGATTTGACATCAATAACCTGGACCCTCAAAGAGGGGCTGGTATGGTCCGATGGATCTGCTGTGACCTCTGAAGACGTTCGTTTTTCCTGGCAGTATTGTACCGCTGACGGCGGTGGTTGTGCCCAAAGCGAAAAATTCAACAACGTCGTGGATGTTGAGATCGTCGACGAGCGGACCGTAACTGTTCGTTTTGATGCGCCAAAGCCCTTCCCATATGGCCCCTTCGTTGGCGCGCAGGCACCTATCATTCAGGCCGCGCAGTTTGCTGACTGCCTTGGCCCACGTGCACCTGAATGCACTGACGCAAATTTTAATCCCGTCGGCACAGGCCCTTTCACAGTGACGGAGTTTCGTCCAAATGACGTGATAGCGCTTGCAGCGAACGGAAACTACCGTGACCCTGCAAAACCTGCGTTTGCAACCGTGATCTTCAAAGGTGGTGGCGATGCAACATCGGCTGCCCGGGCAGTTTTTGAAACCGGAGAATTCGACTACGCATGGAACCTTCAACTTGCACCTGACGTGCTTGCAAGGATGGAAGCTGTAGGTAAAGGAACTGTAGTTTCAGCCTATGGTACCAGCGTTGAACGGATCATGGTCAACATGACCGATGTGAACCCTGATTTGGGTGATGAGCGTGGCACAGCAGCGCATCCACATCCGTTTTTAACGGATATCAATGTTCGCAAAGCAATGTCGATGTCAGTTGACCGGGAGCTTCTGAACGAAGTTGGTTATGGCCCAGCAGGCCGACCAACCTGTAATGTTTTGCCTGGTCCCGAGATTTACGCATCAGCCGCAAATGACAACTGTCTCGTACAGGATATTGAAGGCGCGAAAGCGCTTCTTGATGCCGCTGGCTGGGAAGTGGGCTCTGATGGTGTAAGGGTGAAAGACGGCGTGCGTTTGTCGGTCCTTTACCAAACCTCTACCAACGCCGTGCGGCAGGACTTTCAGGCGCTAATCAAAGGCTGGTGGGATGAAATCGGTATCGAAACCGAGCTACGCAACATTGACGCATCTGTGTTCTTTGGCTCGGATCCGGGTTCTCCTGATACGTTCCAAAAGTTCTTTGCCGATGTCGAAATGTACACAAACAACTTCGATGGCACAGATCCGGAAAGCTACATGGCGAACTGGGAATGCAAGCAGGCTCCGCGCCCTGAAACACAATGGCAAGGCAACAACATGCCACGTTATTGTTCGGAGGAGTATGATGCTTTGGTTGCTGAGTTTGCCGGAACGGCAGGCATTGAAAACCGCGCAGCTATAGCCAAAAGGCAAAACGATATGCTGATGCAGGATTATGTTATAATTCCGCTTGTTCACCGCGGTCGTGTGGCTGGTCACTCAAATGCATTGGGTGGAGTCGTTATGAACCCTTGGGACAGCGAGCTGTGGAATGCTGCTGACTGGCATCGCGTAAGCAACTAAACAGAATGACGATGCGATGAGCCCCCGCCTACGCGCGGGGCTCATTGCCTTTACGCTTATGATGTTCCTAGCGCGCCCGAGGCTTTCATGCTGAACTATACGATCCGTCGGCTGCTTGTTGCGATTCCGACGCTTCTTCTTATCTCGCTTGTGATCTTCCTGTTGCTGGAACTGGCACCGGGGGACCCAATGGCCAATGTGCCCCTAACCGTCCCACCGGAAGTGAAACAACAAATGCGCGAGGCTCTGGGCCTTGGGGAACCTTTGCCAATCCGTTTTTTCAAATGGATGACCCAGTTTTTCTGGATCGAACCCTTAAACTTGATTGATAATATTTTTGGAACCGGATTTGCCGAAGGCGAGCTGCGTGTGATCAGCTGGCAATGGCGCAGTTCCGTCATGGATGTTGTTGTTCAGCGCTTGCCGCAAACCCTATGGGTGGTTGGCCTGTCTTATGTGCTGGGCACACTGATAGCGCTTCCGATTGGTATCATCTCTGCCTACAAGCAATACTCCCTGTTCGACCAGTTGGGCACGTTTGTGTCGATGATCGGTTTCTCGGTTCCGACCTTCTTTACCGGCGTTCTGCTGATTGTAATCTTCTCGGTAAATCTGGGTTGGTTCCCGTCAATCTATGACACAACACATGTCGTAAGCGACTGGTCCAGCTTCGTATTTCAGCTTAAGCAGATGATCATGCCTGTCTCGGTGCTTGCACTTTACAACGCAGCCCAAATCAGCCGTTTCATGCGGGCCTCAATGCTCGACAATCTCAATCAGGACTATGTACGCACGGCACGCGCAAAGGGCCTCTCCGAACGGGTGGTTGTACTGGTGCATGTGCTGCGAAATTCGATGATCCCCGTTGTGACAGTCATCGCGCTTGGTGTGCCACAGGTCTTTGGCGGCGCCATCATTACGGAACAGGTATTCAAGGTGAATGGTCTGGGTCAGATGCTGATATCTGCCATTCAGGCAAACGATTTGCCCACCGTTCAGACCCTTACAGTGATCTTTGCGGTGCTGATCATCGTTTTCAACCTGATTGCCGACATACTTTACGGCATTCTGGACCCGAGGATCCGCTATGACTGATATTGCACAAATCGAAGAAGGCGCCTCTCGTAGTCAATGGTGGGATGTCTGGGATCAGTTCAAAACCCACAGAGGCGCGCTGATTGGCGCAGTTTTCTTTCTCCTTCTCGTTCTTGTCGTTTTCCTTGGGCCCTATGTTTGGACGCTGGACTACGAAGCAACGAATGCACGCGCACGTAACCTCCCCCCAAGTCTGGAGCACCCTTTCGGTACAGACCGCATTGGCCGGGATTTTTTCGCGCAGATGCTGAAAGGAGGCCAGACATCGCTTGCGGTTGGAATAGCCGCAATGCTGCTGTCGTTGTTCTTCGGAACACTCGTCGGGGTCGTAGCCGGGTACTATAAGCGTCTTGATGGTATTCTGATGCGGTTTACAGACCTGTTTCTCGCGCTGCCATTACTGCCTCTCTTGCTTGTTATCATCATGCTGTTTCGTGACCCGTTGCGGTCTGCCTTTGGTCCGGAAACCGGGATATTCATTCTGATTGTTGTCGTTATCGGCATTACAAGCTGGATGCAGACCGCCCGGATTGTACGTGGTGATGTCCTTGCCCTCAAAGAACGGGAATTTGTGCTGGCAGCGCGCTCAATCGGAACACCCAATGTGAAGATGATCATGCGGCATATCCTGCCGAATGTTTTGTCCCCGATCATGGTGTCTGCAACGTTGGGAATCGCAAATGCAATTATTACGGAAAGTGCTTTGTCATTCCTTGGTCTGGGGTTCCCCTCAGACTTCCCGACTTGGGGACGGCTGTTGTTTGACAGCACAGATTACCTGCAACAGTACCCCGAACGCGTTATATTGCCGGGCCTCGCGATTTCGCTTTCCGTGCTGTCGGTCAATTACATTGGCGACGGGCTACGTGATGCGCTCGACCCGCGCATTCGCGGGCGCTAAGCAATAACGAAAAGACGCTACCTTTACGAAAAGAGCCGTTTGCTCATCAAGGGGTCTCTGGGCGATGGGTTGCTTACGGTTCTGACTCGCCTCTTTTGCTTGAAAGGTATTCGTCTATGGTGTCAACACTGCCATGGCTGGCTTTAATGTAACTGTCACATTCTTGGCCATGCAGCCTCTAAATTTTGAAAGATTCGCTCCAACCAAATCCGATTGAAACCGGGAACGAAACCCGCAAAGTCACTCGAATTTATCCGTCATCTGATGGTGCGGTCGAGAAGACTCGATACTCAACTATTTCTCGTAACTCATTAAAAATAAGGATTATTTGAGATGCGTCACACATAATTGTGTGACGCTATGTGTGACACAAAAAATGAGAACTTTGCGGTTTTTTAGATTTCTTTTCCCCAAATCACTTTTCAATCTCCAATGTTCCGCATTATTGCCTTTCAAATACCACGATGCTCCAAGATTGTTGGCGGTAACTAAGTTTGTAAACAAGGTGCCAGTACAAGTTCTTTGGGTATCGCGGAGCGCGTTAATGACATCAATGACTTTTTATGCTCGCGGAGATAGTGCGTCAGCAAACAATGGTTCCCTGAATGCTCAAGGTACCAATACAACTCCTACAACCGAGCTTGTTTTCACAAGCGGACCAACTGGTGACATTGTTCTTGACTACAACAATGGTGCGCAGGACCCCGATACCACTGTCTTAGTTGATGGTGTCGAGATGAATTTCACAGTCGAGTTTTCCGGTTTGCTCCCTTCCACAAACAAATTGTCGAATGTGAACGGGGAAGACCTTAGAGGTGAAGAAATTGTTGTTGTCACCACTGAAGATGGTCAAAGGTATTTTTTTCTGACGAACGGAACAACTTCTCTTGCGACCATGGATGACTTCCCGAACGGTGCACATGCTATTGAAGGTGTAGTATCCGGAACGGATGTGCTGATCTGTTTCTTACGAGGCACTTACATCCGTACGCCCAAGGGTGAAGTTCCCGTTGAAACTCTGCGTGCGGGTGACCTTGTAACGAATTCCAAGGGAAAGCAGATTGCTCTCAGGTGGGTTTCTTCACGCAAGCTTAGCCCCACGAACCTGATGTTGGAACCGAAGTATCGACCAATACGAGTTCCGGAAGGGAGCTTTGGGAATAACAAACCTTTTGCAGATTTGTGGCTCTCTCCCTTGCACAGAATTGTCGTGCGCGGATGGGAAGTGGAATTGTATTTTGGTGAAGTTGAAGTATTCGCAGCTACGAAGCATGTAGTGCAAAATCAAACAACTTCTCGATCAGCTCGGTTTCGCAACATAGAGTATTTTCACCTCCTTTTTGATCAGCACGACGTCGTGTTGGCAAACGGCTTGGAAACGGAAAGCCTATTCCCCGGAGACACAGCCATTGCTAGTCTGACTGAGGATGAACGGAACAAACTAGATCAAATACTAGAGGAACAGGGACATAGTATTGATAACTACGGATCGACCGCATTGCCGACGGTTACGAAGCATGAAGCGCATCTGTTAAAGCGCTCCGTCATCCAATCGGATGATTTAAGCCAAAGCGTAGGTGATCAGAAGCTGATAGCAGCCTGATGGTGTTCTTAACGTATTCAACTAATAATTGATCATATTGCAATGTGTATCTCCCGGAAGTTTCGCATTTAGCATCAACAAGCTCGAACCTTTCTTACTACTTCCAATATTGAAACAAATCACAATTCTGACACAGTTCGGTCACAAAAAAACCCTGATAAGTTCGAAATAATGGCAACTTGGGGGCATTCTGAGCACACTGAGGGGTGGTGAGCAGATGCAAACGGTACTAATCAGGGTTCTAGCTGCTTTTAGAAAAAGTGAGAGCGGTACAGCGACAATAGAAGCCGTCCTTTGGCTGCCAGTCTTCATTGCGTTTATTGCATTGGCGACGGACGCATCCTTTATTTTCTTTGGTCAAAATAAGGCTTACCGCATCGTTCAGGACGCAAACCGCAGCCTGTCTGTGGGCCGTCTGGAAACCGAAGCGGAAGTAGAGGCTTTTCTCACCAGCGCACTTTCAGGCATGTCGCCGAACGCAACAGTTTCTTCGACAATCGCAAGTGGCGCGGTAACAAGCCAAATCACGATCCCCACTTCTGATTTAACATCGATCAACATGATCTCTGCGCTTACAGGGCAAAATGTCTATGTCAGAGCGCGCCACCTAGTGGAGTATTGAAAATGTACATTTCATCTGAGAGCGATCAAGAATTCCAGTTCAATTTTCTTACAGATGAAAACGGCGCCATGACTATCTTTGGTCTCTTTGTTTTTGTTGTCATGATTTTTGTAAGCGCTGTTGCGGTTGATGTTGCGAACCTTATGGCCGCGCGCAACCAATTGCAGGTTGCTGCAGATACTGCAGCGCATGCTGCTCTATATTTCCGGGACACAAATGACGAAGACGCGGCGAAAGCAAAGGCCGTAGAGCTTGCTTCAGCGGGAATGCCCGTTTTGGTCTATGGAGAGGTTCTTTCAACCGATGATGTGCAATTTGGCACATGGGATTTTGACGCACAGGCCTTTAGTGCTGACAGCACTTCCAGAACCGCCGTCATGGTGACAACCAGACGCTTGTCAGAACGCTCAAACAGCATTGCCAGCTACCTGTTTCAATTTGCGGGTAAAAGTGATTGGGACGTGATTACCTCGGCTGTATTTACGACTTATAAGCCGACATGTTTCCGCGAAGGTTTTGTCGCTGATGACGTTGTCGATATCCAGAGTAATAATGGCTACTCAAACGGGTTCTGCATCCATTCAAACGAATATGTGTCCGTTAACTTAAACAACACTTTCGAACCCGGTACGGTCGTATCCATGCCCAACATGGATGAAATCGACCTGCCCCAATCAGGTTTTGAAAACAACGACGGCTTGCAGGCAGCGCTGCGCTCGGGCGTTTATCGGCTGCGGATTATCAACAAGCTGCAAGGCATCATTGCTGGTCTGGAAGTCGGGAATGACAAATATATTCCGGACTACATCACATCTGACGAACCCGTGGTTATATCAGGTGGTCACACGTTGGACGAAGACGATTTCATTCCTGGTCGCATTCACACCATGCACTGTACCGGTGCAGGTAAGGTAACAATCAGCCCAACTGTACCGCTGACCGAGATTGTTTTTGTCTCAGATTGCGAGATTAAATTTGGGGCTGGTACGATCCTACAAGATGTCGTTATCGCAACAACACATACAGGTGCGACGTCGATGAACAGTCCGGCTTCATTTCAGATTGGCCGTGACGACAATTGTGCCGAAGGTGGTGGCGCGCAGCTTCTCAGCTTAGGTGGTATGGATTTTGCCGCTGGGCTCAAGATGTTTGGTGGTCAGATTATTGCAAAAGGTGACGTTGAATTTTCTGCCGAAGCAAATGGCATCGAAGGCGCGTCTATAATCTCTGCAAGCACGATTTCGGGCACGTCCAATATGGAAATGGCTTTTTGCGGGACTGGCATGGAAAACAATTTTGAGGCTGAATACTTCCGGCTCGCCGGGTAGCAAGGCTGCAAGCAGTGGCAGCCCACGGCGCGATATAGGTGCATCTGGAAAAAATCTAAATCTTTTTTTCCAACCAGCACTTCAGTCCAATATCGCGCCGTTGGCCTCAATCAATACCGTCACTTCAGGAGTCTCCCAATCGACGCGAACGTCGTTGACCGCAGAAAACAGTTTCTTACGAAACTCTAAACTGCACACAACATATAAGACCCCCTCTATTGAAGTTCTTAGGGGCCGCGAGAAATTCAGTTACCTTCAAATCAGCATATACATTTTTCACAATTTTTGTTCAGTTTGAAAATGATGGAAAGCGGATTTTTCGCCTGTAATCTCTCCAATTGGCGCCAATGAAATAGTCGCGCTTGAAGAATAGATATGCGCCTGCCATCGTTTCAATCCCCTTCTATCGGCTGGATTGTAAACGATTTGGCCGAAAATTAGCCGCAATTGCTATTATTGGCCGCGAATAAGAAACAATAGAGGTAAAACACATGGCGCGTATCAATAGAGCACTACCAATCAATGCGGCACCTCGTGCAGGTGAAGCATTTGAAGCCGTCGACAATTTCGAGCTTCCGGCATCAGCCGCAGATATTATCCCCCGCGAAACGGTTCCAGTCGTGGCGAACGAGAATGCAGAGATTCCAGTAGATGGTGACAAGCCCGGGGAATTGCCTGAGGGTGCGATGGCGGGCATGGAACGCACAGCGCCTTTCGAAATAGCATCTCCGGCAGAAACAGTTGCAGCGGAAAAGGCAGGCTTGGAACTTCCGGACACTGCCGCAGGTATCATTCCCGGTGAAACAATCCCTGCTGTAGCGGATGGACATGCGACGGTTCCGAGTGTCGAAGAAATCCTTGCGGCGCTACCGACACCTCCCGCTCATGACTTTGAAGATGACCTCCTTGAATTGCCGCAAGAATCTATGGCCGAAGAACGTGGAAATTTTGGCACCCACGGTGCAAGTTTTGAGGACCACGGTGGAAGTTTTGAAGACCACGCAGGTAACTTCGATGATTTTAGTGAGGCCAACGATTTTTTCTAACTAAGAAATCGATTTTCTCAAATGACAGGGCTCGGAAGTGTTTTCCGAGCCCTACTTTATGGCTGCATGAAACGTCTGTGAGCTCGTGCATGGGGCGACTGAAAAGCTCTCAACATCATCAGCGGAAACGCTCTTATGCAGGACGAAGTTGCCTTTACGAAAGTCAGCTCTAGCGAAGCTTACAGCAAATGGGCTGGCTTCCAACGAAACAGGCTTTGCTCGTATTCGGTCATTGAATGCTGCAGCCATCGCATGAACAGGATCAGGATCGGGCGAATGGCCCCGGGCAGCGTTACCAGATAATATCCAATCTCAGGGATGGGGTCGTCGAACAACGCTACGAGCTTCCCTGCGTTCAATTCATCCGCAATAAAAGCAGGTACCGTTGCGCCAATTCCATCACCACGGCGAATGCCATCCAGCAACATATTCCCCGGCATGCGGACGACTTTTCGTTTTGTATTCGTTGAAATGCCTACCTTCTCTAGCCATAAGTCGAACTCTACGGAGGCGTGCTCCTGAAGTAACGGATAGTCGAGAAGCTCCGATGGATCGGTAAACACCCGATCGCCGATCAAATCCCGCGAAGCCACAACTGTCAAACAACCCGGTAACAAAAGTTGCGCGTTTAGCCCGGGCCACTGCCCGGTTCCATATCGGATTGCCAGATCAACGCCTCCGGGCTTCAGGGCAACGGCTTCAATAGTCGAATCGAGATTCAACTCGATATCTGGATATGCCTCGATGAAAGCTGAAAGACGCGGCATTAGGAAAGCACTGGAAAACATAGGCGTCGCGGACACTAACAATGGCCTTGCGGCTTCAGCATCCGACAAGTTCTCGGTGAGAGTTGCCACCGCCGCAAAGGCTTCAAGCAGGCCGACGGAGAGGTATTCCCCCTGTGAAGTCAGAGAGATGCCGTGTTGGGTGCGGGTTATGAGCCGCGTTCCAAGATGACGCTCAAGCACGCGGATTTGCTGGCTAACAGCAGAATGCGTGACGTTCAGGGCTGCCGCAGCTTTGGTCAGATTTTGATACTCGGCAGCAGCCGCAAAGGCTCTGAGGGATGTCAGCGAGGGGAGCGTGCGCCAATTCATACGTAAGATGATCTAACAACAAAGAAAGATTTACAACTGCGAAAACTTGCAGTTCTCGTCCATGCTGAAAAGCGAAACATGATTCCTGTGAATGGAGGATATAATGACTAATCTTGCTGTACTGGGCTTGGGCTCGATGGGGTCCGCTTTGGCACATTGTCTGCTCGAGGCAGGTCACAACATTAGCGTTTGGAACCGAACGCCTGACAAAGCGGAGGGGTTAGCTAAGGCGGGCGCAAAGGTCTTCGACTCGGCGGACGAAGCCGTAGCTGCCAGCGATTTCACAATAGTCTGCATAAAGAGCCACAGGGAAACGGTGGAATTGGTGGGTGGATTGAGCGTCCCGCTTACAGGCAAGACTATTTGCGATATGAGCACGGGCGACACGTCCGATGCAGATGCTTTGGTCGCGATGCTTGCAGAGCGCGGAGCAGATTACATGCTGGGCATGATCAACGCTTATCCGTCTGGTGTTGGCGAAAATGATGTGACGATCCTGACGGTCGGTAGTGCTGACGCGTGGGATCAATACGGTGACATCATCCGGACGTTAGGAGGGAAATCAGCCTATGTCGGTAAACAGCCCGCAGCGCTTGCGGCTTTGTTTGCCGGTCTGTTCACTGTTCGGCAGGGGTTCATGTTTGGTATGATTTACGGAGCACTTGTCTGTCAAAAAACCGGTATTCCCATGAAGGTTTTTTCTGACCAAATCCCAGCGACCCTCAAACTGGTCAACGACTACTACGATCTTTTTGCCAAGACTGTTCCGGCAGAAAATTATGATAATGCTGAAGCTTCATTGAAAATCTATGCATTGGCGCAAGAAGATGCTTTGAAAACGTTTCAGTCGCTCGACGCACCGGCTGAATTTATTCAGCTCATTTACGAGCGAACCAAGACCGCTTGGGACGAAGGTTTAGGCGAAAAGCAACTGACCGCCTTGGTCAAACATATGGCAGGCTGACAATCACAGTACCCTATACGCAAAACTGACCACTAATTGCAGGTTGTGAGATCGTTTGTCATGGTAAAGCATGCGTAATTGGGCTGCCTCTGTTCTGAGGTCGAGCTCCCGATAGGATCACAGGGTATCTGTGAACAAGGGAGATTGAAGATGGAATATTATGCTGGATTGGATGTGTCGCTGCGCTCGTGCGCGGTTTGCATCGCCGATACCTAGGGAAAAGTTGTGTTTGAACGCGAGCTTGCTTGTGAAGTTGGTGATATTTCAAACTGCCTGAGGGAATTTACACATCCGATTGAACGGATCGGTTTTGAGGCAGGTACGATGAGCCAACATTTATTCTTTGGTCTGCAAGCCGAGGTTGGTCTGCAAGCCGAGGTTTTTTTGTCGTTTACATGGAAGCGCGGCAAGTGAATGCGGCCCTTTCAGCGATGCACAACAAGACCGACAAGAACGACGCGCGAGGGATCGCTCAGATTCTGCGCACGGGATGGTTCAACCCGGTTCATATGAAGAGCCGCGAGGCGCATGGCCAAAGGGCTCTCTTGAGCAGCCGAAAGGCACTGCTCAACAAGACGATTGATCTTGCGAATGAAGTGCGCGGATTGTTGAAAATCTTTGGTTTGCGCCTACCCAAAACCGCCAGCCATGGCAGCTTTGACGGTGTTGTGTGGCCTTTGGTCCAAATGGATGATGTCCTCACACATGCTTTGTTACCTCAACTGGACGCGCGGGTCGCTCTCTATCAGCACTATCTTGAGCTGGATCGCCGCGTGAAGCGCGCCGCCAGCCACGATGAAGTCTGTATGCGGTTTATGACCGTTCCGGGCGTTGGGCCTATAGCTGCGCTCACGTTCAAAGCTGCTGTAGATGATCCTTCGCGGTTCAAAAGTTCCCGCACGGTTGCCGCGCATTTTGGTCTCACGCCGCGACGATACCAATCCGGCGAAAGCGACAATCCTGGCAGAATATCGCGAGCGGGCGACCGCGAGGTTCGATCAACACTTTATTCCGCCGCAAACGCGATGTTGATGCGAACGATGGCGGCCTCACAATTGAAGTCATGGGGCATGCGTTTGATGCGCACAAAGGGACGACGGCGCGCTGTTGTTGCTGTCGCGCGCAAGCTGGCGGTTCTGCTGCATCGTATGTGGATTGAAAATACGGAATTCCGTTTGGAAGGCGTGGAGGGTATCAAATGATTTAAGCTGACCCAACACATCACCAAACGGGATCGTCCTTTCTGGACGGGGTCTGTGGATGAAGCCGGATATGGCTGCTGCGCACCGAGAAGCGCGAGACGAAGCAAGGCTCTCCACAACCAATCCGACACATGCATGCAGCGGTACCGCATAGGCACCAAACAGACTGCGAAGGGAAGCGTGACCCGGATAAGTACGATGCCAAATCAATCAAAGGAAAAGAGCTTGACCGATAGACCCAATTAGAGAAGCCGCCATTCAGTCGAGGGCCTTGAGTGTCTGAAAAGGGCTCTCAGTTGGCATTCCTACGGACTGTACCGGCCGCCGCTCACCGGAAAAACGTGACTTCAGAATTGCCTCGGGAAAGTCGGCGTCCTACCGCTTGCCAGCTTTCGGTGCCTCACCACCTACGGATATGTTACCTTGTTGATAATCGGCCGACCACGCAGCCGGACTGCAAAAACGACCTTGAGGCGCGTTACTGTAAGCTACCTCGGACAGTTTTAAGCCAGCTTTCTGGCACCAAGAACTTTGGGAGGAAATTATGTCGCCACCGAAATACATGATGGTTACGGTTGCATCTTGTACGCCGTCTTATCTGGGCGAAGCGTTTAAGCATCTCGCAACGCTTACCGCGGAATTGAAACAGAAGGCGGGAGCAGCAACAACGCGTTTCGGAGTCTTAACGACTGGTGAGCAGACCGGACATCTGGTTCTTTTCCAGACTTATGAAGAAATGAATGGTATTGACGCGGCCTTCGGGGTCTATCAGTCATCTGCGGCTTACAAGTCGATCACTGGGAGTGGAGAGATAGCCGTCACTTTCAGAAACATTCTGAAGATTGAAGATCTGGGCCTAAAGAAGCCATCGACGGATGTCCCGGCCTACGGAGTCGTCACCCGCTGGGGATGCGCTGATCTGAAACTTGATGCGATGCGCAAGGAGGTCCACCATTTCGAAGACAACGGCGCGATGATCCTGCGTTACTGCACTATCATGACGGGCCCGGCGGCCGGTCGTCGAACACTTACGGTCGGCTATCCGTCCATGGATTCTATTGAGAAGACCTATGAAGCACTAAGGGGTAGCGCGGGTTACAATGCTCTTATCCAGAGCTTTGACATGGACTGGCGCAATATAATCCGTATCGCGGGGTAAGCCCCGTCACTCTTAACGTCGATTAATGTTGGGCACTCATTCGGGGCGCTCCTAAATGAGGTGGCGCCCTGAAACACTATTTGAGATGGACCAATAGAGAGTACAAATTGGCGGCATCGCAGAAAACGGGCAATGTGGACTCACTCCGGACCATAGCTGCACGGTGCGCCAATGACTGCTGAACGGACAAACTGAGCTTTCGCTGCATTTGCTCCAATATCTGGTCTGCGCTTGTGGCGGCCCCAATGGTCAGTCTCGAAGCGTGAAATGAAAGAGGATTGTTCAATCGGTTCGGATAGCCTGTCGGCCGCCGACGAATATCCTCCAAAAACGCGAGCCGCCCGGCGAAGATTGACGGCCGGCTTGCTGTCAACCGTAATCAATGTCGAAAGATTGCCTTCCTATTGTTCTGACGCCTTCGCCAACCCAAGAAGACTGCGGTGGCGGTTGGGTGATAATGCCAAAGCGGCCTGGTAAGCCTCTGCAGCTCCGTTCATGTCGCCGGTTGCCATCAACAAGTCACCCAGCAGTTCACGCGCAGGCAAGACGTGGCCGGGTGTGACGGGGGCCTTGCCAACCCTGTCCTCGATCTCTGCTGCTTTGCGCATTGATGTGACCGCAGACTCATTATCCCATTCCGTATATGCCACCCAGGCTTTGATGCCTTCGCTCTGAGCTTCAAGAAGCGCGAGCCAATAGTCCATCCCCCGCTTTTCTTCCATCGCCGAGCCAAGTTTTGCAAGTTCTGCCAGCGCATCCCGTGCGATAACACCATCTCCGGACCGCGCCGCACCAATTCCGATAGCGAACCAACGGATCGCAACAGCTTGTGGATAACGTTCCCAACTGACGGCTGGATGCAACATGCTGGGCAGGTGCGCAGCTGCAGCCCAGTCGCTTTGCTCCAAAGCGATGCGGGCTGGCGCTGCCGCTGCGGCGTAAGCAGTGCCGAAATTGTTTTCCAGATTGGGCGATTGTTCCAGACCGACAAGCATTTCCTGGGCTTGGTCGACCTGCTCCAACTGCAAATGAGCATAGACACCGTAGTCAACTGCATGCGGGTAATGGTTGGAAATGGCATCGCCGACGGATTGGTCGATGGCGGCTTTTGCGCTGCGAGTATTCAGTGCTATGGAGTCCTCCCAAAACCCCAAGCGGGTAAAGATATGTGTTGGCATGTGAAGAGCGTGCGGTACGTCGGGCGCAATCGACACGTAACCGCGCGCCACGTCCAGACCGCGGTTGGCCAAGGCCGGATGGTCATATGCATGGATGGAGTAGTGATACGCCCCCGGATGGCGCGGGGCATCGGCTCGCAACGAATCTGTTCGTGCACCCGATTCGATAAGGTCCGGCACGGCATCAGGTCCCTTCGGCGCCACCGTCATTTGCGCCAGCGATGCAAAGGCTCGTGCTTCGTGATCTTTTGGAAATGCATCAAGAACGGCGCGCTGTTCGGCGGCCCAGGCTGCAAGACGCGTGCGGTAGGGCACATCCTCGCCCTGGTAGAAGGCCAGAACGGCTTGGATGAATGCAGCTTCGTGCGCAGAGCCATGATCCATTTCAGAAAGCCGGGCGGCAGCTGTGTGGCCCGCCGCGGTTTCCTCGGGCGTCGGGCCGCCGGGCCAGAGTGGGTGGAACTTGGACATGGCGATGCCCCATTGTGCCATCGCGCAGTTTGGGTCTGCGGCTTCAGCGTCCATAAAAGCCTTGGCCGACTGGCGGTACATCATGTGGTGCAGCAATAAAAGACCAGTTTCGAACGCGGCCTCTCCTGCCTCGGTGCAACTGGTTTCAAAATGCACCTCTCCCAGATTTGCATGCCGATCCTGAGCGATTGCCCCGCTGGTTGCTCCGATCAGAATAAGTGGTAATACCATTGTCGAAACTTTCATGGATCCTCCTCCTTTGAGCGATAGGGCGGCCTGCCCCTTATCGGCCTCGCAACGGAAATTGATTTTCACGCGGCTTGCCGTCTTATATGCTTGAATTGGAGGTTAAAATTGTGCGTTTGGGCAAACGAAGAGTTTTGAAATCTTCTGAAATCGACCTCGGGGCGGCTATTTTCGATAGGACGACCGGGCGAGTTACCAATGTGAATCGAAAGGAATTGGAGCTACGGCACCAATCCCGAGAAGTGCTCGCCGCGCTGGTCAATCATCCCGGCGAGACGGTAACTCGCGAAGCAATGATTGACGACGTTTGGTCAGGTCGCGAGGTTGCAGCCGACAGCGTTGCGCAATGCATCGCCGAGATTAGGCGTGTTCTGGGAGATACCGACAAGCGCATCATTGAGACCGTTCCACGCGAGGGATACCGGCTGGTCCTTCCCGAACCCGACGTTCTGCCGTCGGGTCGGTTGCAGTTTGGTTCGCTTCCGGTTGTCGCTCTTCTAGTGCTGGCCTGTGTATTCGCTTTTGCGTTGCAGCGCACTGCCGCACCCTCCGAGCCGCCGGTGATCGCAGTGCTGCCTTTCGAGGATTTCAGCACAGCTCAACATCAGGGCTATCTGAGCGATGCGGTAGCCGAGAGCGTCATCACGGCTTTGGCACGATATTCACCACAGCTAGCGGTGATTTCGCGCCGCTCCAGCTTTCAGTTTCGCGACACAAATCAAGGCGTCTTGCAAATCGCAGAGCAACTGGGCGCCGATTTCATACTTGAAGGCAGCCAGCAATATGACGGATCACGATTGCGGATAACCGCGCAATTGATCGATGGCACCTCCGAAGCCCATATTTGGGCGGAGGAGATCGATGTGCCTCTGGGTGCATTGCTTGAAACGAACAGCCGGATAAGCCGGAAGATCGCCAATGCCGTCGGGATCAAGGTGGTCGATACCGCCGAAGCAAGCATGACCGCCGGTGACGTCAGCGCACTGATGATCGCCAATGCAGCGCAAAGCCGGATCATGCGAAGCTTTACGCGTGAAAACCTTCTGAAGAATATTGAAGAGCAGGAAAAGTCTATCAAAACGTACCCCAATTCGGCCTGGGGGTATCTCGGTCAGGCAATTTCGCTGCGTGTCGGGATGCGTTTCGGATGGATTGAAGGCGACGAAACGGCAACGCGCAAACGCATGTTGGAGCTCGCCCGTCGGGGGGTCGAACTCGATCCCAACAATTTCTTCGCCTATCACGCCCTGGGGCGTGCTCTGATGTTCAACCGCGATGTCGAGGCAGCAATCGGCGCCTTCCGGCGCGGGGTCGAATTGAATCCGTCGTCGTCGATAGTGGCCGGAGGACTGGCTGATGCGCTGGTCTATGTCGGCAAGACCGATGAGGCTTTGGAAGTGATCGAAACGATGGAGAATATCGACCCACTCTATGGGTTCAACGTCCAATGGGCGAAAGCCACGGCGCTATGGCAGATCGAAGAATGCGATCAAGCACTGGAGGCTTTTCAATCGGCGCCTTCCATGCCGGTTGCCGCCTACAAGATACTTGCGGCAATTCACCATTGCTTGGGCAATCTTGAAAAGGCAACTGACGTTATGGGGGATTACCTTACGGAAAACCCGACCTGGACGGTATCGAAGGAACGGGACATCAATACCGGTATGTGGACAGCCCCAGGATCGCTGGAGCGTTGGCTGGTCGCAATGGAAGCCGCCGGAATGCCAGAATACTGACGGCGCCCTCTGATCACGACTAAGCCGACATTCGTGCCAGGTGCAGCATCCGGAAAAGTGGGCTCACACCGGGATTTCGCCGCGAACGACCCGAACGGTCGGTCTAGGATGGGCTGCCATTCGCTGCGCCACCGGCGAGCTCACACAACGCGGAGAGGGTGTGTGAAAACTCCGCCAAGGCAAGATCGACGAGGACACCATTTCCATTCTCTGAGTTTTGCAGGACTTTGTTCCTAAGAACGCGGATGAGCAGGCTTCTGCCGGAACGAAATTCTTTGAAGTTTGGCGTTTAGGGAGTTTTAACACAGCCTCCGGAGAAAACTGCCGCTCAACCAGAGCTCCGTTTACCCCTCTTCGTGTAGGTTTGGTTTTGTCACCTGACGCGATTCGCCGACAGTCACTCAGAATTGACCGGGATAGATCTGCATCATGCTTTGAACATCCAACTCACCCTTAGAGGCGTCCGGATTCCGGTTCAGCATTTCGTGGATGAACTCTCGTCTGTTGCGCGTATCTTCCAGCGCTTCGCCTGAAATCGGAGAACTGCTGAAAGATGCAGAAAAGCGTTCCCAAATTGAGCCAAAGTAGGTCTGGAGCGCAGGAAAAGGGATAACTTTAGATGTCACGGCTTTGTTCCTTCAGTTGGTAAATGTCACCTTTGAAGTTACCCGCCGAGCCATATCTCTAGAATTACGTTTGATATTGTGCTGTTCTACAAAAATGAAGAACGGTTTTCGCAGTTGGTCAGATGTCCGAATGTTTCTGGCGGTTTTCCGGGAAGGATCAACGCTGGCGGCATCGCGCATATTGAACGTGGCCCAGCCAACGGTAGCCCGGCGTATTGACGTGCTGGAAAACGAACTTGGACTAACCTTGTTTGAGCGCGACACGCGCGGCTTCAAACCGACAGAGATTGCACGCAGCCTTGTGCCATTCGCTGAGGCCATCGAAAAAGCAGCGTCGGAATTTTCAGAGAAAGCGAATGAACTTACAGAAATGCGGCCCATTCGCGTCACGGCATATTCCGGAAATTTCTCACCTCGCGTAACTGAAATCTTCAGTGAGTATTCTGCGTTGAACCCCAACATAGCCTTTGAATTTGTACCCAGCGTGAAGGTTCTGGGCCTTGAAGGTGGCGAAGCCGATATCGCATTACGCATCACTAGCAACGAGCCGCAACAGAATCTCATCTGTCGGAAAATCAGCACCGCGCGGTGGTCGCTCTATTGTGCTCGGAGCTACGCCGACAAACACGGGTTACCAGCCGATTGCGACAGACTGAGTGGTCACCAATTTGTGACGTTCAAGCGTGACGATGTGCCCGCTGCATTGCACGATTGGCTCAGTCGTCATGTTTCGCAGAACGATATAGTCATGTCGTTCGGCGAAATCGACCTGATGCATGCCGCAATCAAAGCGGGGCACGGATTGGGCCTCATGAACGACAAGCTAGCGGAAATGGATGATACATTGATTCGCTGTTTCGGCCCGATCGAAGAACTGTCCAGGCAACACCTGATGCTTATTGCTCCGGAGGCATATCGCCGCCCCGAAGTGAAGGCATTTGTGACATTCTTTGCACCGCGATATGCAGCGGTTTTCAAATAGGCCATCTTCCAGTTCCAGCCCTGTCTTCAATGTCCTGAGTGGGCTCACAACCGCCAATCGCTGCAATTTGAATGAACGAATGCTTTCGAACATACTCCCCCCCAAATTCGGCACGAAAAGATTCAATGTAAGAAGGACTGCCCTAATAGGGCCATTTTTTAATAAAAATGGAAAAATTTACTAGCCCCAATCACATTAGAGAGCATGGAAGTAGTTTAGGGTTAGAAAACGTACAATATCAGGCGCTGGTAGCCACTGACCCGTTCCGAGTAGATTGAGATAGGCCCCCAAAAGGAGCCCCCGGACTCCCTTGTTAGACTGCTGACGCAGTCCACCGCAACACACCGACCCGGATTGTTCCATGATCAGTGAGCTTCTGTGTGGTGTGGTGGTGGCGTCGGGTATTGGTGGTTGAACGCGTCAGCGTCGGATTACATCCCCCAGCGCTGTAACGTAGCTTCGCAGGCATCAGATTTATCCCTGATGCGTAAGACGGTCTGACGGGCTACTCTAGCTTCTCTGGCAATACCGCTGACTGTGCGACCACCTTGCGCCAGCATGGTTTGAACTAGGTCGAACGTCTCGCGTGTGTAGCTTGGCTTCTTGCCTCTGTATTTCCAGTCAGCATCAGGTGACGCCAGCGCATGGGCGATGCCAGCCTGACGCGCTTCCTTCTTAGATGTAGCTTCAGCCAATGCCGCCATAAATGCGAGGATTGCAGCACGTGCTGCTTTCATGGTTGGGTCTGAAAGGTTATGATCTGCCTCAAAGGTCATGCCGTTAATAACCGTGCGAACCGTTATGCCTTTCGTATTGAAGTCCTCAATTACTTTCTTCACATCTTCATAGTCACGGCCTAGGCGGCCCACCCAACGCACCAGAAGCGTGTCGCCAGCCTGTAGCAGGTCGAACAGGCGTTTGCCCTGATCACGCTCTTTCAGCTTCATGGAGATACCTGACACGCCGTGATCCACAATCACGTTCTCATCCTTGATGTCGTACCCGGCATCACGCGCCTGCGTTAGCTGGTGCTATGATGTCTGCCCAGTCGTACTCACACGCTTGTCCGAGACGTTTCAGAATTTTCCATCAGCGTTAGCGGATACCCTCATAGCTTCCAACACAGCAGCGTGCCCTATACGGTCCAGATGAATTGACTCTGCTGTTTCTTCATCCAGCGGCACCTTGCGCACCGGATTTGATCGCTGAAATACACACCCTTCACCTCGCAGGTAATCGACGTCCCCACCTTCGACATCGAAACTTTCTTCTTGTGGCGTGGCGGCCTTCATAAACTGTAGGGCAACTTTCCCTGCTTCGAACTTCTTGGCGAGTTCGTCGACGCCACCTGCATCCTCCAGCAACTTTCGTTGATCCGAAGGTAGAACTTCTGCCAATCGCTTCCACTCGGCCTCGCTTCGCGCCTTGGCCATTTGTGCATCCATGATGGTGCGAAGCGCGCGAATTTTCCTTTCGGCGTCTTTTGGGTCTTTGGTTTTCAGGCTGACACGATGCATCTCCTTGCCGCCATAGAGGTGAAGCACCTCTTTGTAGACACGGATATTGGAAAAATACCCGGCGAAACCGCCCTTTCGGTTCTTTTTCTGAATCGTGTCTTTGACTTTCTCCGGCATCTTTCGCACCCCTGCGTCACACATGATTGTGTGACACAATGTGTGACGCAAGAAAAGCCTTAGGGCCTTGTTTTATTGAATCTTTTTGTTTTCAAGGAGATGGTGATGGTGCGGTCGAGAAGACTCGAACTTCCACGGGTGTTACCCCACAGCGACCTCAACGCTGCGCGTCTACCAATTCCGCCACGACCGCACGTGATCAGGTAGTTGGCGCTTATTAGCGAGTCGGATGCGGGATGTGAAGAGGTTATTTTGACAAAGCCGAGGGGCGCCTACCGGTCGCCCCTCAGATATTTCTACTCGGTGCAAACTGCCGCGCGAAGTCCCTAAGGATTCAAGGAAAACGTTGGCAGCGTTGTGACTGGCTGAACCGTTTCGGTTTCGCCTAATGCAGCTTGATCATCCTGACCATTGGCTTGGTAGGCCGCGCGGCGGATCAATGCGTTTCGGTCTGGATTCCCAGGTGCAAAGACGGCCGTCGCCCCATTGTCGGACGCATCAAAGCCAATCTGATACCATGCAAGCGCCAAATCAGGCCGCGTGCTGGTGCCAAACCCTTGCGATAGATGGTGTCCCATCAATTCGCCATACACCTGCTCTCCCAGAACCGTCAGCAACAACGCTGAACTCAACGCGACATCTAGGTTGTCGGTGCGATAGCCAACTGAGAGACAAATTTTCGCCGTGCCGGACAATTGGGCAGGCGACATTCCTGTCGACAGAATAAAACCGCTAACGTCCTGCATCACCTGATCATGCGGCTTCAGCGACAACGCAGCTACATAGTCTTTCATCGCAGGCCCGAACGCTTCGCACTGCGCCTCTATTTGCGCATTGGTTGCACCTTGCACCCGGCTTGCAAGGTCTTCGCCCTGCGCAATCGCGTAAGTCCGTGCCAGACAGAATTGTTCATTCAAGGCAAAGTTCGGATCCGACATAGACGCTTCGGTTACAAAACCACCGTTGCTGTTTGTCAAAAGACTGACTTGGTTACAATGCGATGCAAGCGAACGCTGATTACCACTATCCGCCATAAAGTTTGGCAGGCTCACCATTGCGGTTTGTTCGGTATCGGTCGAGCCTTCAATTATTGCGATTATTTCCGGCACATCTTTTGATGTTGAGGCCAGTGTGTTTTCGTCCGCACCTTCAGGATCATAGCCGTTTACCGTCTTGCCAGCGGATTGAGGCAAAGGCTGGTTATAGGTGCCGTTCGCCTGGTCCCTGTAGGTTTGAAGAAGGCCTTTGGAGCCATAGGGACTTGAGGCGACAATCTGAGTTGTTTCATAACCGCCGGAAATGGCCCGGTGATATGATGAAACCAGGAAATCCCGTTCGTAATGCGTAAGCTGGCCCGTTGCCGGATACCCCATGAAAACCTGATACTGCGAAATCGCGCCGCGTGAGCGCCGACCCAACTGGCCATCTGGTGTTCCGGCAGGGAAACCAAAATAGTTCAGCGATGTTTGAGTCTCGCGGTTGGCGGCGCGTGTTGCGCTGCTTACTGATGTATTGCGGGTCGTCTGTGTGGTCGTTGTGCGCCGTTGATTGTTTGTCGCACTATTTACGATAACACCCCCGATGACGCCGCCAATTATACCCCCTACAATATCCCCCCCGTCAGCAAGCACTTTTGAAGCTGGTGAAAAAGCGAGTGCACCCGCAAGACAGGTCATTACTATGCGCTTTGAAAACATGTGCGCCTCCTATAAACAACTGTTGCTTTATAAGCGTTATTTTAACACAGAGCCGCTAGCCGATCTGCGTAAAAGATTTATAAAGTTGAGCTAACTGGTCAGATTTGAGGCTGAAAATGGTAGAATGGCTGACCTCTCGAGGCTTGGTTCCGTACGAAACGGCCGTGGCCGAAATGGAAGCGCGCGTTGCGCGAATCGTCTCGGGCGAAGCAACCGAAGCTATCTGGCTCCTCGAACACCCCCCTCTCTATACAGCAGGAACCTCGGCCAATTCTGATGATCTGACAGACCCTGGCCGGTTTCCAGTCTATGACAGCAAACGCGGTGGCCAATATACCTACCATGGCCCTGGACAGCGCGTTGCATATGCAATGCTGAATGTGGGAGAGCGTGGGCGAGATGTGCGCAAATTCGTCAACCAACTTGAAGAGTGGGTGATCGCAACCCTTGCAGAATTTAATGTCAAAGGGGAACGCCGGGAGGGGCGTGTTGGTGTTTGGGTCGTGCGTCACGATAAACCACTTAACGCGGATGGCACCGCGCAAGAAGACAAGATTGCTGCAATAGGTGTTCGTTTGCGAAAATGGATCAGTTTTCACGGAATATCCATAAATGTGGAACCAGATTTATCCCATTTCGATGGAATCGTACCCTGTGGCATTCGGGAACATGGTGTCACAAGTCTGGTTGATCTGGGGTTGCCCGTTACCATGATGGATTTGGATGTCGCGTTGAAACGCTGCTTCCATAGAATTTTCGAAAGCGAACCTGTTTGACCGCAACAGTGGTACTAAACCAGCACACCAGAAAAACTGCGACAACATCCCCCCTTTAACTTACAGGATAAATCCTATGTTTTAGGCGCGACTCCCTTCCTGTTCAAACGAGGTCAAAATGAAACCCATTACACTGATAGCAGCTCTTGCGATTTCCACAGCTGCGCTGCCAGCATTTGCTGAAGGCGATGCCGCTGCCGGAGAAGACGCTTTCAAAAAGTGCAAATCCTGTCATGCAATCGCAAATGGCGACGAAGTTATCTTTCGCGGTGGACGCACCGGGCCAAATCTTTTCGGAATGATCGGTCGTCAGGCCGGAACTGTTGACGGCTTTCGTTATCGCGATGATCTGGTCGCAGCTGGAGAAGCCGGTCTTGTTTGGGACCAAGAATCGCTTGCTGAGTATGTAGCCGACCCAACAACCTTTCTTCGCACCTATCTCAGCGATGATTCTGCGCGCTCGGGGATGACCTTCAAACTGCGCGAAGGTGGCGAGGATGTAGCCGCATATCTTGCAACGTTCAGCGAGTAATTAGCCGGAAAAGCTATCTAAATGGCATTGGGAGCGACAGAAAAACCCAGTTGAGCCAGAAAAAATTGCCCTGCGGCGCAGTGGATCATTGCCCGCAGGCCGATACCATTCTAATAACGTACCGGAACGTGCCGCAAAGTTAGTGACTTTTGCGCCTTAATATTTTGGGAACTGGGAGGCAGACATGGCCGACGCAGCCATTCATGGCCACGAACATCATGATGAACGCGGGTTCTTTACCCGCTGGTTTATGTCAACAAATCACAAAGATATCGGGATCCTTTATCTTTTCTCGGCCGCAGTTGTTGGCCTGATTTCAGTCCTCTTCACCGTTTACATGCGGATGGAGCTGATGGAACCCGGCGTACAATACATGTGTCTTGAAGGTGCGCGCTTTGCCGCTTCTGATGCGACCTGTACGCCAAACGGGCATCTTTGGAACGTGATGATCACTTATCACGGCGTCCTTATGATGTTCTTTGTTGTTATTCCTGCGCTTTTTGGCGGTTTCGGTAACTACCTGATGCCGCTGCAAATCGGCGCGCCGGACATGGCGTTCCCGCGTATGAACAACCTGTCTTTCTGGATGTTCATCACCGGCACGATGCTGGGTGTTGCGTCTTTGCTGTCTCCGGGTGGTAATGGGCAGTTGGGGTCTGGCGTTGGCTGGGTTCTGTACCCACCTTTGTCTACCACCGAAGGCGGCTATTCGATGGACCTGGCGATTTTTGCCGTTCACGTTTCGGGTGCGTCGTCCATCCTTGGTGCGATCAACATGATCACCACCTTCCTGAACATGCGCGCACCGGGCATGACCCTGTTCAAAGTGCCGCTGTTTTCATGGTCAATCTTTGTGACAGCCTGGCTGATTCTTCTCAGCCTGCCGGTTCTTGCTGGCGCGATCACCATGCTTCTGACAGACCGGAACTTCGGAACAACCTTCTTTGACCCTGCTGGTGGCGGTGATCCCATTCTGTACCAGCACATTCTGTGGTTCTTTGGTCACCCTGAAGTTTACATCATCATCCTGCCCGGCTTTGGCATTATCAGCCACGTCATCGGAACATTCGCTAAGAAACCAATCTTTGGGTATCTGCCGATGGTCTGGGCCTTGATCGCGATTGGCGTCCTCGGTTTTGTCGTGTGGGCACACCACATGTACACCGTTGGTATGTCGCTGACGCAGCAATCTTATTTCATGCTGGCGACAATGGTTATCGCGATTCCAACTGGGGTGAAAATCTTTAGCTGGATCGCAACTCTCTGGGGTGGTTCGATCGAATTCAAAACCCCGATGCTCTGGGCGTTTGGCTTCCTTTTCCTGTTCACCGTTGGTGGTGTAACCGGGATCGTGCTTTCGCAAGCGGGTATCGACCGGGCCTACCATGACACCTACTATGTGGTTGCACACTTCCACTATGTGATGAGCCTTGGTGCGGTGTTCTGTATCTTTGCAGGTGTCTATTTCTACATTGGTAAAATGTCGGGCCGTCAGTACCCTGAATGGGCAGGTAAGCTGCACTTCTGGATGATGTTCATTGGGGCAAACCTGACCTTCTTCCCACAGCACTTCCTGGGACGTCAGGGTATGCCACGCCGCTACATCGACTATCCTGAAGCCTTTGCTTACTGGAACGTCTGGTCGTCTTACGGCGCATTCCTGTCATTCGCTTCGTTCGTGTTCTTCATCGGTATCGTGTTCTACACGCTGAAATACGGTAAACGCGTAACCGAAAACAACTACTGGAACGAATACGCTGACACGCTTGAGTGGACACTTCCGACACCTCCACCAGAGCATACATTCGAAATTCTTCCAAAGCAGGAAGAATGGGACAAAGGCCACAGTCACTAAGTGCCCTACGAATGGACTGGAACTACGAAAGAGGCCTCGGGTAAATCCGGGGCCTCTTACGCGTTTTCTGACGGACACCCGCCCGTTTGCACGCTATCGCTATGGCCCTTTAGGTCGCTTCCCAAGCGCGGATTCGTAATTTTTATTGCTGCCACATGCATATTGCTTCTGCTGCCGCTTCTGCCACTTCTGGGCACACCTTTCGTCTGGACCCTACTTCCGTTCCTGCTTGGTGCCGTTGCACTGATCTGGTACTTCCTCAATCGCAGTTACTGCGATGGTGAATTGCTTGAACTTCTTTCTATATGGCCCGACCGAATTGAATTGATCCGCCACAACCCACGAGGCCCGCAGCAGGAATGGTCAGCAAACCCTCATTGGGTACGCGTACAAATCCACCCGGCCAGCGGCCCTGTTCCAAGCTATGTCACATTGACCGGTGAAGGGCGCGAAGTCGAAATCGGCGCTTTCCTGAGCGAAGACGAACGCAAGGCGCTTTTCACCGAGATTAACGAGCAACTTTCATATTTACGACCTTAAGCACGTTTCGGGTCGTATCCTGCATATAACGTGAATATTTTGCCCCCATGGTACAACAGCAAGACATACCAACCCGCGCATGGATGGAACTCTGCCTTCTCGGTTTGATCTGGGGCGGAAGCTTTCTCGCCATTGCGATCACACTGCGCGAAGTGGGTTTTGTCACCAGCGTTGCACACAGGGTCTTCTGGGCCGCGATTCTGCTTTGGGGGTGGGTGGCGTACCGCGGTCTGCCAATTCCGCACTCACCGCGTCTCTGGCTGTCCTTTCTTGTGATGGGAATTCTGAACAATGTGCTTCCCTTTTCGCTGATGGCCTGGGGGCAACTTCACATAGAGTCTGGCCTGACTGCAGTGTTCAATGCGGCAACCGCTATTTTTGGCGCATTGGTCGCTACCGTAATTTTTCCGGACGAAAAGCTAACGGTCCGCAAAACTATGGGTATAGTTGTTGGCTTTGCAGGGGTTGCGACAGCGATTGGGCTTGAGTCTTTTCGCAACTTCGACATTCGATCTTTGGCACAGTTGGCGGTAATAGGCGGTACAATCTCTTATGCCTTCGCCAGCGTCTGGGCCCGCATTCGTCTTAGTGGTCTCGCACCAGAAGTTGCGGCTGCCGGTATGCTGACCGGTTCATCTGTCGTGATGGTGCCAGCAGCCTTTATTATCGACGGTGTGCCGAGCTTCGCAGTTTCAAGTTCAACGCTCCTTGCAATTGGATACTACGTTTTTTTCGCAACGGCCGGGGCCTATTTGCTGTATTATCGCATACTCGCCCTCGCAGGCGCGTCGAATACGATGCTTGTAACGCTTTTGGTCCCGCCAGTTTCCATCGTTTTAGGCGCAATTGTTCTGAGTGAATCTCTTTCGACCAACGTCTACCTGGGACTGTTCATGCTGCTTTCCGGGCTTCTCATTCTTGACGGTCGTTTGTTTCGGAGGTTCAGACGCGCAAAAACAGAGGGTACCAAATAACCCCCAGACACCAGATCGCGTCTGAGCGTTATCAGTCTGCAAACTAACAGAATTGATCAACCGAGCCGATCTTTGACCATTGGTCCAACACGGCCAAAATCCATTTGCCCCGTGTATTTCGATTTTAGCGCGCTCATGACTTTTCCCATGTCGCGAATTGATTCTGCGCCAACAGAAGCAATCGCTTTGTCGATCGCTTTCTGCGCGTCTTCTTCGGACAATTGCTTTGGCAGAAACGCCTCGATAACGGTGATCTCGCTCAACTCTTTCTCGGCAAGTTCAAGCCGCCCACCTTCTTCGTACGCCCGTGCACTTTCGTGCCGCTGCTTAACCATTTTCCCAAGGATTCCAAGGATATCCCCGTCTGTCAAACGGGTTTCTTCACCCGTACCACGCATGGCGATTTCACGGTCTTTGATGGCTGCGCTGATCAGGCGGAGCGTTGAGAGACGCTCTGCATCTTTACTTTTCATCGCTTCTTTCAAAGCCGAACTCAGTTTGGTCTGCAAGTCCATCGGCATCCTTATCCTCAAGGCTTCCATTTACGTCATAAGGATGTGACCTTACCCGCAGATCGGAATTGTTACAACCTTGCAACATATCTATAAGTTATTGTTTTTTATAGATAACACAAATTTCCTATTTCCGGCTTATCTCCTTGACCCCGGCGCGCAACGCACTTAGTTTCTCGAAAATTTGAGCCGGGGAGTCGCATAATGTCTACCGCCAGCACCGCGAAAACTGCTGAAATAACTTCACAAACAAAACGTACCGCGTGCCTTGTGTTGGCGGATGGGAGCATTTTTTACGGCGTCGGATTTGGCGCAACCGGTGAAGCACAGGCAGAGCTTTGTTTCAACACGGCGATGACAGGCTATCAGGAGATCATGACCGACCCATCCTATGCTGGTCAGATCGTCACTTTCACTTTCCCACACATCGGAAACACCGGTGTTACCCCAGAAGACGACGAAACGACCGACCCGGTTGCAGCTGGCATGGTTGTAAAATGGAACCCGACAGAATCGTCAAACTGGCGCGCAACAGAAGAGCTTACGGAGTGGCTAAAGCGGCGCGGCAGGGTAGGTATTGGCGGTATCGATACGCGGCGCCTGACGCGCGCAATTCGGCAGCAAGGTGCGCCACATGTCGCCATGGTCCATGATCCGGACGGCAACTTTGACATACAGAAACTTGTTGAAAAAGCGCGCGCTTTTCAGGGCCTTGAAGGATTGGATCTCGCCAAGGACGTGACATGTGCCCAGTCTTACAACTGGAATGAAATGCGTTGGGCTTGGCCAGAAGGCTATACCCCACAAACTGCACCAAAGCATAAGGTCGTCGCCGTCGACTACGGTGCGAAACGCAATATTCTGAGGTGCCTGGCCTCGGCTGGCTGCGATGTCACTGTTTTACCCGCGAGCGCGACTGCCGAGGATATTCTGGCGCAAAATCCAGACGGACTTTTCTTGTCGAACGGGCCTGGCGATCCGGCTGCGACCGGTGAATATGCAGTCCCTATGATCAAACAGATCCTCGACACATCAGATATTCCTGTTTTTGGCATCTGTCTTGGCCATCAAATGCTGGCCCTGGCACTTGGTGCAAAAACAATAAAAATGAACCACGGACATCACGGCGCGAACCATCCGGTGAAGGACCTTGACACCGGCAAGGTCGAGATCACGTCAATGAACCACGGCTTTGCGGTCGATAGTCAAACATTACCCGACAATGTTGTTGAGACGCATGTATCATTGTTTGATGGCTCAAATTGCGGTCTGCGCATGAAAGATCGGCCCGTGTTCTCTGTGCAATACCACCCGGAAGCCAGCCCCGGCCCTATGGACAGTTACTACCTCTTCGAGCGTTTTGTCGAAGCGATGAAGTAAGACAGAAGCATAAATAACCTTTTGTTAACATTAGCTTAACTCAACATTAACTCAGATTGCGGAACTCTGATCTCAGCCAATTGGACTGATTTCGCATGATGCACGTTAAACCACTTGAAAGAACTGCGGTCACGACCCGCGTCGTTCCGGCGAAAAACACACGCCTTTTACTTGGCCCGCTTCTTGTGGAACGCGGAGATCTCAAGCCCGAAGATTTGGAAAGAGCGCTGGCTCTCAAAAAACGTCGCGGTGCGTGTCTTCGCAACGTTCTGCTGACACATAATATGGTTAACGAAAACAACCTGTTTCTTGCTTTAAAGGAACAATGGCGTTGCGAAATAGCCGATCTCGAAAACACACCACCTGACCCGGAACTCATAAACCAGGTAGGGCTTATAACCTGTATTCGAAACTGTATTGTTCCATGGAAGCGCATTCCAGGTGGAGTTGTCTATGTAACCGCTAACCCGGAACGCTTTGACAAATTCGCGCGCTCGCTGCCCCAACAGCTCGGAACACCTCGTATGATGATTGCGCCGGAACACGCCATTCACACGTCATTGATCCATCAGCGAAGCGACAACCTTGTAGAACGTTCAGAAAAGCGTGTGCCAGTGACCGAAAGTTGCCGATCATGGAACAGTAAAGCGCTGCGTATCAGCCTTTTTTTCTTAACGATGGCTTTGATCTTTGGGGTGCTGCTCGCTCCATCTGTTGTGTTTGGGTTGTTTTCCGGATGGGCCATAATCACGCTGGGTCTATTTGCTATTCTGAAAATCGCCGCAGTTGTTACCCAATTGCGAAAATCGAGACCCGCAGAGATTGCAAATACAGCCTTGTATCGGGAGAACACAACAGCCATTCTGCCGACCGTCTCTGTGCTTGTTCCATTGTACAAAGAACAAGAAATCGCACAGCAATTAATACATCGCCTGAAACGCCTGACATATCCGAAAGAGTTTCTTGATATCTGCCTTGCGGTTGAGGCGGACGATGACACAACCCAAAACACGCTTGCCGAAACGAGTTTACCACGATGGGTGCGCACAATTATTGTTCCCAAGGGACAGGTGCGCACCAAACCGCGCGCGTTAAACTTTGCGCTCGATTTCTGCAGGGGCTCGATTATCGGTATCTACGACGCCGAAGATTCCCCTGACCAGGACCAGATCCAAAAAATCGTTCGCCGATTTAGCGAATGTGGTCCCGAGGTGGCATGTTTGCAAGGTATTCTTGATTACTACAACGCGCGGACAAATTGGCTATCTCGTTGTTTTACAATTGAATATGCGTCTTGGTTTCGGCTTGTCCTGCCCGGTCTTGCAAAGCTAGGTTTCGCCATTCCGCTTGGCGGAACCACGCTTTTCGTTCGGCGCGATGCCCTTGAAGAACTTGGGTGCTGGAATGCACACAATGTGACCGAAGACGCTGATTTGGGTATCCGACTTGCCCGCCACGGTTACAAAACCGAATTGGTTGATACCGTGACACAAGAAGAAGCAAATTGCAGGTTTGTGCCCTGGATTAAGCAGCGTTCCCGGTGGCTTAAAGGATACGCCATGACTTGGGCAGTCCACATGCGTTCGCCACGATTATTGCCACAGCAACTTGGTTGGCGGCAATTTTTTGGCTTTCAGCTGGTTTTCCTCGGCACACTTTCACAATTCGTACTGGCGCCTTTTCTTTGGTCTTTCTGGCTGATTATGTTTGGCCTTTCGCACCCTCTTTCAGAGGTCATGTCAGGAAACCTTGCCATCTTTTTGGCCGCTTTGTTTTTATTTGTGGAGCTTACGTCCGTTTGTGTCGGCATCATTGCGTTTTCGCGCAAAAAACACAGCTTCCTCAAATGGTGGGTGCCAACGCTCTTTTTTTACTTCCCGCTCGGTGCAATCGCATCCTACAAAGCACTTTACGAGATACTAACGCGGCCATTTTACTGGGATAAAACAAAACACGGTGTATTTGAGCCAACACCGACTAAAACCAAAACTTAGGACCCTGCGTCGGCATCCAGTTTCAGCCGCGTTTCAAAGGCCTTTGAAATGTGAGCTTTTAGCGCTTGATAGGCGGCTTCACCGTCCCCATTCTCAATAGCGGAAACGATATCGCTATGTTCCTGAAGCGCACCTTCCCCCCGCCCTTCGGCCGCAAGTGATGTTGACGCCAAAAGCGCCATTGACCGGTGAACAAGGTCAAGTTGCTGGACAAGATACCGGTTGTGCGATGCCAAATGAATCTGTTTGTGGAACCTCCGGTTGGCGCGCGACAGCGCGTTGGGATCGCTCAGAAGTTTCTGATCATCCTCAACCATCTCACGTAGAACGCGCACCTCTTCGGGTGCGGCGTGGCGCGCTGCAAGACGTGCGGCCAGCCCTTCAAGCTCTGCACGCACAACATAAAGCTCTGCCAATTGATTATGGTCCAGCGAAGCAACAATCAGGCTCCTGCCATCGCGCGTTAGCATTGACTGCGTTTCCAAACGCTGCAGGGCTTCGCGAATTGGCGTACGCGACATTCCAAAACGCTCTGCCAGATCGCTTTCAACTAGTCGCGAACCGGGTTTGTAATCCCCGATATCAATCGCTTCCAGTATCAATGTATAGGCGTCTTTTTGCGTTTGCTTTACTTCTGCCATCGAAATCTCCGCGTCTGACCGTGCAGGACACTACCCACGCCTTGCCCCTGCAATCAACCCATTGTCGCGTTGCAACTGCGATCACTTCACCCTAGTTTGCGCCTATGGTTGCGAAACACTTCTCTCACGTTCAAACATGGGTCTTTGACCTCGATAACACGCTTTACCCACCAGCAGCGCGGTTGTTCGATCAGATCGAAGTTCGCATGACAGCCTGGGTGATGGAATCGCTGAACGTGACGAGGGACAGGGCTGACCATCTGCGCCGCCACTACTGGAAAACCTATGGCACGACGCTTGCCGGGTTAATGCGCGAACATGATGTCGATCCCGGGCCGTACCTTACGGATGTACATGATATCTCTATGGATCATCTGGAGCTTGATCCAAAGCTGGCAATGGCCATTCGCAACCTTCGCGGACGCAAGATCGTCTATACCAACGGCACAGCCCCCTACGCGCAGCGTGTGATAGAAGCCCGCGGATTGGCGAATGTTTTTGATGCCGTCTATGGGGTTGAACACGCCGGCTTCAAACCGAAACCAGAGCGTGAAGCCTTTGAGCATGTGTTTGACCTTGATGGCACGCGGCCAGCAGAGGCAGCCATGTTTGAAGACGACCCCCGCAATCTTGCGGCCCCACATGCAATGGGAATGCGTACCGTCCATGTGGCCCCTGACCCGCATGATGCCGATTTCATCCATCACCATACCGATGATCTTGCGGGCTTTGTGTCGCAGTTGTCTGGCTAAGTCTTTTCGCGCCCCCTAGCGCCCCCTAAGGTCCTTTCCATGGAACGAGAAAACACAGACATCCTGATTTCCGGCGGAGGCGTCGCTGGGCTGACTGCAGCATCGGCTTTTGGTGCCGCCGGGTTTTCGGTTATTTGCGTAGACCCGACGCCCCCGGTGACAGAGGCAAGTGCTGAAGGGTCTGATCTCAGAACTACGGCTTTTTTGCAACCCGCACGCACGCTACTGGATGAGTGCGGATTATGGGGTAGATTAGCACCCTTCGCCGCTCCGCTACAGATCATGCGGATTGTGGATGCCGGTGGTGTGGAGCCAGAACCCCGCGTGGTCAAAGATTTTGACGCAAGCGACATTTCCGATCAGCCCTTTGGCTGGAACCTGCCAAACTGGTTGCTACGGCGTGAAATGGTTGCGCATTTAGACGAACTTCCGAATGTGTCGTTCCGGCCCGGTGTTGGCACAGATCGTGTAATGACACGTGAGCGCGAGGCGTTGGTCACGCTGTCAGACAGTTCACGCATTTCAGCCAAGCTGTTAGTCGCGGCTGATGGACGTAGTTCACCTGTGCGCGAAGCCTTGGGTATTGGCGTTAAAACAACGCGTTACGGGCAAAAGGCCCTCGCCTTTGCTGTGACACATCCAATCCCACACGAAAACGTCTCGACGGAAATTCACCGTTCGGGTGGCCCATTCACACTTGTCCCGCTTCCTGACCGGGACGGCCTGCCCTGCTCTGCCATCGTCTGGATGGAAACGGGACCCGAAGCCAAGCGGCTCTACGATCTGCCCGGGGTCGAATTCGAGGCCGCAATGAACGAAAGGTCCTGTTTATTGTTCGGCCCCCTGACGCTCGCCAGCCGCCGCACGATCTGGCCGATCATCAGCCAAATTGCCGAACGAATGGAAGGTGAACGCACCGCCCTAATTGCGGAATCTGCCCACGTGGTGCCGCCAATCGGGGCACAGGGTTTGAATATGAGCTTAGGGGATTTGCGTATTTTGCTTGAGTTGGCACAAAGCAGCCCTGATCAGCTTGGCACACGCGAAATGCTGACAGCCTACAACCGCCGCCGCCATCCCGAAGTCCGTCTTCGTGTAACCGGGATTGACGCGCTCAATCGTGCGTCAATGATGGGCGCACAGGGGCTTCGCGACATGCGCGCGAAAGCGCTCAACGCGTTCTATTCAGTTGCACCGGTGCGAAAAACGCTGATGCGCGCCGGGCTAGGAACGCGATAAAACCGCTTTCCTAGCCAATTTTTATGACGGGAAGACCTGATCTAGCGCTGCTTCAAGTCGCGCAAGGCTCGCGTCTACGTCATAAAGCTTGTCGAGCCCGAACAGCCCCAAACGGAAGCTTTTGTATTCTGGCCCTTCATCACATTGCAGCGGTACGCCAGCCGCGATCTGCATTCCAAGGGCGCCAAATGCTTTTCCGGTCTGCACATCCCCATTGTTCGTATAGCAAACCACAACGCCCGGCGCGCCGAACCCATCAGCCGCAACAGATTTGATGCCGCGGGCAGCCAAGGCCGCCCGGACACGATTGCCTTGCTCCCATTGCGCATCACACAGCTTGTCGAACCCAAAATCGCGGGTTTCGATCACCGTATCGCGAAAGTCACGCAACGCATCTGTTGGCATTGTCGCATGGTAAGCATGGCCACCGTTCTCATAGGCCTCCATGATCGAAAGCCACTTACCCAAGTCTATTGCAAAACTCGTGGATTGCGTTGCTTTGACTTTTGCAAACGCGGCTTCGTTCATCATGACAATCCCGGCAGACGGGGACGCAGACCAGCCTTTTTGCGGGGCAGAGATAAGTACGTCAACGCCGGTTGCTTTCATATCGACCCACGCGCACCCTGATGCGATGCAATCAAGTACAAACAAACCACCCACGTCGTGAATAGCATCAGCCACGGCACGCAGATAATCATCTGGCAAAATCATCCCTGAGGATGTTTCAACATGCGGTGCAAACACAACATCGGGTTGTTCAGATTTTATTTTAGCAACAACCTCGTCAATCGGTGCCGGGGCAAAGGGTGCGTCGACCGCATTTCCGCTGCGATGCGCCTTCATCACGATTTCTTCTGACGAAACGTTGCCAGCTTCGAAAATCTGCGTCCAGCGGTAGGAAAACCAACCGTTGCGGATGACCAGTGCTTTCTTGTCTGTTGCAAGCTGGCGGGCAACCGCCTCCATCGCGTAAGTGCCACCACCGGGGATAAGGGCAATAGCGTCAGCGTTGTAAACAATTTTCAGATTCTCCGAGATATCCCGCATCACCTGCTGAAAGGCCGCACTCATGTGGTTCAGCGAACGGTCGGTGAAAACCACCGAGTATTCAAGCAGGCCGTCCGGGTCGATATTTTCAAGCAAAGCAGTCATCGCAGATCTCCGAGAAACGTTTTGAAATGCCTAGCGCGTGTTGAAAAGGAACGCAAAGTCTATATCAGTATACCATCAACCAATTGGCCCGGGCCTGCGTTCTTCGGACAGTAAAACATTCGCCTCGACATCGCCCACACCGGGCAAGGTCATAATGCGGCGACGCAACACACGCTCGAAATCGGAAATATCACGTGCAACAACCCTAACCCTGTAATCGTAAAGACCAAGAATATGCTGCACGGTTTGCACCTCGGGAATGGCCGTTATGGCGCGTTCAAAATCTTCAAGACTAACGCGCCCTTTGGTGGCCAGTTTTACCCCAAGAAAAACTGTTACGCCAAACCCCAGCGCCTCGGCGTTCAGAACAACCCTTCGCTCCTTAAGCACGCCCGCATCTTCCAGCCGTTTGATGCGACGCCATATCGCGGGCTGGCTGAAGCCGTGCTGCCGCGCCAATGCACCTGCGCTTTGTGTGGCATCTTCTGAAAGGGCACGCAGAAGCGTGCGGTCCATATCATCAAGGTCAATCACAACGGTAATCCTTGCGACGATTTGATTTCCGCAACATGCATCAGCGCCTCGATATCGGCGATATGCGGCAAGGTCAAAATTTTGGTGCGGTAGATATGCTGGTAATGCGCCATGTCTCGGGCCAGAACGGACAGACGCACATCAACACGGCCAAGAAAGGTCTGAAGTTCAATCACTTCCGGTACGGCCCGCGCAGCCTCCATAAACTCGTCAAACGCCCGGGTTTGGGTTTTGTCGAGCGTTATGCGAAGGCTGACTTCGACAGTATACCCAAGTGCTGCCCAGTCAATTACAGCTTGCTGGCCAAGCAGGATGCCATTTGTCTGTAGCTTCTCAAGCCGTCGCCAGCAGGTTGCCGGGGTAACACCGGCGCGTTCTGCAAGCTCGTTGTTTGAAAGCTCTGGTGCGGCCTGAAGCTGACGTAGAATGCGGCGGTCTGTATCATCTGGTTGCATGATTATTTCGGTAATTGTTGATTTAATGAATGAGTTTTTTCACATATTGATAAACACGTCAAATTTTGCAGAGCGTATTCTTGATATCGCAGTATTCTGCGCCAGACGAAAACAAACCCAAAAAGGAGCGCCCAAATGCGCGTTTACTATGATCGCGACTGCGATGTTAATCTGATCAAAGACAAAAAAGTCGCCATTCTTGGCTACGGCTCACAAGGCCATGCCCACGCGCTGAACCTGCGCGACTCTGGCGCTAAAAATGTTGTGGTCGCGTTGCGCGAAGGCTCTCCTTCTGCACGCAAGGCAGAGGCCGAAGGCCTTGCCGTTATGGGTATTGCCGAAGCTGCGGCTTGGTGTGACCTCATCATGTTCACAATGCCCGATGAGCTTCAGGCAGAGACATACAAGAAATACGTTCACGACAACATTCGCGAAGGCGCTGCAATTGCTTTTGCGCATGGCCTGAACGTGCACTTTGGTCTGATTGAACCAAAGGCCGGTGTTGACGTCATCATGATGGCACCCAAGGGCCCGGGCCACACCGTGCGCGGAGAATATGTCAAAGGCGGCGGCGTGCCTTGCCTTGTTGCGGTTGATACGGATGCAACCGGTAAGGCTATGGAAATAGGTCTTTCTTACTGTTCTGCCATTGGCGGTGGACGCTCCGGCATTATCGAAACCAACTTCCGTCAGGAATGTGAAACAGACCTCTTCGGTGAACAGGCCGTGCTTTGCGGTGGCCTTGTAGAGCTGATCCGCATGGGTTTTGAAACCCTTGTCGAAGCTGGCTACGAACCTGAAATGGCATACTTTGAATGTCTGCACGAAGTGAAACTGATTGTGGATCTGATCTATGAAGGCGGCATCGCCAACATGAACTATTCGATCAGCAACACTGCGGAATACGGCGAGTATGTTTCCGGCCCGCGCATCCTGCCATATGACGAAACAAAGGCACGGATGAAGGCGGTTCTTGCTGATATTCAAAACGGTAAGTTTGTGCGTGATTTCATGCAGGAAAACACCGTTGGGCAGCCTTTCTTTAAAGCGACCCGCCGCCTGAACGACGAACATCAGATCGAGCAGGTTGGCGAAAAACTTCGCGCAATGATGCCGTGGATTTCGGCAGGCAAACTCGTCGACCAGGCCAAAAACTAAAACGTCAGCCGCCCCGCATTACACCGATGCGGGGCGGCGATTCTTTAAACTCTTTAAAGCTCTCAGTGGGTCGATTTTAAAAACTTGCAAGTTTTTAAACACCAGAATTTCCCCGCCGACCCACCTACTATTCCCAAAATGTGCCTGGACCGACAATAGAGGACGTTCGCGGCTGATTAGTCAGCGTCCGCTATGCGGACTTTCCAGGCCTTCGTCGTACGTACATCAATGTCCGGTTTTGCTCAAAGACGGTCCACTGTGTCCAAAATAGGAGCTCATTGTACGTCGATAGCTTCGATCACATCACTGAACTTACCGGAAACATACAGCAAGCTAGAATAGTTTATTACTTGGCTGCCACGCTTGTTGGCTGCGATTTAATTCAGCGTGTTCGTTTGATTTCCTATTTTTGAGAAGTATCAGAGACAGTCGGTAAATTCGGTTTCCAGTTCCTTAACCAGCATTCGTGCTGGCTTGCCAAGGAACTGCACTTGCGACCTCACGACATGAGCGACCTGTGTAGGCGGCTCAATACCTGTCGTGACTTCCACCACGCCGTAAGGAACGCGGGATTTCGACACCAATGCATACCCCAGTCCTGCCCGGACGGCCTCGATGATCCCAGCAACACTCGCACACTCCATAACCACGCGCAGCGGGCGCCCCAGATCGGGTGTGCAGGTTTCCAGCCAGTGGCGGTAGAAACAATTCCGGTCAAAAGCGATAAACGGCAGATGGCGGTGTTTTGAAAGATCATGATCCTGTGGACCGATCCAAACCAGTGAATCCTTTTTTACGATCACGTCGGTCTTCTGCACGTCACTCGCAAACACCTGCACCACACCGATATCCAAATCGCCGCTCACCAGCATCGCGTCGATGGTGCGGCTCTGTTCGACAATCGTTTTCAGTTGCACATCGGGATATTTGCGCGCGAACCGACCCATCAGATTTCCCAAACCTGATGTGATCATATCCTCGGTGATCCCGAGACTGATCTCGCCGACCAGATCTTCGTTGACGAGACTGCTGACTGCTTCGTCGTGCAAGCTGAGGATACGGCAGGCGTAGTCATAAAGGCGACGACCATCATCGGTTAGAGCGCCGCCACCCGTCGCGCGGTTCAGCAGCACCTTGCCCAAGCTCACTTCAAGCCGCTTGATCTTGTGACTGACGGCGGACTGCGAAAGCTTCAGCGCCTGCGCGGCGTTTGTGACGCCTTCTTTTTCCACCACAGCGCGCAAAGCCCGCATATCGGCGACCTCAACTTGCGCCCCCATAACACCTCACATGACAAATCTTGATTGCATTATGATATTCATTCATTTGTGTCATGTTGTCAGATGGGCCATCATCGGTCAAACAGTTTGGAGAACTATCATGCGTTCAATCGTCCCCGACGACACACTCATTAATGGCTACCGCGTGGCCCACGGCACCCATGGGACAGGCGAACCCGTTGTGCTCGTTCACGGCACGCCGTCATCGTCCTATATCTGGAGGAACGTGTATCCAAAGCTGGTCGATGCGGGATACAAGGTTCACCTTCTCGACCTCCTTGGCTTTGGCCTGTCCGAGCGTCCCTGGGACCAGTCCGTCGACACATCCGTGTCGGGACAGGTGCCGATCCTGCACGGGCTTTTTGACGAATGGGGATTGGACAAGGCTCACGTTGTCGCCCACGACATTGGCGGTTCTGTCGGGTTGAGGTTCGGTGTGTTTCATCCCGATCAAGCGGAAACCCTGACCGTTCTGGACAGCTGCACGTTTGACAGCTGGCCATCGGCGCGCACCAAACAGCAGATGGCCGACGGCCTCGATGTGCTTATCAGGAAGCCGGATCAAGAACACCGTGATCATTTTCGCGAGTGGCTTCTCACAACGGTTGAGGACAAAGAAACGTTCGACGCCGATGCCCTGAAGGTCTTTCTGGAATATATTTCTGGCCCTGTGGGACAGGCGAGCCTGTTTCAGCATCAGATCAGCCATTACGATTCCAAGCACACGATGGAAATCAACGACGACCTAACGGGACTCGGCGAGCGTCCGATGCAGATCATCTGGGGCGAGAAAGACGCATGGCAGGTCACCGACTGGGCGCACAAGCTTCATGCGGCGATCCCCGGTTCGGACCTACATATCGTGCCTGATGCTGGTCACTTCTTGATGGAAGACGACGCGACAACCGTGGCTGATCTGCTCACAACGTTTTTCCGCGCAAACCCCCTGAAGCAGACTGGATGACCGATGGCATATGATCCACTCTGGGTTCCTATCCTGACCCACTACAGGGGCGAAAACACAACAGACCTTGCTGCAAGGAGCAGCATGGTCAAATTGAGCTTATTTTGTTCTCTAATCTGTCAATGTGCACTTTTCATATTTGCAGGGTAATTGACGTCTGAGGTTGCCTTGGTTCTCTTCGAGCTGACGGGCTCATGATGGGGTTGGCTGGGTGTGGACCGGCAAGGTTGAAACCGCGATCAGACCGGTAATCTGCTCTGTCGCTACAGAATCGGCGCCATATTCCACGCCCTCCCTCGGGCGTCGTCCCGCATGGGAACTCTTATAGAGGAATCCTCGGTTGTTCAGGTTATCGTTACGCAACTTGGAATTCGGTTTGATCGCGCATCATGGCATGCAGGATGATCGCAAGACGTCTGGCCAATGCCACCCGCGCTTTTCTCATTGTCGAGCGCTGCCCGATTGCGCGCGCCCATGACTTGAGTTTCAGCGGTGCCACATATCGCGTGAGCATCACATTTGCGGCTTCATAAAGCAGTGTTCGGACGCGCACGTCCCCGCGTTTGGAGATGCTCCCGGTGTAGTCTACTTCACCTGACTGGTGGCGTTTGGGAACAAGCCCGAGATAGGGCCCAACATCTCGCGAACGCTTGAAGCGTGTCGGATCATCAATCGCTGCGACAAACGCCAGTGCGGTTATGGGGCCGACGCCTGGCACTGTCATGAGGCGCGCACAAACTTCGGACCTGCGGGTCACTACCCTGATGTCGCCGTCAATGGCAGCCACGGCCGTCAATATCGCTTCGCGCGCTGCAAACAGACCCCGCAGCGCGGCATGCAGGCCAGGAACGCCATCGCTGATCTTTAATGCCGCGTCTTTGAAGGAGGGCGACAGCGCGCGTGGAAGGCGGACGCCAAACACGACAACCAGCCCTCGGATCTGATTATCGATGGTCACGCGTTGCCCGACCAGTTTCTTGCGGGCCGCGATCAGCGCACGGATTGCATGAGCTGACAGTGACTTAACGTGGGTAGGTTTGTAAAATCCCGTCCGCGCCAAGTGTGCCAAACCCCGAGCATCATTGCGATCGGTTTTGTGCCCCGCCAGAGATTTCAGAGCCTGATAAGCCTGACGGCTTTCAATGCAAACAATCGGAACGCCAAGCTCCGTCAGGCCGTGGAATAGCATCGGGGCCATCCGCCCGGTCTCAAAAACAACTTTGGAACATGTAGGTCCGGCGGCGAGAAACGCGGTGATCGCCTTTGGGGTCGATGAGGCTTTTCCCTCTCGGATAAGCACCCCCTCGCGATCAAGAATGCAGATATGCGTCTCCTCCATGGACACATCCAAACCAGCAAAATACTCCATTGGTCAATATCCTTTTCAATGACATGAACATCAAGAACAACAGCTGAAACTAAACGCTGGTCCTGATTGCGCCATGTTGAAAAACTCCAGTTTCGGGCCTAATCGATGAACTTTTTTGCCATGCAGGCCGATTAGTTAGATTTGGCGAAGGGGTCGGCCAAACGCCATCTTCGACGCTGCTGGGCGACCGCATCACGTCTGGTTCACAATCCTATCTAACTTTCGCTGGCCGCGCGTTTCCACCGGAAAATCGTGATTTTCAGAAATCGGTGTTTTTCAACAGAATAAGCTCTAAACCGGCTTTCGCTGCAGGTTTGTTCAACGACGGTTGTGCGGGGCATTCCAAACCTAAATTTGGCAAAATCAAATAGCCTCTGCTGACCCAACAAAGACGTAAGCACGAAGGCTAGGCCACAAACACAATTCGGACTTTCCACCGAGAATTGGCGCACCAATATATGTGATACACACAACTTGAAGCACGTAAAACTGAAAAAGGAGTTCTACAAAATGGCAAATGCGAAACATTTGGAAGACCTAAAGGCCGGATGGGAAGCGCTGGCAGTTGGCGACATGGACAAACTTGCCAGCTTTTATGCTGATGATATGATTTTTGTCCTACCCGGCCAAAACGATGTTTTGGAAGGGCGCGAAGCATTCCGAGCGGCTCTCGACGGGATCGGTCAGGCGTTGCCGCCGGGATTCGATATTAAAGACCTGCGCTACTGCCAGGGCGCAAACGAAATCGTCAACGTTGTAGAGTTTACCGCTGAAAAAATACCGAACGGCTCGCAGTGTGCCGTCCTTTTCAAGTTTGGGAATGATGGCCTGATTACCGAGGAACGTTGGTTCGTCGACACAGAACAATGGAAGGCGGCGTTTTAAAGGCAACGCTCCATGATCTGCCAGTTCCAGTATCCACACGAATGTCGTGGAAGGGCTCAAAGCAGGAGTTTGCTGCTTAAAGTTCGAGTGACTGTCTCGGAACGCAGGCCATGGAAAAAGTTTCGCTACTCAGCAGGATAAAAGTCTTTAGGTCAATTCGTTAACCCTTATCTTCAAGGTGCTTTGAGGGGCGGGCGGGGTTGTTTCTGCTTGTTTCACACTGTGCACACAGCGCCATTCCATGTGCGCTTATGTGATGTTGTAACACTACACCAAACACCCAACTTCCGGGCATGACCCAAACAAGCATACATACAAGAGAGGGACTGCCTGAAGAAATGCAGCTCCTCCTTCGGGATTATCCGCGCGACGCTTGGCCGGATCACCCGAATTTCGCCGCTTCGATTCAGAACTGGATGGGGGCTCATAAAATGTTTCGCCAGCTCAGCGAAATCACAAGAGAGGAAACAGAACGTTATCTGGATAAAGACAGAAGCCCGGAAGAATTTGCCGGTCGCCTGTCATATTACGGCGATCTTCTGGTTCGTAACCTGCACGGCCATCATCACTGGGAAGACCTGCAATTTTTCCCGGAGCTGAGAGACGCTGACAACCGCTTTGACCACGGGCTGGAGACGCTTGAATCGGATCATCTGGTACTTGATGAAACCCTGAATGCGTTAACAGAAGCCGGGAACCGGGTGATCAAACTGATCCACCTGGACGAGCAGCAGGCCCGCAAAGAAGCGGGCGCTTTACACGGGTCGGTCAGCCGGATCGAACAATTCCTGAAGCGTCACCTGACGGATGAGGAAGATCTGGTTGTTCCAATTCTTCTGCATCACAAATTACGTGGTTAACAAACGGGTCGGGGCAGCGTGAAATGCGGCCCCGGCAAAACGCTAAAAAATGAGGATTTACTCTTTGGTCAGAAACAACCATGAAAGCGGCATGAATGTTCCGGCCCAAACATCCCCCAGCCTGAAGAACTGGATTCTGCTGATCACAATCGGTCTGATCTGGGGTACGTCATTCATGATGATGTCGGTTGCGTTGCGGGGTTTTGGCCCGGTCAGCATTGCGGCATCGCGTGTTACGCCGGCAGCGATCCTGCTTGTCTCCTTTGCCCTGCTAAGCGGTAAGGGCCTACCCCCGCTGCGCGGGCCAAATGCGGGTTGGGTCTGGGCGGCAGCGCTGTGTATGGGTTTCTTTTCAAACGCTTTTCCTTTCTTTCTGCTATCCTGGGGGCAGCAATATGTTGCCTCGGGCTTTGCCGGTGTAACGATGGCGGCAGTGCCATTGCTGATCTTGCCACTTGCGCATTTCCTTGTGCCCGGTGAACGGCTTAGCTGGTTGAAGGGGGCCGGATTTACCCTTGGTTTTATTGGCGTGCTGATGCTGATCGGGCTGAATGCCTTCAAGAGCCTTGGCGTGGACAACGAGGCAACCGCGCGCCTCGCCTGTTTCGGCGCCGCAGGGTGTTACGCGATAGGCTCGATCATCACACGTCTTTGCCCCCCGGTTTCAAAGATTGCCCTTGCGGCCGCGACAATGCTGATGGCCAGCCTTATCAGCCTGCCAATGGCCCTGTGGCTTGAGGGTTTGCCAGAGGCCATGCCTTTGATCCCCACCCTTTCCATTCTCGTTCTCGGAATTTTTCCAACAGCTGTTGCGCAGTTGATCCTTGTTGTGATCGTGCGGGAATCCGGACCAAGTTTCATGTCACTCGTTAACTATCAGGTGCCGATCTGGTCACTGATATTTGGCGCGTTGATTCTTGGGGAACATCTGCCAACGCAATTCTTTGCAGCGCTGGCACTGATCTTGTTCGGAATGGCGCTCAGCCAGTGGAAGGTACTACGCGTTTTGTTCAGGCCAGCGACTTAGCCCGCCTGAACAGATACGCGTCATCCGGCCGCAGAAATCGCATCGACAATTGAATCGACCACTTCATGCAGCAAATTTTCGTCTTCGCTTTCGCCCATGACCCGGATCAAGGGTTCAGTGCCTGACGCCCGGATCAAGAGGCGGCCATTCGCTTTGATCCGCGATTCGCCTTCGACGATTGCCGCTTTGACGGCTTTGGTGTCACGCGGGTCATTCCCGGCTTCGAACCGCACGTTTTTCAGCAATTGTGGACAGCGTTCGAAACTCTGCACCAGTTTGCTTGCGGGCAATTCGCGATGCGCCATTTCAGACAAAAACTGCAACCCGGCCACCAGGCCGTCGCCTGTTGTGCCATAATCGGTCATGACGATATGACCCGATTGTTCACCACCAAGGTTGAAGCCGCCAGCGCGCATTGCCTCGACAACATAGCGGTCACCGACAGCGGTGCGGTGCAGGTTTATGCCCTTGCCCGCAAGATAGCGTTCCAACCCGAGGTTCGACATGAACGTTGCGACCAGCGTGTTGCCTGCAAGTTTACCGCTTTCAGCCCAGCTTGTCGCAAGAAGCGCCATGATCTGGTCCCCATCGGCGACCCGCCCGTTTTCATCCAGTATCATCACGCGGTCTGCATCACCATCAAGGCAGATGCCCACATCGGCCCCATGCTGAACAATCGTTTCAGCTGCGGTCTGGGTATGGGTCGATCCGCAGCCTTCGTTGATGTTGAATCCATTCGGGCTTACCCCGACAGGGATCACTTCTGCCCCAAGTTCCCATAGAACTTCGGGGGCGGCTTTGTAGGCCGCGCCATTGGCGCAATCGACAACGATCTTCATTCCACTTAATCGGCGTTTGCCCGGAAAGGTGGTCTTGGCATATTCAATATAGCGACCGCGGCCATCGTCGATCCGCCTTGCACGGCCAATGTTGTTGGGTTGCGCGGGGCGAACCTCGCCTTCCAGCATTGCTTCAATCTCGATCTCGGCCTCGTCAGACAATTTAAACCCGTCAGGGCCGAAAAACTTGATGCCATTGTCATAATGCGGATTGTGGCTGGCTGAAATCATAATTCCAAGATCCGCGCGCATCGAATGGGTCAGCAGCCCAACCGCAGGTGTTGGTACAGGGCCAAGCAGCAAAACATTCATACCTGTCGACGTCAAACCCGCAGTTAGAGCGTTTTCAAGCATATAACCAGACAGGCGGGTGTCTTTACCAATCACAACGCGGTGGCGGTTCAGGCCATCTTTGCGAAAATACCGGCCAGCGGCCGCCCCAAGTTTCAAAGCAATTTCCGCAGTCATCGGATAGCTGTTGGCCTTACCTCTTACACCGTCTGTACCAAATAATTTTCGGCTCATTTTTGCCCCTGCTCAATGTTCTGAACTGCATTCAACAGGCTCAACGCCTGCCGCGTCTCTTTAATATCATGCACCCGTATTACCTGAACACCCTGCAATACAGCAGCTAAAGCGACGGCGATAGAGCCCGGCGCGCGGTCCTCCGCCGATGGCGCGTTTCCGACTGTACCTATAAAGCGCTTGCGGGACGCCCCAAGCAGGATCACACAGCCAAGCGAATGAAACAGGCTGATGCCGCGTAGAAGCGTGAGATTGTGATCAACCGTCTTGCCGAAACCGATGCCGGGATCAATCATGATCTGGTTGCGTGGAATGCCCGCCGCTACCGCTGCATCGACACGTTCTGAAAGGAAATCAAAGACATCCAGCAGAACATTGTCGTATTTCGGTGCCGCCTGCATGGTTTTCGGATCTCCCTGTGCATGCATCAGACAAACAGGAACAGTGTCCCTTGCAGCAAGGTTGGCCAGGGTTCTGTCGAAGGTGAGCGCGGAGACGTCGTTCACAAGATTCGCCCCTTCAGCCAGCGCTGCCTCGGCCACCTCTGTCTTTCTGGTGTCGATCGAAATTGGCAACTCAGAGCCGCTACGGATTGCCGCAATGACTGGCTTGGTGCGTGAAATCTCTAGATCTATTGGCACAGCTTCGGCGCCGGGGCGCGTTGATTCACCCCCAATATCGATCATATCGGCGCCACTGGTTTCCATTTGCCTTGCGTGACTGAGCGCCGCCTCGGGGGAATGGAAATGCCCACCATCGGAAAAACTGTCCGGGGTGACGTTCAGGATGCCCATCAAGCGCGGGGCATTAAAATGCAGCCCTGCCATTGGCGCGCGCGGGGCGCTGATTGCTTCAATCGTTGCTTGAGGAATATCCGCAATATCAACGAGTTCAGAAGCGGAATTGCGGTTAATTCGCTCAGCCTGAATGAACCATCCCCACCCCCCAGCCACTGTAATCGCGTTGGATGGGCGCACGGCATCTGTTTGCACGATTGGTCGGTAATACACATTCATAACCATCCCTTTCGACGATCAGGGAAAAATATGCAAGCTTCAGAACAGCGTTCTGTCTGTCAGCGCCACTTGGCGTGCTGGCACAGGTGCGTTCAGCGGTTTGCTTTCATCCACAACAATCAATTCAGACGCATGAAGAAGCCCCGCAAGCCAGACCGCCAATGCCTTGGCATCACGAGGCGATACAGACGGCCCGTCGACGGCATCCAGAATCATCTTTGACGGGGCCCATACGCTGATCTGCTGATGTTTCATGGCCCAGTCCAATTCTGTCCGGGTGTTCACCACGACACAACGCCCGTCCCTTCCCGCAAGAACCCATGCGTTTTGTTCGATCGCAAGCATATCAATTCTGCGCTGAGAGGCCGAGGACGATGACTGAGGAGCCAGGCTATCAGAGGCCCCAACACAAAGAACACCAGGTGCATCAGACGCAACAAGTGCGTCGATCCAGCCCGATAGGTTATCTGATCCTAAGGCTTCGTTTGACAAATAGACGACAACGGGTTGCTGCAAGCTTTCGGCTTCTGGCGGTTCAAGCGTGCCGTCAGATATATCTTTACGTGTTCTTACAATTTCAACACCAAGCGCGCCGGGCCCACGGTCCAGTTTTTCGATACGCACAAAAACCCGCATCGCCCGAGGTTCATGTAAAATGCGTTCGGCGACCCGCTCGGCAAGCGTCTCGAGCAAATTCAACCGCTCGTCTGACAACTCTGTCGCAATAGCCTCGGCAATCGTGTCGTAAGAAAGGATACGATCCACATCATCGTCAAGCGGGTCTGAATATGGCCGCACTTCGACGACGATATTAAACTTTAACCTTTGGGTCGTGCCGCGCTCTGCCTGAAACGCGCCAATTTCGACGTCAACAATATGATCACGCAAAGAAATTCTGTCACGCAGAGCGTTTTCTGCCGTGGCTTCAGCCCGTTCAGACGGGTGCGAAAAGGCGTGTTTAATGTCTTTGTTTGTCATTTCGTTCTCAGACTGCGTCGCCTGATAACCGTATCCTGATGAGCGGCTGACAAGAAGCCCTTAGGCGTCAGATTATACGCCATGTCCGACGTATAATCAGTTGCTGGAAAGCCGTGTTGGTGCGCGGTAAAAATGATGTACACCAATAGTTGTCGTACGTGGGAAACTACGTGCCCAACGCGGGTTGACTGACTTGGTGTGATAATGCGTTGCGCCGCTTGTCAGGGTGCGCGGTGTGCCATCAATCATCGCGCGCGCGATTTTTCCGCCACGTTCATAGGCTGCAGTTTCGTTGATTACTTCTTTTTGACCGTCACAGGTGTAGGAGAACTGGCACTGATAACGACGCCCGGTTCCCTGATTGACCACTCCACAAATCGTGTCGGGATAGCTGGCACTATCAACACGGTTCAAAATGACCTCTGCAACGGCGAACTGGCCGCGCACACTTTCTCCGCGTGCTTCAAAATACAACGCTTCGGCAAGGCAGCTCCATTCGTTACCACCGCTCGCACGGGGCAGCGATTTAAGCCATTCACGTGAATAGGTAATTTCGCTCCCGCCACCGTTTCGACGCGCGGATAAACGCGGTCGTGGAGGTGCCGTCAACTGGCGTAAACGGTCAGGGCGAACCGCGCTCAGGGCCTGTCGTTCGCTGCCCAAAAGCTGCGTCAGACGGCCATCCAAAGCCGCGGTTGGGTCGGTTGCTGTTGATACTCGTACTTCGGCATTGACCCCACCGGTCACACCCAGAAGTACCGAAAGGCAAAATGCCCACGTCAGCCGCACACGCATGTTCTCTAACCTTTTCAGATCCAAAAGCAGCGTCGCCCCCACAGCGACAACAGCGGCTGACATAATCCATTAAAAGCCATACGTCTACCCATGTGGCATTAATGCAACATAGTTTTGGCCCTATCTGGCTGACAAAAAGCTCAAAAAAACGCATTTCCAGCAGATGTTATCAAGTTAACCATCTAATATCATTAGTCTTTATCGGAAACAGTTTGTTCCTGTATCACGAGCTGCGCGGCAGCCAATCGAGCCACTGGAACCCGAAAAGGAGAGCAAGAAACGTAGTCAAACCCTGCACTGCGACAAAATGCTATAGATTCCGGGTTTCCGCCATGCTCGCCGCAAATCGACAATACCACGTCGGGGTTTGCTTCGCGTCCGCGCTCTGCCCCGATCATAAGTAACTCTCCCACACCTTCGGTGTCCAGCATATGGAACGGATCTTCGGGAAAGACGCCCTGTTGAACGTAATCACCCATAAAGCGGCCGGCATCGTCGCGCGACAACCCGTAAGTCATCTGGGTCAGATCGTTCGTTCCAAAACTCAGGAACGAGGAACAGGATGCAATATCGCTCGCCCGCAGGGCTGCACGCGGAGTCTCGACCATAACGCCTAGCCGATAGTCAAATTCAACGCCTTCAATTGTACGAACTGCAGCGGCAACCGCCTCGATCCTTGTCTTGACCAGTTCGACTTCACGCTTGGCACTTACAAGTGGGATCATGATTTCCGGCACAATGGGTGCGCCATTTCGGCTCGCTTCGATGGTCGCCTCGAAAATAGCGCGCACCTGCATATCGTAGATTTCGGGCACTGTAATTCCCAAACGCACACCGCGCATCCCCAGCATCGGGTTAAATTCAGCCAGCGCCTCGACCCGGCGCGTCACGTCAGACAATGGCAGATCCAGTGCACCGGCGAGTTCGCGCATACCTTCACGGCTATGCGGCAGGAATTCATGCAACGGCGGGTCAAACAAACGAATACAAACCGGCTGCCCCTGCATGATCTCAAACAGGCGCGTAAAATCTGCACGCTGCATCGGCAACAAACGCTCAAGCGCTGCGGCACGGTCTTCCGGTGAATCGGCAAAGATCATTTCGCGCATCACGGTCAGTCGATCATCTTCAAAGAACATGTGCTCTGTCCGGCACAGCCCAATGCCTTGCGCCGCAAAATTGCGGGCGGTTTGTGCGTCATCCGGGGTATCTGCGTTTGCACGCACCCCAATATCACGTATATCATCTGCCCAGGACAGCAGCGTCTGGAAAACACCGTCCAAAGCGGGCTCAAGTAAATTCACCGCGCCAACCAGCACTTCGCCCGTACTGCCGTCGATCGTGACAATGTCGCCTTCCTTAAAAATCCGCCCATCCAGCGTTTTCAGAATTTTGTCCCGGGTATTCAGGATCATCCCTCTCGCGCCGACAATACAAGGCAAACCAAGACCACGGGCAATCACGGCAGCGTGGCTACTCATTCCGCCGCGTTCTGTCAGAACCGCACTTGCAGAATGCATGCCACGAATATCTTCGGGTGCTGTCTCGCGGCGTACAAGAACGCAGGGTTCGCCCCGGGCGTCGCTGGCTTGTGCCGCAATAGCGGAAAACACGATCCGGCCCTGCGCGGCACCTGGGCTTGCGGCAATGCCTTTCAACGCAACGTCGCGGGTTCCCTTCCAGTCAACCTGCTTGTGAAGCAACTCTGTCAACGCCCTCGGCTCAACCCGCATCAAGGCTTCCTCGTGGGTGATAATACCCTCGTTTGCCATACTGACCGCCACACGAACGGCAGCACGTGAACTGCGCGGCACCCTGACCGCATCCAAAATGCAAAGCGCACCGTTTTCAATCGTGAACTCGATCTGCATCTCTTCGCGCAAGCGTGTACGGCACGCTACGCCATATTCGATAAGGTCGGCAAAACAAGCCTGACAGCGCTCTTCCATCGAAGGGCCGCGGTCATCCTTTGTCAGAAACAAAGCACCTTCACCGTCAATCAAAGCATCACGCCCCTGACTTTGGCTCAGGTAGCGTCCCTTAACTGTACGCTCACCCGTGATTTCACTAATGAACTGAATAACGCCAGACCCGCTCTCTCCGGCCCCGACACCCAGCGCCATTTTCTGAACCACCAGTCCCAAACCGGCATCCGCTGGCGCGCCTTTGGCCTGCCGCAGAATACGTGCCGTTGTTCCCTCCCAGGCGCGCGCCATGGATCGCAAAACTTCACTCAGCTGTTGCGCCGGATCCTGCGGAAATCTTTCATCAGTTTCATCCTCATAGGCTTGTAAAACCTGCTCCAAAGCGTCTGATGCATTTGTATCGACAACTTCAAATTCGTCCGGATCCAGCCGGGCCACGTGAATTGCATAAGCCTGGATGAACCGCAGGTAGAGCGCATCTGCTGCCTCTTTCCCGACCTCTTTGGCGATCTTAGCGTGGTGCGCATCGTTCATGCCAATATTCAGGATAGCACCGGGGCCACCCCAATCAGGGTCCTCGGAACTTGGGCGTACAGATACGATCGGGTCTTCGCCAAACTCGGCCATCATTGCAGCCGTGTCCGGCAAATGCCCTGCAGCAATAGAATGCACCGCATCAAACGCAAGCCCAAGGGTCTTTGGCACAGGCATATCAAGACGCAGCAACCGTTGCAGGCACTTTGCCCGTCCTCCGTGAAGCTGGATTTCGATCTCTGCACTTGGGGTTATCTCAGTGTACCCCGGCATCTCAGACTTTTTCCGCACTGCAGCATTCCTTTTGCGTCAGCGCAGCATAGCGCAGGAATGTGGTCTGACAAGGGCGTGGGTTCGGCTATATCGCCGCTATTTCACCAATTTCCACAAATATCCTCGTCGAAGACGAAAAACTTGCCCGGCAGCGCGCGCAGCGGCGAATAAACCACGACCAGTTTCAAAAAGGCCGCTTTTATCTTCAGCCTTCAACCTTTGTCAGATCAGCAACGCTCATACAAATGCTGCGTATCTGGTAGAGCAAATTAAGGCGGTTACGGCGCACAATCTCGCTTTCGGCATTAACCTGCACAGCCTCAAAAAACGCATCAATCGGACCGCGAAGCGCCGCCATAACATGCATTGCCCCTGCAAAATCTTCGGCTTTGATCGCTGGCGCGATATCATTCTCTGCCGTTTCCAGTGCGGCAAAGAGCGCTTTTTCCTCGCCACTTTCCGCAAATTTGGCATCGGCACCGTAAGAATATTCGACACCATCCTTTTCTTCGGCCTGACTGAGAATATTGTTTGCACGTTTAAAGCCCTGAAGCAGGTTTTCCCCGTCGTCGGTTTTCAGGAAGTCCGAAAGCGCCTCGGCGCGTTTGACCAAGAGGCTCAGGTCATCGTTGCCGGGCATTGCAAGACAGGCATCAATCACGTCATGACGCACACCCTTGTCGCGCAGGAATACCTTGAGGCGATCATGAAAAAAGGCAAGCAAGTTGATAGAACGATCCGGAAGTTGCGTTTCCATAAGCAAAACTTCTTCGGGCGCATCGCCTTCAAGCTTGTCCAGAACGGCCCGCGCTGCAGCCCCAAAGACACCATGCTCAGCGATTTCACCCAGCATATCATTCAGAAGAACCGCAGATTTAGATCCGTTCATACGATCTTTAGCGATTTCATGGCGTAACAACTGGCTATCAAAAAAGCGGTCACAGGAAAGTCGAACGTTGTTTTCCAGGATCAGGCGGATGACCCCAAGTGCTGCACGGCGCAATGCAAACGGGTCTTTGCTGCCGGTTGGCTTTTCGTCAATCGCCCAAAATCCCGTCAGCGTATCGAGCTTGTCAGCCAAGGCAACGGCGACCGAGACAGGCTCGGTCGGGACATCGTCAGAGGGGCCAAGCGGCGAGTAGTGCGCTTCGCAGGCATTCGCAACCGCTTCTGACAAGCCAGCAGCAGCGGCGTAGTATCGGCCCATCAGCCCCTGAAGCTCTGGAAACTCATAGACCATTTCTGAACTGAGATCTGCCTTGGCAACATACGCGGCCTTTTCGGCAAGTTTCGGGTCCGCCGCAACAAATGGAGCAATCTCACGTGCAAGTGCTGCGATCCGCTTAATCCGCTCTGCCTGCGTTCCAAGCAAGTTGTGAAAGGTTACATTTTCCAGTGCGTCGGTCCAAGTCGCCATTCCGGCCTTGCTTTTGGCAACGCGCAAATCATTTTCCCAAAAGAATTTGGCGTCCGACAACCGTGCTGACAAAACTTTTTGGTTTCCGGCCAGAATTGTGGTGCCATGATCTGCTGTTTCACGGTTCGCGACTGTCACAAATCGAACGATTTTTTCACTTTTCGGGTCTTTTACCGAGAAAAACTTTTGATGTTCGCGCATCGAGGTCTGGAGCACCTCTGGCGGTAAATCAAGGAAATCTTCGGCGATTTCACCCATCAAAACAACGGGCCATTCAACGAGCCCGGCAACCTCGGCCAACAAAGCGCTGTCTTCCACCACCTCTAGGCCCAGCGCAAAAGCCTGATTTGTGGCCTCTGCCCAGATATGGTCCGCACGTTCCTCTGCCGACAGTATGACATTTGCCGCTTTCAGCTTCTTCTCATAATCTTCGAAACTGCTGACAGCAAAGCGGCCCTTGCCCATAAAGCGATGACCCTCAGTTGTATCGCCCGCTTTGATGCCGTCAATCTCAAGCGGAACGACATCTGCACCAGCTTCGTTGCTGAGAATGCATAGGATGGAATGAAGCGGGCGCACCCATTTCAAATTGCCTGAGCCCCAGCGCATGGATTTTGGCCATGGAAAGTTTCGGATTGCTGTTTCAAGAACCTCTGCAACAATTTCAGCAGCAGGGCGGCCCGGTTTCTCAACTGCGGCGAACCAGACCTGACCTTTTTTGTCGTCCCGCGCTTCCAGTTTATCTTTTGTGAGGCCCGTTGCGCGCAGGAATCCTTCGAGCGCCTTTTCAGGTGCATCAGTCCGTGGGCCTTTGCGTTCTTCGCGCACAGTCGGGCTTTCCGCCAGCAGCCCGTCAACAGAAAGTGCAAGACGGCGCGGCGTGGAGAACGCGCCTGCGCTCGCATAGGTCAGGCCCGCGTCAACCAGACCGTCCGTAACCAGACGCTTCAGATCAGCCGATGCACGGCTCTGCATCCGCGCAGGAATTTCTTCGGAAAAGAGTTCAATCAAAAGATCTGGCATGGTCAGTTTCTTTCCGGTGGGGGTGGGCAGCCCTCGGGCAATGGTTGGCCGTCAAAGAGTTTGGCCCCGCATTCATTCAACTGGTGCCACACGAAGCCGCGTCCATCCTCCATGATGGCTACAACCCGGTCGAACCCATAGATAATGTCTGCCTTACCCATATATGCAAGTGCTGAACCTGCTTCCAGCGCCTCACCAATTTCGATAGCATCATAGCAGTCAAACCAGTTTGGTGCGGTCAAGGGAACAGCATCGTCATAGGGCACATAGGTTTCAGACAACATCGCATGACTATGGATTGTCGTGAAACAGGCCCGGTAACGAAGCGGCGAACTGTCAGCGTCGATGCCCTGAAAATCGTTTGCGACGATCGATTCAGGAGAGCCAGTGACAAGCGAGGTCAACTGAACCGGGTTTTCAGTTACTTCAACGTCATCATAATAGGCGTAAACCTGCAGATAGTAGAGTGCGACCCCTGCAATAAGAGCTGTCACAACGATCAATCCAGCCAGAATTTTTCCAGTCATGCAGTGTATCCCCCGGCATCGGTCTGCACAAATGCATCCGCGCATTTCTTGGCAAGCACACGGACCCGCCCGATATAGGCCTGACGTTCGGTAACCGAGATAACACCGCGCGCGTCAAGCAAGTTGAACATATGCGATGCTTTAATGCATTGATCATACGCAGGGTGAGCCATGACGATGCGTTTGCCGGTCTTTGGATCGTCATGCGTTGCAGCAAGGATCGCTTCGCATTCCGCCTCGGCCTCTTCGAACTGCCGCAGCAAGACCTCTGTGTTTGCTATATCAAAGTTAAACCGGCTGTATTCCTCCTCGGTTTGGCGAAACACATCGCCATAGGTCAATGGAATTGGCGCATCCGGTGCGTTGAACGGCATGTCCATAACGTGGTCAACGCCAAGAATATACATTGCAAGACGTTCAAGCCCGTAGGTCAATTCGCCCGAAACCGGTTTACAGTCATAACCGCCAACCTGCTGGAAATAAGTGAACTGGCTGACTTCCATGCCGTCGCACCAGACTTCCCAACCAAGGCCCCATGCGCCAAGTGTTGGAGATTCCCAGTCGTCTTCGACAAATCGGATGTCGTGCAGGTCCATATCGACGCCGATGGCCTCTAGCGAACCAAGATAAAGCACCTGAAGGTCCGGAGGGCTGGGTTTGATCAGCACCTGATATTGATAGTAGTGCTGCAAGCGGTTCGGGTTCTCACCATAGCGCCCGTCTGTCGGGCGGCGTGACGGCTGTACATATGCCGCAGCCCAGGGCGCAGTTCCGAGCGAACGCAGAGTTGTCGCAGGGTGAAATGTCCCTGCCCCGACTTCCATGTCATAGGGCTGCAGCACAGCGCAGCCTTTTTCGGCCCAATAGGCCTGCAGTCGCAGGATGATTTCCTGAAAACTGCGGGGGGTCTTCTTCACGCTTGTCATGTAAAGCCCTCTTGCAAAGCGCGTTCTGAATAGGCAACGCCGGAGCAAGGGTCAATTGGCGGAACGCATTATTCGGGTGCAAACCTCGTATCCTCTGTTACTTTCGAAATCGGAATCGCACATTTCAACGATGCGAGCGCGAGAGGGTAATGAAGAAACTAGTTTATTTTGTAATTTTCGCCGCGACGGTCCTGTTCCATCAAACAGCCGTTGCTCAAGAAACTGCCTGGGTTCAGATTGAAGCACATCCAAGTTTACAGCAGGGCCAGATACGCGCCCGTGCCTATGCGAGTGCTTTTGAGGACGTAAACGGATTTGCACTTAGGTCAGGATGGTATGCCGTTGTGATCGGCCCCTTCACCGAAGAAGGTGCAAACCAACGTCTGCAGGAACTGGTCCGCGAAAACCTGATCCCACGGGACAGCTACATCGCAGATGGATCGAATTTTCGTCAGCAGTACTGGCCCATTGGCGCGAACACGCGAACGGCTGAACCTATCGTGATAGAAGATCAGACGGCCGCTGCTGAAGAGACAACCGAAACTGTTTCGGTACAGTTGCCCGACGAAACCCCGCGCGAGGCGCGCCGAAGCGAGGCGGCACTCAGCCGCGAAGAACGGCAACTTTTGCAAACAGCCTTGAAATCTGAAGGGTTCTACAATTCCGCTATTGATGGAGCATTTGGTCGCGGCACCCGCACAGCAATGGAAACCTATCAAACCGCGATGGGGTATGATCCGACAGGTATTCTGACCACGCTCCAGCGGGAAAGACTAATAACAGACTACAATTCAATTCTTGAAGGTGTTGGACTGCGCTACCTTAGCAACCGCGAAGCCGGAATCGAGATTGAAATGCCAACCGCATTGGTAGAGTTCAGCCGCTTTGAACCACCATTTGTGCACTATGATGCCACGACCGATCTGGGTGTAAAGGTTTTGCTGATCTCTCAGGCGGGAACGCAGGCAACCTTGTTTGGTCTTTATGACATCATGCAGACCCTTGAGATTGTACCGCCCACCGGAACACGCGAACGCAATAACAGAAATTTCGAACTGACCGGGCAGAATGATCAGATCAGTTCTTACACCTATGCTGCTTTGGACGATGGATTGATCAAGGGGTTCACACTTGTCTGGCCCAGCGGGGACGAGCGCCGCATGCGCCGCGTTATCAGCGAAATGCGCAAAAGTTTCACACCCTTCGGCACAGACGCGCTGGATGAAACACTTGGCGAACCAAGCGAAGATCAGCGGATTGACCTGCTTGCCGGGCTCGAAATCCGCCAGCCGGATATGTCGCGTTCCGGGTTCTTCATCGACGGTGCAGGTACGGTCATAACCACCGCCGAAGTGGTTGAAGAGTGCCGCGAAATCACGCTGAACCGTGACCATGTCGCAGAAGTTGCGTTCAAGGATACAGAACTTGGTTTTGCTGTGCTGCGCCCAACTGAATCACTTGCGCCAATCGCCTTTGCGTCCTTCCGGCAAGGTGTGGCGCGTATCCAGTCTGAAGTCGCGGTTGCCGGGTTTCCGTTTGAGGGCGTACTTGATGCGCCGACGCTGACCTTTGGCCAGCTTGCGGACATTCGCGGGTTGAAAGGCGAAGACACCCTGCAAAGGCTTGCACTGGCACCGCAAGCCGGCGATGCTGGCGGGCCGGTCTTTGATACGGCAGGCGCGGTTATGGGAATGCTATTGCCGCGCCCCACTTCAAGCGGTCAGCAATTGCCACAAGACGTGAGCTTTTCAGCGAATGCGCGCTCTATCGGCGCGGCATTGGAGGCAAACGGTATCGTTGCATCAACAGCCGAGAGCAATGGCCAGATCGCGGCCGAAGACCTGACATCACGCGCTGCCGACATCACTGTTCTGGTAAGTTGCTGGAATTAAAAAACTTAAGCACGGATTGGGTGGGCTAGAGCCCACCCTGCCCGGTCAGTCATGAATTTCCGGTGTCACATAAATCAGCGTCGGGCCGTCGGCCTTAAGGGCGGACCGAAGTGCGTCCTGCAATTCTTCGATCGACTTTGGCGCCGCAGATTGGGCGCCAAAAGCCTCTGCCAGTTTACAGAAATCAGGGTTTTGGGCGATGACAGCGTTCGGTGCGATCTGAGAGCGTATCATGCTGTCCTCGATCTCTTTCAGCTTGCCGTTGTCCCAAAGGATGATGGGCAAGGTCAGACCAAGTTCAACCGCAACGCCAAGCTCCTGCATCGTGTAGTGAAACCCGTAATCGCCAATAATAGCCACGACTGGCTGATCACCTACACCGACCTTACCACCAATCGCGGCAGGCAGCGCATAGCCCAGGGTGCCAAATCCATATGGGTGATGCCAGTGACCCGGGTGGTCCATATCAATCACTTCTTTCGCGACGTAAGCAAATTGCGTCATGTCTGAGAAATACATCGTATCAGCCGGAAGCACCGCTTTGATCGCATCACAAAGCGGAACAATACCGGGGCGCTCCGCATCAGTTTCCGCACGCCAGCGGGCGCGGGTTTTGGCGACCTGCTCGGCTTTCCAACCTTTGGACATCGGGCCATCGATTTCTGCGAGAAGGTTCTCCAGAAAGGCACCTGCATCCGATAGCACGGTTTCATCCGCATGCTGCGCATCAAACAGGCTGGCGGGGTCAATATCGACGCGGATCAGCTTTGCAGTATGACCAAGATTGTCGCGCCAAAGATCGACTTCTGAGAGCGCTGTGCCAACCGCAATCACCAGATCAGCCGAGGCTATGACGTCTGCACTGTCTGGTCGCGCAAGATAGGACCCGTAGTTCAGGGCTTCATCCTCGGGCAAGATTCCACGGCCTGCATAGGTGGTGAAAGCTGCGGCACCCGTTTGCTTCATCACAGCGCGTGCTGAATCTGCCGCGGTTCTGGCTCCACCGCCAAAGACAAACATCGGTTTTTTCGCTTTTTTGAGGTCATCTGCCACGCTGGTTGCCTCTTGGCACTGGGCAATCGTCTTGGTCACGCGCGGTTCTGGCGCGGAGTCAGCAACCGCACCTAATACATCAATAGGCACTTGAATGTGCTTGGGGGTGTGGCGCTGCGAGGCAAATTCCCCAAAGGCGCGGTCAACTAACTGATAAGCGCTTTCTGCATCCATCGCCGTTTTGGACCAGTCACAAACGCAAGCGGCGGCAATTTCCTGATCCTTCATCTCGTGCAGGCGCCCGCGGCCCATGCCAAGATCGCCTTTGTTCAGGCAGGATGACACAACAAGCATCGGCACGGAATCTGAATAGGCCTGCCCCATCGGGGTCATGATGTTGCAAAGGCCGGGGCCGGTAATCACATAGGCGACGCCAGGCTTGCCGGTTGCGCGTGCATATCCATCGGCCATGAAACCCGCGCCCTGTTCATGACGCGCAAGAACATGGGTAATACCCGCCTCTTCGATTCCACGGTAAAGTTCAACGTTGTGAACACCGGGAATCCCAAAGATCGTATCGACATCGCGCGCTTTCAACATATGCGAAATCTGCGCACCAAGGGGACGTTCGGGCATTAACTTCTCCAGAATTGAATTGTGAGGATTGCATAGACGGCCAGCAGTTCTAATCGGCCAATCAACATGGCAGCGGAAAGCATCCATTTCGCGGCATCGTTCAGGCCCGAAAAATTCCCAGCGGGGCCTATTTCTGCTCCAAGACCGGGGCCGATATTTGCCAAAGCTGCGGCTGCACCGGAGAGCGAAGTGACAAAATCAAGACCTGTCATGCCCAACAGAACCGACAAAATGCCAAGCGTCACAACGAAAAACACAAAGAACGACATCACCGAGGAAAGTACGTCTTCGCTCACGGTGCGGCCCTGATACCGCGGCGTGAATACACCATGTGGCGCATGGATTTTACGGACCTGTGCGCTTACGGACGCAAACAAAAGCTGGTAGCGGAAAATCTTTATCGAACAGGCGGTTGACCCAGCACAGCCGCCGACAAGACCAATAAAGAAAAACATGACAACCGCAAACGAGCCCCACTGCATATAGTTTTCGCTTGCGTAACCCGTGCCTGTCAGGATCGAGACCACATTGAACAGCACCTTGCGAAACGTTTCGCTGTCAGTCTGTGCTTGTTGGGTCCATTGCCACAAGCTTAGTACGGCAATCAACACAATCGCGGTGGCAAAAAATGAACGGACCTGACTGTCTTTCAGCAAGGGTTTCGCGGTACCACCAATAAGCTGCACGTACCGAACGAATGGCAAGGCCGCTGCAAGCATGAAGAGTACCGAGGAATATTCGACACCAGCGGAAAACGCGCCAAAAGAATTGTCGTAATTTGCAAATCCACCCGTTGCAACGGTTGTCATTGAATGAACAACAGCGTCAAACGGCTCCATCCCGAAAGCGGAGTATGACAATCCGCAAAGGACCGTCAGCGAAATGTAAATCACCGAAATTCTTGAAGAAATCTCGGTCGCCCTAGGCAGGATTTTCCCAAAGGTATCAAACCCTTCAGAGCGGAATATCTGCATCCCGCCAATTCTGAGTTCTGGCAGGAACACCATTGCCACAACGATGATACCGATACCGCCGAACCACTGCAAAAGCCCCCGCCATAGCAGCAGACCACGCGGCAAATCCTCGAGATTAGAAAATACCGTAGAGCCGGTAGTTGTGAGCCCTGACATTGCCTCAAAAAATGCGTCAACCATACGGGCATCCGTTGCCCCAAACGTAAAGGGCAGTGCGCCAAACAGGGGCAGCGCCACCCAGACACCCGTGGTCAGCAAAAAGGTTTGCTGGATCGTAAGCCCTTGCTGCACACCATTCACACAGGCCAGCGCAATCAACCCACCAGTCAAGGCCGTGATAATCGCGCATTCCAGAAATATTGGCCAATGCGCATTACCATCCGCCAGATCCAACGCCATCGGCAACAGCATTGACACCCCAAGACAGGCGACAAGCAGGCCAATGACATATCCAACAGGGCGCAAATCAAACATAAGAGCAAGGCTTGGCCGTAGGTGGCTGAACTGTCAAGCCACAGCGAACATCAGGCAGGGTTGCTACGCTGAAATAATACTGTCCCACCCAGAATAAGGCCCGCAGAAACAAGGAAGTAGGCTGGCAGGGATTCCCCTAGGAAAAGAACTGAAACCGTTGTTCCCACAATGGCAGCGACAGAGCCAATTTGGCTAAGATAAACCGGCCCTGCAATCTTTTGCAGCACAAAATAGAAAACATAAAGCACTGAGAAAATTGTGATTTCAGTGAGAAGCAAAGCCAGGATTTCTGTAGAAGAGAATAATATTCCGACAACACCCGGCTCTGCCCAGACAAGAACCGGCAGCAAGGCGCCCGCGCCACCAAACAGCATCAGAGCCGCCAAAAAGACCGGAGAGACCCCCGTGGGCCAACGCAACGTGCGGTAAATATTCGCGATTGCAATCAGCACGGGCGACATCATTGCAAGTACAATCCAGAAGATAGTACCATCCGCGATATCAAGTTTGGATAGCGACAAAACAACCCCTCCGGCCAGCCCCGCAAACATGCCCATGACACGGCCCTGGCGTATCTTTTCGATCCCCAGCCCCAGGGCGATCGCATAAGTCAGCAGAATCGGAAATGCAAAACTCAGAGATAGAAAGCCTGCCCCGACATGGGGAACAGCCAGAAACGCGATCGCATTGGGAATGGCAAAGAAACTGCCCGCAACCACGCCATATTCAAGAGTACGCCGGTTTAAGACAACGGGTGCCCGCAACAAAAGTGCTGACACCACCAGCAATATGAGCGCTGCACCAAACATCGACACCATCAGAAAACCCAATGGCGGTGCGGCCGCTTGACTGGCGAGCTTTGCGACCACAAGCGAAAGGGCCAGCAGAACCCCAACAAGGCCAAGGCAAGCAACTGCGGCGAGCCCGGGATCATAAGTTTTATTGTTTGCGACATATGACATTTACTTCACCTTCGTAGAACGCTAGCTTTAACTTGATGAGAAGTATCTAATTGCTAAGTTTCTTAATATCAAGGTAAAAGGAATACAAAATGGATCGTGCTTCAACCGCTGTTGAACAATGGCGCAGGGAAATGCCTGGTCTTGACCTTCTTGCCATGGAGATTATCGGCCGCTTGTCCGAAGCATCACTGATCTTACGGCGCGACTGGCTGGAGCCTCTTTTTGCGGAACATGGCGTGCAGGCCGGCGAATTTGACGTTCTGGCAACCCTGCGACGCGCCGGTGCGCCCTATTCCCTGACCCCGACAACATTGTTTGAATCGGCCATGATTTCATCTGGCGGCATGACAAACCGGCTGGACCGGCTTGAAAATTCAGGATGGATCAAAAGATCGCCGAATCCAAATGACAGGCGTGGAACACTTGTCAGTCTTACTGACGAGGGCGTTGCCTTGTTAGACAAGATGGTTCCGGCGCACCTGAAAAACGAACAGGACGCGATCAAAACAATGTCGCCCGAAGAACAAGCGCAATTGAACCAGCTTCTCAGAAAATTGGTAAAAAGCGTCAGCCGACATGATAAAGCGTGTTGAACAATTTTGGATCAAGGCTCTCTGACAAAAACGTCTCTCCCTCGGTCAGAACACTCACCGCATCATGGCTGTGCAAACTCTCCTGATGGCTTGCGACGATTCGAAAATCCCCGACACGCGGATCGTTTTGCAACTCTTCGCTGAACAGACGGGCTGCATCTTCCACAAAAATGGGGTGCGCTGCATTCAGTTCAGCAAAGGCTTGTTCATCTTCGCGCTTTACCATCACCTGTGTCTCGGTCGGTACCGCGCGGCGGCACATATCAATCAGATCCTCAAACCATAGACAGGGTTGATCAGGCCGCAAAACAGCCGAAATGCGCGCGACAGAGCGCTGGGAATGCGGCGTTGCCAACTGTCCACGGAACTGACGCGCATGTTCGGAAAGTTCAAGCGAACAGGGGCATGTTGACGAATAAACATAGTCAAGATGTATGATTTTCTTAAATACGCCCCGGCTTTCCACCAGTTCCAGTGACAGATCGTAGTATTGATATCCGGTTAAGGCCGAGCGCAGAGAGTTCACGCGCATCGGGAATGAGAAGCGCATCTGAATACGGGCGTCAAAGCTTTCGAGATCTGTCTTATAATCGTTCAGTGCGTCCTCGATCACCTCCATACTGAAGGTTTTTTCGGAATGCGCGTAAAACGTGCGCATGATGCGCGACATGTTGATACCCTTTTTGCCCGCCTCAAGGCTCACCGTCCCCGTCACCGAGGTCTCTAACGTAAGGTCGCCGCCGTCACGCCTGTGAAAACGGATCGGCAGGCGGAAGTTGGAAACACCAACGTGTTGAATATGGCGTTTTGCGCCCTTGATCAGGCTTTCCGGGCCATTCTGAAGGTCTGGCAAGGACGCTTTATAGGCATCATCAGCCAAGAATTCTTCGGGATAAGCCCTTGCCAAGGCAGGATAATTCGCAAGTTCCTGATTTGGCAAAAGACGTGCCACAGCGGGGTGCAGCTCTGCAACCTCTGTTACTGTAGCCGTTCGGGCCCATTCCTGCAGGACCGCAAGCGCCTTTTCGGCGTCGGTTCTGCTTGGCTCGACATCGGTGGTCGGCGTATGGACATTCATTGTGTAACCCTCGCGCGCTGTCACAGGCCCCTAACTTAAAGAGTTTAGCACAATTTTTCCAATGCTTATGCGACAAACTCCCTGCCGGATGCGGCCTAAACGGCTTTTAACGCGGAGAGCAAGTCTTGGATCAGGTCATCTGTATCTTCGATTCCGACCGAAACGCGAACAAGCCCCGGGGTGATACCAAGCGACTGTCTTTGGTCTTCAGTCAGCCGCTGATGTGTTGTTGTCGCCGGGTGGGTAATGATGCTTTTTGCGTCCCCCAGATTGTTGGAGATCGTAAATATTTTCAACGCATTAAGGAAACTAAATGCAGCCTTCTGCCCACCCTTCAGATCAAGCGACAAAACGGTTCCACCCATTGTCATCTGCGACTTGGCAAGGTCAAACTGCGCGTGATCTGCTAGGAAGGGAAAGATAACTCTTTCCAGATCAGGATGTCCCTGCAACGCCTCTGAAATTGCCAATGCAGTTTCCCCCTGTGCACGACAGCGCAGATCAAGTGTTTCCATGCCTTTTAGCATGACCCAGGCGTTGAACGGGCTCATTGAGCCGCCTGTATGCTTCAAATAGGGTTCAAGCTTGCCCCGAATATAGTCGCGCGTTCCACAAACGACGCCGCCAAGGCAGCGCCCCTGCCCGTCTATGTGTTTGGTCGCGGAATAGACGATGACATCGGCCCCAAGATCAAGCGAGCGTTGGAAAATGGGTGTTGCGAAAACATTGTCAACAACAACAGTCGCCCCAACGGAATGGGCAATCTCTGAAACACCCGTGATATCAATAACTTCCAGTGTTGGGTTTGACAGCGCTTCAAGAAAAACCACCTTTGTATCTGGACGCATCGCAGCGCGCCACTGGTCAAGATCAGTGCCATCAACAAAGGTGACTTCGACGCCAAAGCGCTGAAGGATGTCTTCGAGAATGTAAAGACAAGATCCAAACAAGGCACGTGCGGACACAACGTGATCCCCTGCTTTCAACAGGCAGGTCAGCGCCGCATTCACCGCCGCCATGCCAGAAGCTGTCGCGAAAGCGTCTTCGCTGCCTTCCAGTGCCGCAATCCGGTCTTCAAACATGCGTACAGTCGGGTTGCCATAGCGCGCATAGATAAATTCGTCTTCGCCAGCTTCGATAAAGCGCGCTTCTGCCGCTTCTGCCGTATCGTAGACAAAACCTTGCGTCAAAAATATCGCTTCAGACACTTCACCATATTGGCTGCGCCGGGTCCCTGAATGCACGAGACGGGTGCGTGTATTCCAGTCTTTTGTCATCTCATCTCTCCTGCCCTACCGGACATAAAAAAGCCCCACCGTTCACAGACGTCGGGGCAATCGAAATGATCCCTGACCTCTTTAGCAGCATATTTAACGTGGCCCGCAATCCGGTATACAAATCGCCACAGAGTGAGGTTCGGATAGACCTGTTTGAGCGGCCCGTCAAGCGTCTATCAAAACGCGAGGGCCGAATTCAAACGCCTGGATAGAGGGTTTTCAAAAACGGGAGAGCTTATTTTCCACCGCTTTTAGCGAGAAAGCGGGCAAAAACGGAAGTGTTGCGATTGTAGAGTCACTAGGGTCAGAACCTATAAACTGAAAAAGAATGAAGGTCCGCATAGCGGTGTGGTTTCAACTGATCGCCGCAACACATGCTTCAAATTTCTCTGCTGGCGTTTGGTATTGCAAGGTCTTTCGAGGTCGCTCGTTGAGT